>JBNLEN010000133.1:0-17659 GCA_050304975.1 Polyangiaceae bacterium
CTTCATGAGCTACTTTGAGCTTGATGACGCTCAGCTGGCAGAGTTGGGCATTGACCCAGCTCTGATCCGTCTGAGCGTAGGCGTTGAAGATACCGATGACATCGTCGCCGACATCATCGGTGCGCTCGACAAGTCCTGAACGCGAACGAGCTTCGCTCTCAGGCGCTCTGCTTGTGCTCAGGCGCTCTGTTTGTACAGATGCACGTCCTGTTGGGGAAACGGGATCTCGATACCGGCTTCGTCTAGCGACTTCTTGATCAACGGCAGCAGCGTGAAGTGCAGCCCCCAATAGTCGCCAACGCTGACGTACGGCCTCACCGCGAGGTTGACGGAGCTGTCAGCCAACTCGAGAACTTCAACCACTGGAGCAGGCTCAGCGAGCACGCGCTCGTCGTTCTTGAGAATGTCGCTCAAAATCGTCTTCGCCTTGTCGATGTCTGCTGAGTAGCTGATGCCAATCACCAGATCCATGCGCGCTTTGCCTTCAATCGTGAAGTTCGTGATGGTTCCGTTCGACAGTGGGCCATTGGGGATGGTCACCCGGCGGTTTTGGGGGTTGATGAGCGTCGTGGTGAAGATCTGGATTTCTTTGACCACCCCAGCTTTGCCCTGAGCTTCGATGAAGTCACCGACCCGAAAGGGACGGAAGATCAAAATCAGCACTCCGCCGGCAAAGTTGGCCAAGCTCCCCTGCAGCGCCAGACCAACAGCAAGCCCAGCAGCACCCAGCACCGCCACGAAGGACGTGGTCTGAATACCGACCATCGAAGCGACGCTGATCAAGAGCAGGACTCTCAAGCCCCAACGCAGAAGATTGACCAAAAATGGCGTGAGCGTGGCGTCCACCTCACGTTTTTCGGCGGCGCGCGTAGCCAGCTTGCAGATCTTGCCGATCAGCCAGAGGCCAACGAGCAGCGTGAGGATGGCAAGCAGCAGCTTGGGAGCGTATCCGACCGCTAGCGCAATACCTTGGTCTATGTACTGGGTTGCGTTCTCAGGCACTGTTTCCCTCCACTGCTTTTCGCTCCGTTGGTCGTTCGCTCTGGGGATTGCTGGCTGTGGGCGCCCGCTGAAGGATCGAGGACGACTCCCCGACCCTCCTAGCGCCAGCTTCGCCTACTGCAAGACCTTGAACTCGATGCGGCGATTCTTTTGCCGACCTTCGCGCGTCTTGTTGTCCGCGATGGGCTGATCCGGCCCCGCACCGATGGTTTGCAGACGCTCTTCCTCGACGCCCTTGGTCACGAGGTACGCTCTAACGGCATCAGCGCGCTGCTGACTGAGTTCCAAGTTCCGCTCGCGGGTGCCGCTGGAATCCGTGTGTCCGCTGATCACCAGCTTGATGTTCTTGTACTCGTTCAGGACTTCCGCGGCTTCGTCGAGCAGAGGGCGCGAAGCGGGACGGATGGTGGCCTTGCCCAGATCGAACTCGATACCAGCGATCACCCCGGTGAATTTCTGCACCTTGTCAGGCACGGTATCCGGGCATCCGTCCGCGTCGTCGAAACCGTTGACGGTTTCGGGCTCAGTCGGGCACTTGTCCGCGTCGCCGACGATGCCATCCTTGTCGGGATCCAAGTCGGGACACCCATCCGGCGCCACGCCTGGCTCCTGGGGACACTTGTCGGCGTCGGCCGCAAAGCCATCCTTGTCAGGGTCCAAGTCTGGGCAGCCATTGTCGAGAGTCCCCGGCTCATCCGGGCACTCGTCCACGTCGTCTTTGAATCCGTCGCCATCTCGATCGCCAATGGGACAACCATCGGGCGTTTGTGCCGGCTCCTGGGGACATTTGTCCACGTCATCTGTCAATCCGTCGCCGTCCGTATCGACCGGTTTGGACTCTGGTGGCGGCGGATCTTTGTCGCCGCCAAGCCCCACGTACAGCCCAAGCTGCGCTTCGAGCCAGTTGGCGCTCAAGTCCTGCACGTCCGTTGGCTGGCCCAGGGCAATGTTGTCCCGCAGGTCGAGACGTAGACCGACGTAGTGGCTCAGTGGCACCTTGACGCCGACGCCGAAGTGAAACATCGGGTCTTCGTCTTTACGCAGCACGTCAGTGCCAGCCTTGAAAGAGCCACCACCCGCCAGCAGGAACGGAGTCACCGACTCAAACGGGATCTGAGCCACCAGATGCGCGCGAAGCCCCAAAATGGTCGAACTCTCTCCACCTTCGGTCTCGGAGAACGCCATGGCCCCTTCGGCCTCGATACCGATGTAGTCAATCGGATAAACGCCCAAGCGCCCTCCAACCTCGGGATTCAGCGTACGAAAATCCTCCGCTGGATCCAGCGGCTTGCCATGAAACCGCAACGAGTGATCTTTCGGTGGGATCAGCAGGCCCCCAAAGACACCAATCTCAAACGGGCGCTGGAGCGGCGCGTCACTCTCAGCATCACCGCTAGCGTTTGCGCTAGCACCATCTAGCGATACAGAAGCACCCGCGGTCGATGACTCGCTCTGTGCGTTGCTGCTGCCAGCGTATGCCAAACCCATCAGCGCACTCAGTGCGGTCCCGAAGTATCGTTGCCATTGGCTCATACTTCGGCGACATAGCAAAGCCCCGACGCCGCGTGAACAAATAATGTACGATGACTCAATACATCCGGTTGTTTGCTCGCCATGATGGTTGTAGTTAACAGGTAAGCTTTCGCGGAGATACGTCGATGAAAAGTTACAAAATGGTTCCAGTGTCCTTAGCCGTGTACCTTTCTACGCAGGTGGCGTGGGCCCAGGACGAACTGCCAGAGGGCCTGCTCGAAGAAAAGAAGGCCACTAGCGGCACGACCGACGTGGCTGACGAAGGTTTTCAAACAGCGAAGGTCGATGACGGTGAACCCAAAGACGCAACCGAATTGACGTTGACCGCTGGCGCTCTATACGCGGAGGGTAACTCTAAGTCGTTGTCACTGACGGCTTCCAGCGCGTTTCGGATGCGACGCCAGCGTCACCAGCTAAGCGCCGCTGCCGCTGTCAACTACGGTGAGGGCGCCTCCGCTGGCGCAGCTGAACGAAAGGTCAACGTCGAGAATTACCAGGGCCGAGTCCGCTACGACTACTTCATCACCCGCTACCTGGCAGCATTCCTGGCCGTCTCAGGACGCAGGGATCGATTCCAGGGGCTGGACTTGCGCTTAAACGTCGACCCGGGCTTCGCCTACTACTTCATTGACGTCGAGAAGCATCAGCTTTGGGCTGAACTCGGCTACGACTTGCAGCATGACGTGCGCCGGGACGAAGCGCGGGTCGTGCTGGATGACAACGGGGATCCTGTTGACCCTCCAGAGTTACTCGACAAGTCCGAGACTCGGCATCACGCGCGTTTGTTCGTCGGCTACGACAACAAGCTGAATGAAGCGGTCACGTTCAACGCTGGGGTTGAATACCTCCAAGGTTTGGCCCCGTTCGAAGATGACGACACGGGCAACGCGAACTGGCAGTTGAACTCCCAGCTAGGGCTCACCTCGAAGTTGGGCGAAGGCTTTTCTCTCGCCACCAGCCTGGGATTGAAATACGACAACAATCCGCTGCCAGACGTGGAAAGTGCGGACGTGATCACGGCCGTTAGCCTGGTCTACAGCGTGTTGTAGTCGGCTTGGTTCCACGCTGAATCGGCGAATTTCTGTAGCCAGTAACATCTCGATTTCCTAGCCTCTCTGACTGAGATGGGAAGTTCAATAACTCGCTCCCTCTGGGGCGCCGCCGCTGCAACGCTGCTCAGCCAAACGGCCGCGGCCCAAGATGACCTGGGAGCCAGCTCAAATACCCCTCCTCCGCTGGATCCAGCCGGTCCACCTCCCGCCGAAGAGACTGCTGCGGAGACCGCGCCTCCCGCTGACGAGCTCGGGGAGCCCAGCCCCGAAGGCACCGGGACCAACGCGGACGTTACGGCAGCCCCGAGCGACACGCGCCCGGATTTGATCCAGGAACGCCACCTACTGGAGGAAGAGCACCGCGCCGAGCAGCTGATCGGCATCCGCGGCATCTTCGGCGTCACGTTGGGTACAGGTGTCACGCTGCACACTTGGAAGGACTTCGACAACGATCTGAACGGCCCCGGTACGTACATGGGCATCCTGTTCGCTTTGCGAGCCGGCTTGATGTTGGAGCGTATGGAGATCCTGCTCGAGTACGCCCCGGGCACGTTCAAGCCGATGTTGAACAGTGATGAGCAGCGGGCACCCAATGCCGAGTTCCTGGACAAGGACGAAAGCATGTACAGCTTCTTGGCCAGTGTGGGTTACCACATTCCAGTCACCAAGAGCGTGTATTGGCCGCTACGGCTGGGCGCTGGCGTCGCATCATCGCGCAATGACATGATGGCCCGCATCGATCTGCTGAATATCTCCGTGAAGACCAAGTACGTGTTGTTGGACTTCTCGTTCCCGAGCATCCGTTACATGTCTGACTTCGACGAATACCATCGCTGGACCGGCATGTTCATCGCGTCGGGCTCGTACATCACCCCCTGAGCCCAGACTCAGAATTCGCCGGGGTCTTGGTGCGTCCCGAAGACTTCGCGCAACACATCGCAGATCTCCTGCTGGGTCGCATACGCCCGCGCCGCTGCGATGATGGGTGGCATTAGGTTGCCATCAGACTGCGCCGCTTGCTTCACGGCAGCTAGCGCCTGGTCTACAGCTGAAGCGTTACGCGTCGACTTGACCTGGCGCAAGCGTTCAATCTGATGTTGTTGCACGGACTGATCGATTTTGAGCGTGGGTATCGGGTCGGCGGCAGAATCACCCGAATGATAGCGGTTGACTCCCACGACGATCCTCTCGCCGGCATTGAGCTGCTGTTCAAACTCGTAAGCGCTGCGGGAGATCTCTCGTTGCGGGTAGCCTTGCTCAACGGCAGTCAACATGCCACCCATCTGGTCAATTTGCTCGATGTACTCCAGAGCGCGTCTCTCCAGTTCATCCGTGAGCCACTCAACGTAGTAGCTGCCTCCGAGCGGATCGATCGTATTGGCCACTCCCGTCTCATGCGCGATGATCTGTTGAGTGCGCAGCGCGACCGTGACGGCCTCTTCAGTCGGCAGCGCGTAGGTTTCGTCCAACGAGTTGGTGTGCAGAGACTGGGTTCCGCCCAAAACCGCTGCCAAACCTTGAATCGCGACGCGAGCGACATTGTTGTATGGCTGCTGCGCGGTCAGGCTGACCCCTGCGGTCTGTGCGTGAGTCCGCAGCTTCATGCTGGCTGGTAACTTTGCGTGGAAACGCTGTTTCATGAAACGTGCCCACATCCGCCGCGCCGCCCGAAACTTGGCGATCTCCTCGAAGAAGTCATTGTGCACGTCGAAGAAGAAGCTGAGTCGGGGCGCGAATTGGTCGACATGCAAACCACGGTCGACCCCAGCTTTCACATATGCCAGACCATCAGCCAGGGTGAACGCCAGCTCTTGAACCGCCGTCGCTCCGGCTTCGCGGATGTGATAGCCACTGATGGAGATCGTGTTGAAACGAGGCACCTCGGTCGTGCAGAACTCCACCATATCCGTCACGATTCGCATCGCCGGTTGGGGGGGCACCAGCCAAGCGTGTTGAGCGATGAACTCCTTGAGACAATCATTCTGCACGGTGCCACCGATCTTGTCTCGCGGAACGCCGCGTTCATCAGCCAGCGCGATGTAGAAGGCCAGCAAAACAATCGCTGGACCGTTGATCGTCATCGACGTGGTGATTTGGTCGAGCGGGATCTGATCGAACAGGATTTCCATGTCGCGCAAGGTGTCCACCGCCACGCCGCACATGCCCACTTCTCCCAAAGCCCTGGGTGAGTCCGAGTCGTACCCCATCAATGTAGGGAAATCGAAAGCCGTAGACAGTCCTGTCTGTCCCTGCTCCACCAAGAAGCGAAAGCGTTCGTTGGTTTGCTCCGGAGTTCCAAAACCGGCAAACATGCGCATCGTCCACAGCCGGCCGCGGTACATGGTCGGCTGAACGCCGCGCGTAAACGGGTATCGCCCGGGTAGGCCCAAACGTTGCTGGTAGTCGTCACACGCAGGCGCATTGTCGGCAGGAGTCACCAGGTCCGGCACCTGCAAATCACCCCAGGTGCGAAACGAGGGCAAGCGGGGCGCTAGGCGCGCGTGGGCTTTGGCGACGTCCTGCTTTCGCCACGACTCCACCGCTTCTCGAAGTGTGGCGACGTCCTGCTTTCGCCACGACTCCACCGCTTCTCGAAGTGTGGCCAGATGGGCGGGCACCTCACCGCTCGCAGCGAACTCATCAGCGCTATCTCGATCAACCATATCTGGAGTCTAACACCGCTTGGTACAGGCTTCATCGATTGCTAAGCTGAGCGAGTGAATGCCCGCCGTCTTCGCGCTCGAACTTTCGGGGCACCCCTGCTCCGGCTCAGTCTGCTGATGATGGCAACCAGCTGCGGTGGCTCTGCCGCAGCCACATCGCCAACGGCGCCGAGCGTTCCCGCTGGTTCGAGCACGGCAGCCTCCGCTGACGACTCGGATCCAGCTCGTCCAACTCCAGATCCACCGTTAAAAGCCCCGCGCGTCGCGCGCGTCGTCTCGGCGGAAGTACCGCCCGGAGGCATCGGCACTCCGCATCCCACGCGTTTAGTAGCAGCGGCCCCCGGAATGAATTGGAGTGTCATCTGCCAGGCTCGGCGCGACACGGATGGTGACGGCCGAGTGCGAGTCACGCTGTCCCCTCACGGGCAGCTCCAAGGCGACCGCATGCAACCCTACCTGGTGGAAGGAGACGGCGCCGGTGAGTCGATCGACGAGTTTGCCGGCTCGGATCCGAGCGGGCGGTTCGTCGCACTGATCCGTGACGGACGATTGTATCTGCGAGACACCATCAACCGGCATGAGGTCGACCTCAGCGCGTTCGGAGCCGATACGCGTAGCGATCGCAGTTCCGAGCTGGCGCATCGCGCCGTCAGCTTCGATCCCAGCGGCAATCGCGTGGCCTATGTGAGGCAACATGGACAGCGGCAATGGGTCGTCGTTCGGGACCTGAGCACTGGCTCCGAAAGTGTGCTCAACCCGGGCTCGGGCTTACTTTGGCGACTTGCCTACGAACCTGATGGCTCGTTTCTTCGACTGCAGATGGTCGTGTCTGATGGGAACGGCAACCGCGAATTGGAGTGGCCCTACCCGCACGACCCCGAACGAGAGCGCGCCTGCTCAGGCCCAGTCCCCAGCTACAACGTTTGGGAGTTTCCCGGTGACGCGCCAACGACGAGACTGCTGCGCCTGAGCGACGGAAAGTTGCTGCAGGTCTCTGGCTTCGCTGGGACCCTCGGCAACGGCGTAATCACACGCAACGAAATCGGAGAGCTGTGGCTGCTGCTGCCCGCTGGGCAAACCCTGAAAGTGGCGAGTGAGCAGTGTGCTGCGCGCATCTATCACACGGACGTCGTCAGTGATTCCATCTTGTTCGGCTGCGCTAGCGCCTACGGGGCACGCCGAGACATGTTCATTCGCACTAGTGCTGCACGCAAGAAGCTAGGGTTCGATCTAGCCGCCTACGAGGTGGATGGTCGCTTACCAGATCATCCCGCGATGCTCCCGCTGTATCCACGCAATGACGCGGTACTGCTGGATCTGGAGCATGCACAAGTTGCCGCGCTCGAACCAGACAGTAGAGTCATTGGTACTCACGCCAAGCGGGCCTTGATCAGCCTGAACGGCTCGCTGCAATTCGTCCGCCTGAGCTATGCCGACAACAAGCCCCAAGTGGCAACCAGTGCCTTGAACGTCAAGCGCCCCAGCCTGGCGAGGATTCTCCAACAGGGTAGGATGCTCAGCCTGGGTAAGCTGTTGTTTGATCTAGAGGAGCTGAACTTCTTGGGCCGCTTCAAAGAGCCGCCCCTCGCGCTCAGCAACGAAGGGCTCGGCTTACTCTACGCGGAGCCCTCCCCCACGAAAGCATTGACGGTCCGCCCCGGACCCCTGGTGTGGAAGAAGCCTGAGCACTAGAGGCTCGAGCTGTGCCCAGCTGGCAGCGCCAGCCAGCCGCCAGGAGCGCGGCCAATTAGAAGCCGTCGGGACGAACTTGCGGTGGAAGTACACCCTTGGCGCGCGCTCGATCGCAACCACGATCGACCCCGGTCATGCCATCCTCGGTCTTGACGACCTTGAACTCGACCCGGCGATTCTTCTCCCAAGCGGCGTAGCTGCTGGTCTCATCGACCGGGCAATACTCACCATAGCCTTGAGAAACCACGCGCACGCGGCTGATGCCCCGTTCTACCAGCGCGTTCACGACCGACTTGGCGCGAGCTTGCGTCAGTTTGAGGTTGTGCTCGTCACTGGAACGCTCGTCGGCGTGACCCGCCACTTCAGTGACGAGGAACTCCGGATGGTGCTTCAGGGTCGCCACTACGGCGTCGATGATCGGGAAAGATTCCGGCTTGATGTCCGCGCTGTTCGTCTCGAACAGGATCTTGTCCAGAATCACGATGTCACTGCCCTCGAGCACGACACGGCCCTTGTCCGGACACCCATCTTCGTCCTCGTGACCGTTGTAGGTCTCAGGTTCGTTGGGACATTGGTCGTCCACATCGAGGATCTGGTCCTTGTCGTTGTCCGGGTCGGGGCAGCCGTCTTCGTCTTCGAAGCCGTCCTTGTCTTCCGGATCTAGCGGACACTGGTCATCGACGTCGAGGATGCCGTCCTTGTCATTATCGGGATCAGGGCAGCCATCCTCGTCTTGGAAGCCGTCACGGTCTTCGGGTTCGTCCGGACACTTGTCCATCGAGTCCAAGATGCCGTCCCCATCACGGTCGCCATCACCACCTTCGGGACAGCCATCTTCATCCTCATCCCCATCGTGGTCTTCGGGGATGTTGGGACAGCGGTCGTCGACGTCCAGGATGCCATCCTTGTCATTGTCAGGATCGGGACACCCATCCTCGTCTTCGAAACCGTCAAAGTCTTCCGGATCGTCGGGACATTGGTCCTCGTCATCCTTGTAGCCGTCACCATCTCGGTCGCCGATGGATGGCTCGAAGATGAACCCCAAGAACAGGCGCAGGTCTGCAGCTTGATAACCGGTGGAGAAGGTGCGGTGACCGCCACCCATCACGAGATAGCTGTTGCGTTCCACGAACAGCTTGATGCCGCCAGAGATCTCTTGTGACAGCTTCTGCTCGGCGGCGGAGTCACCATCGAGCAAGAAGGTCCCGTAGGTCTCACCCACCAGATCGACATTGTCGATGGCGCGCCAGGCAAAGCCCGCACTAAACGTGCCCAGGTTGCCGTGCCGAACGGCCCCTTCTTCGAGGGTCTCTGAACCAAAGCCAGCGTTTTCCCCGACATGTCCACGAAAACCAGCGTTGGCTCCAATGCGGAATCGACCCGTCGCGCCGAAGCGATGTTCGATCGCCGCCTGAGGCCAAAACCACACCCCCGGATCGCCGCCCGCGTTCTTGTTGGCGTCACCCACGGGCAAGCCCGCCTGAACCATGAGCGCCAGGCCGACGGTCTTCTCAACGCGAGTCAGCCGCAGCTTGCCATGAACGGCAACTGTACTGATGCTCTGCTGGTCGAGCGCTACTGTATTATAGTTGGCGCCTCCGAGTTCCGACTCCGGCCCGATGTTGTAGGCCGGATCACCCGTCATCAGGATGACGGGGACCTGGATACCGACCACCGCCGCGTTGGCGACGCCGTAGTTGAATGCAAACGTCCCCTGGAAGGAGTCGTCGATCACCGCTCCCACTCCGTGCTCGGGCGTGTTGGGAACGTCATCCGAGTCGTCGAAGCAGACGCCCCGGGTGCAGGTCGGATCCGGTAGCTCTGAACCGGTGGTTCGCAGGATGTTTCGCCCGTAGTCGAGCACCAGCCCGAACATGATGTCATCCGCACCGAGAACATCAGTGCCGTTCATCGTCAGGAAGCCTTTGGAGTCCAAGGCAGGACGAAACAGGTGGGTATCCATCCCACCCGTCTGGTTACCGATGCGCTGGTCTTGCTGGGCTTGCGCTTCCGGAACATGGCCCAAGGTGAGCACACCGACCGAAAAGAGGCTGATGCCAAAAACAAAACTGAGCCGGGAGATCCAGCTTCGCCGCCAACACGCTTCCGTTTGCATTGTCATCGCTCCCTCTACAGAAACAGCCGGGGCGACGCTAACACCCGAAAATTGGTGAGTCAATTAGGCTGCTTGGGGGGCGGACCCCAGAAGCAAAGCAGCCCCCGTCCAGCATGCCCCAAGCGGGCCGACAAAGCTGCTAAGGTCAGGCAACGGTGAGCGGTTTTCCCGGCACAAGAGCGCATGCCCTCAGGGCTCTCGTCCAGACTTGGCGGGCGGGCATCATTGGGCTGACGCTTGGCGTGCTGGCTTCCCCCGTGCAAGCCGAGGGGGAGACGGAAACCAAGACGCTGGGTGGGCGCTGGTTTGCATCGCCGCTGGTGGTGCAGTGGGCGATCGGCACCTGGGGCGAAGCTTGTGGTCCCAAGCCGGGCGGTGGTGGCGAAGGTGCAGGCGGCGTGATCATCAGCCAAAACGGCTCGGAGCTAAAGTTCACTGGCGCCGGCCGTTCATTTTCAACAACGAATTGCTGGGAGCAGTATCCGGGGCTCAAGCGTGTCAGTCACAGCGCGGGCAAACGCTCGTGGAGCAACGTGTGCCGAACCCAGCCCACTGATTCGCGCCAAGCGACAGTCCGCACCAGCGTGACAGCGACAGACACGAGCATCTACTTCGATGAGACTGGCCAATACCAATTCGTCGTGTCCGGGCAAAATTGCACGGCGAGCAGTCGTCGAACCCGACGCTACACGCTGGTCCAGAGGGAAGGCGAGATGCCGCTTTCCAACCCGGGGGCCGACAACCCGGAAGTGATCAATCCCGACGCTCGCAAAGAACCGGACGAGGCCTTGTTGAAGGAGCGCACCGCCGAGTTCGATGGGCCGAACAAGCGTGGCGCGGCGCGCTGTGCGGCTAAGGGGCCTGCGAACAAGTTGGAGGTCAGCCCCGCACGCAAGTTGATGCGGCCAGGAGACGAGTTCGCCTTCCGCGCCACGGTCACTGACGCTCGAGGTTGTAGGCTCTCCAGCAACGTGGTGCGCTGGGAGCTCACACAGGAGCAGCCTCATGTCTCGCTCAAACCCGGCGGGCTCGTGGAGGTCTCACCAGAGGCAGGCGAATCGCAATTCGACTTGAAGGCGACTGTGGCCGGTCAAGCGCTGACGGTCAACGTCCAGGTCGTCCCCGACGACAGGTACGAACGACTCCTTGCCGGGGGACAATTCAATCCCAGCGGCGAAAGCGAAGAGGCTAGCTCGGTTGCACTAACCAGCTCTTCCGTTGGCACCAAAACTGCGATCGCCGAAGATGCGGGCGCGACGCGAAAAGCTTGGTTTGTCGGACTTTCAGTGACTTTGGCTCTGTTGATCGGCGGGCTGGGTATCGTCTCTCTGAGACAAGGACAAGGACGACGAAAGCCTCCTCCGGATCCACCCAGGACAGAACACAGGCCAAAAGCTGCGGCGCGTAAGGTTCGGCAAAGACCCGAGCCCGTGAAGGGTCAACCGCCTCCGAAGGTATGCCCCGCGTGTGGGACGCTGTACTCAGGCAACGCACAATTCTGCGGGCGTGATGGGACGTCACTCATTCAAGTGAACTAGTATCCATCCCGAAGGTGCCCATGCTTTTCCGGATGGGCACTAGAGTCTCTAAGCTCGGCCTTAATCGGGAGAGTGCTGGCTCCTAACGGGCGGGTGCGGCTATAAGGATGGAAGTTTCCAGTTTAGAATTGGTCCGATCATGAGAGTTAGTTGCGAGTCTTGTGGCGCTCAATACAACCTGCCCGACGACAAAGTTAGAGGGCGGCGCGCCAAGGTACGGTGCAAGAAATGTCGAGCGACCATCGTGGTGGATGGCACCAGTCTGGCTCCCCCTCCGCCAGACTTCGATGATGAGGACGAAGCCACCGCAGTGATGAGCATTGGGAACGTGGGAGCCTTGGTCGCGGCGAGCGCCACACCAACGTCTCAAGCCCAAACAGCGCGAGCACCCCAGCCTGACCTCCAGGCTGGGGCGGCCCAACCTCTCGTCGGACCTCCAGGCTCGGGCGGGGACGAAGAACGCTGGACGGTGAATCTCAACGACGAGGAACAGTTCGACATGACTCTCGGACAGATCGTCGATGGGTGGCTGCAGGGTTTGGTCACTGATGACGCCTACGTCTGGCGCGAAGGCATGGCTGACTGGATCGCGATCGCCGACGTAACGGAATTGACCGACGCCATCAATGCGGCGATCGACGCAGAAGAAGCAGCGCTTTCCGCGGAGGAGCAGCCGCCGAGCCAGCCACCAGCAGTCGAACCGAAAGCTTCACCAGCGGCGCCACAACTTTCACCGCCCCTACCAGCGCCAACCGCCAAGAAAGGTTTTCCTGAACCTCCGGCAGCCAAGCCCATGTTTCCCTCGATCGAGGAAACCAAGCCGCTCGACTTGAGCACTCGCGTCAAGCCAGAGCAGAAGCTGACGGCGCAGAAGAGGGCGGAGCCCAAAGCGTCACCTATGCTGACCGCGCCCAAGAAGGTCGAGCGCAAAGCGGCGCCCGCTGGCGCTCGCCGAGGCCCGCCACCGCGTGACCAGATTGGCGAACGCGGAGAGAACTCAGTGCTGTTCTCTCTTGACGCCCTCAAAAAAGAAGCCGGCATCGCCGAGCAAGACTTCGAGGCTGAGTCCGAACGAATGCCAGAAGATTTGCTGATGGCTGGCCCCCTCGACCGCGCCAGCGACCTGGCTGCGGCCCCATTGATCGACATCAGCGCGCCGATCGCGCCGGCGCCGGTTGAAGCCCCTGTTCCGGTAGCCCCGGCTCCTCCCATGGCGCCGACGGCCACCTCGCTTGCGCCGGCCGCCGACGCCAGCACCGTCTCTCAAGCGCCCCCCCCCAAAGGCAGCGCCTTGAAGGTTTTCGCCGCTGTGGTGCTGGGCGGTGGACTGTTGTTGGGTGGTTATGTCGCCGCGCAGAAGTACGTACTGCAACCGTCGACTCAGCCCGCCCCCTCGGCGGAGCCGACTGAGGCACCCGCTGATACGGCCGCTCCAGAGGCGAGCGCCGAGCCCGAAGCCAGCGCCGAGCCCGAAGCCAGCGCTGAGCCCGAAGCCAGCGCCGAGCCCGAAGCGAGTGCTAGCGCCGCCCCCGCGGCGGTCTCGAGCTCAGCGAACAAGCCCGACGCTCCAAAACCCACCGGACAGGAGACGGACAAGCCCGCGTCGGTCGGAGGCTCACCCAAGTCAGACACGGATACACCGAAAGCGGACGAGGGCGCTGACAAGGCGACCGACAAGCCCGCGGACAAGCCCGATGAAGCCAAGTCCGACGACAGCAAGTCCGACGACAGCAAGTCCGACGCTGAGGACAGCGCCCCCACCGAGGAGAGCACTGCTCCACCGTTCAATACGGGAGCCGCTCAAGCTGCGCTCAAAACAGCGGCTGCTCAAGCTAGCTCGTGCAAAACCGAGGGTGGCCCCACCGGAGTCGGCAAGGTTCAAGTCACGTTCCGTCCGAGCGGGCGCGTCAGCAGCGCCAACGTCGTCAGTGGGCCATTCGGTGGTAGCAGCGTCGGCGGCTGCGTCGCGCGGGCATTCCGCCGCGCGCGCGTGCCCAAGTTCAGCGGCGACGCCGTCACGGTGGCTAAGAGTTTTCGCATCGATTGAGTCCGCATTGGCACCAGCACTGCGGGCTCAAACCAGCACTGCGAACGCGCTAGCGAAGGCCGCGTAAGCGGTTCGCCAGACCCGTGGAGCGTTCTTCTTTGCGGATCTCGCTGACAGCCAGGCTGATCGCTTTTGGATCGGCGACGAGCACGCACAACTTCCGTGCTCGCGTCACTGCTGTATAGAGCAGATTGCGTGACAGCATCACGAAGTGTGAGGTGAGCAACGGGATGACAACTGCCGGATACTCACTCCCCTGGCTCTTGTGGATACTCACCGCGTAGGCCAGTGCTAACTGATCGAGTGCTGAGTCCTCCAACTTCACTTGCCGGTCGTCGAAGCGTACCGTCAGCTGACGCTCCTGCAGTTCGACGCTTTCGATCCGACCCGTATCGCCGTTGAATACATCTCGATCATAGTCGTTCTTCAATTGCAGGACGCGGTCACCCTGGCGCAACGTGTGCCCAGGGCGCTCCAAAGCAGGACCGCTTGGATTGAGGGCCGCTTGCAGACGTTCGTTCAGAGCGATGGTTCCCACCGGACCTCGGTGCATGGGGCTGAGCACCTGGATCTGCGTCATGGGATCGAAACCGAAGCGCTTGGGGATCCGATTGAGCACCAGCTCGGCGATCGTCTCCGCCGCCTGCTCGCCCGAGGTGCGTTCAATCACGAAGAAGTCAGCCTGTTGGCCCGCATCGTCCGCGGAGTTCGCCCCCTGCGGCGGCTGACCTGCCAAAATCCGGTGGGCATTGGAAACGATTCCACTCTGCCCCGCTTGCCGAAAGATTTCATTCAAGCGCACCACGCGCACCAAGCCGCTCTGGATGAAGTCGCGCAGCACAGCTCCCGGCCCCACCGACGGCAACTGATCGGAATCCCCCACGACCACCAGGCGGGCAGATCCTGGCAGGGCACACAACAGCGACTGAGCCAGCTGCAGGTCGATCATCGAGGCTTCATCCACGATCACTGCCTGCGCCGGCACTGGATTGTCCTCGTTGCGTGAAAAGCCGCGTTGTTTGGGATCGTACTCGAGTAAGCGATGGATGGTGCTCGCGCCACGCCCAGTGGCTTCGCTCAAACGCTTGGCGGCTCGTCCCGTGGGAGCAGCCAGCAGCGTGGTCAACTTGGCTCGGTCGAATACCCGCAGGATAGCTTGGATGATCGTCGTTTTGCCGACGCCGGGCCCCCCCGTGACGATCACCAGTTTCTGGTCGGCGGTCGCTTCGACAGCGTCGCGTTGCTGCGCCGCGAGTTCGATGCCCGTGCTGCGCTCAAAGTCTCGAATGGCTTGGTCGACGTCCAAAAGCGCTGGCGCAGGCTCCGACAGCAGGCGCTGACATTGCTCCACGACGGATAGCTCTGCGGCATGAAGCGCGCTGAGGTAAACGGCCGGGCCATCCGCTAATTGGCTATCCGCCAAGTGTTGTCCCGTTGGCTCTTCATCGACCACCAACTTGCCCTGAGCCCACAACTTGTCGATGGCGGCGTCGACGTAGCCCACGTCGATCTGGAGCATCTCTGCAGTGGCTTCCTGCAACACTCGCCGTCCTACGTGCGTATGCCCCTGATCTACGAACAGCCGTAGCTGATGATAGACTCCAGCCTGAGCCCGCTCCGGGTGAGTGTGGGAGATGCCCAAGCCAGCGGCGATCTTGTCGGCAGTCTTGAATCCCAAACCCCGCACTTCCAGCGCCAAACGATAGGGATGTTGCTGCACGATCTCGGCGGCACGTTCCGCAAAGCGATCCAAAATGCGACGCGCCAATTGGCCCCCCACGCCGTGGGTCTGCAGCAAGATGGTGAGGTTGCCCAGAGCCCTCTGCTCGCTCCAACGCCGCTTCAGCTCTTCCCGGCGCTTGTGTCCCAATCCCGGGATCTCGCCCAAGCGCTGGGGGGCCTCATCAAGCACCTTCAACGTATCCAAGCCGAACCGCTCCACGATTCGCTTCGCGAACTTTGGACCAATGCCGGGGATCAGCCCCGAGCCGAGGTACTTTTCGATTCCATGCAAAGTGTCCGGGTCGATGACCATCAGACTGTGGACCCGAAACTGCTCGCCGTGCTTCTTGTCCTGGATGAACTCTCCGCTGAGACTGACGGAAGCGCCGGCTGACACGAACGGAAACTTGCCAACGCAGGTCACGACTCCCCGCTGCTTCGCTTCGACACGGATCACCCGAAAACCGCTCTCTTCACTCTCGTAGGTGATGCGAGTCACTTCCCCGGTGAGGGTTTGCGCTTGGCTCGGCGTGGAACTGGCATTCTGCAGGCCAGGACTGTTCGAGGCGGGGCTACGGGGCACGTCGCCAGTGTACATGTCTGTCACGGACCGCGGCGAGTCCGATTGTTCCGCTCCTGCCAGGCCTCTTGCCGGCAGCCGCCTTCGCGGCTATTTCCGTGAGATGCATACCCACAATCGACTGCAGGGCTGCTGCGCGCGGGCCGCCCGAGGGCCCTTTGCATTGCCGGGAACGACGCGCAAGTACGAGCGCTCGTTGCCGTTTCAGTTTCAGCATCTGCGGCTCGAGCTGAGCGTGTCGTTGGATGAGAAGATGGTCAGCGGGCACGCGACCCTGGATTTCACGCGCGCCGCATCTGACGCAGGCAGCCTGCATCTGGACGCCATTGCCTTCGATATCTCCAAGGTCGAAGTGGACTCTGGCGATGGCTTCAAGCTCGCCGCTTTCGATTACGACGGCGAGACCATCGTCGTGACGGTGGGACGCCGAATCAAGCAAGGTCGCGTGCGCGTGCGCTACAAAGCCAAACCCCGCGCGGGCCTCTACTTCTTAGCACCCGACGACAAGGTCAAAGATCGCCCCACCCAGGTCTGGAGTCAGTGCCAAGACGAGGATGCCCGCCACTGGTTTCCTTGCCATGACAAGCCCCACGTCAAGCTGACAGCGGAGTTCAAGATCAGCGTGCCAGCGAAGTATAGCGTGCTGTGCAACGGCGACTTGATCTCCGAAAAGACAAAAACGCTGTCGGGCAAGCTATCAGGCAAGGGGCGCGGGGCTCGTCAACGTCGTTGGACGACGTTCCACTACAAACTGCAGCACAAGCTGCCAAGCTACCTCGTGACATTGGTGGTCGGAGAATTCGACCGCGTCAACGATCGCAGCGCGGTGCTCGCGTCCGGACGCGAAGTGCCCGTCAGCTACTGGGTGCCCAAGGGCCGCAAAGCGGACGCTCTGCGTTCCTTCGGTGAAACGCCCAACATGATTGAGCAGTTCAGCGCTCTGACCAAGGTGGAGTACCCCTACAGCCGCTACACGCAGGTCGTGGTGAGTGACTTCATCTTCGGCGGCATGGAAAACACCACGGCCACCACCATGCATGAGTACATCATGCTGGATGAACGGGCCGCCCTCGATGTGGACAGCAACTACCTGGTGGCTCACGAATTGGCCCATCATTGGTTCGGCGACTGGGTCACCTGCAAAGACTGGCCGCATGCTTGGCTGAATGAAGGCTTCGCCACCTTCTTCGAGCACATCGAGCGACGTCGTCGCTTGGGAGACGACGAGTACCTGTTGGGTCTGGAGGGCGATCTGACGGCCTATCTGAACGAGGCCAACTCCGACTACCGGCGGGCCATTGTGTGCAAGGATTATTCAGAGCCAATCGACCTGTTTGATCGACATTTGTACGAGAAAGGCTCGCTGGTTCTACATCTACTGAGCCAAGAGCTGGGCGAAGACGCCTTTTGGAGTGCGATCGGCAAGTATCTGGACAAGCACGCGGCCGGGCACGCGGTAACGGATGACCTGCGCCAGGCATTCGAAGCAGAAGCCGGCCGCTCTCTGGATCGATTCTTCGACGAATGGGTGCTCACCGCCGGCCACCCAGGCGTCAAAGCCAAGGCGAGCTACTCTGACAAACAACTGCTCATCCAATTCGAACAGACCCAAAAACGCATGCTGGAGCTGTGCTTTGAAGCGCAAGTGATGGATGAGCACGGCAAGCTTCACCAGCTGAGTGTACACAACGACGAAAAGCACACGACGCTCACG
>JBNLEN010000134.1:0-17623 GCA_050304975.1 Polyangiaceae bacterium
ATCCGCCGAAATGACCACGACTGACGCGATCCGGCAGCGGTTTGTCGCCGGTGACGTGAGCGCCACGCAAACCGTGCAGCAGACGCTAGCGCGCTGCGAGGCCGGTAGTGAGCTGAACGCCTTGCTGCACCTGTCGCAAGAGCCCGCCCTGCGGGCAGCCGAAGCATTGGACCGCAAGCGAGCCGAGGGAGCAGCATTGGGCGCGCTGGCAGGCGTGCCGATTGCGGTCAAAGACGCGTTGTGTACGCTGGACGCGCCCACTACGGCGGCGTCGCGGATTTTGACGCGGGATGGCAAGAGCTACCAGACTGGTTGGAGGCCCCCTTACGACGCGACGGTCGTCGAGCGGCTGCGTTCGGCGGACGCGCTGATCGTCGCCAAGGCCAACATGGACGAGTTCGCCATGGGCTCATCCAACGAAAATAGTGCATTCGGCGCCGCGAAGAACCCCTGGGATCCGACGCGAACGCCCGGCGGCTCCAGCGGTGGAAGTGCCGCCTGCGTTTCGGCGCGCTGTGTGCCGGCCGCGCTCGGTAGCGACACGGGGGGATCTATCCGTCAGCCCGCGGCGTTTTGCGGCGTGGTGGGCGTCAAACCCAGCTACGGTCGGGTGTCGCGCTACGGGTTGATCGCGTTTGCTTCCAGCCTCGATCAAGTTGGGCCGCTGACCACGGACGTGCGGGGCGCAGCTCAGGTGTTGGAGGTCATTGCCGGAGCCGACGCCCGGGACGCTACCTGCGTGGATGCCGCCCCGGGGAAATACGTTGAAGCCTGTGGGCGTTCGGTGAAGGGGCTGAAGGTCGGCGTGCCGCGCGAATACTTCGCCGACGGATTGGATGATTCCGTCGGTCAGGTCGTGCAACGCACGATTGAACAACTACGGGACGCGGGCGCTGAGATCAGCGACGTAAGCCTGCCGCACACTCAGTACGGCGTTTCGACGTACTATTTGATCGCCACGGCCGAAGCTTCGAGCAATCTGTCTCGCTTCGATGGGGTGCGCTTTGGTCTGCGCGTCGAAGCCCAAGATTCCGATTTGGCTGCGATGTATGAACAATCTCGCGGCGCTGGGTTCGGCGCGGAAGTGAAGCGTCGAATCATGCTCGGAACTTACGCCCTGAGCACAGGCTACTACGACGCCTACTACAAGAAGGCTCAGCAAGTTCGAACGCTGATAAAGCAGGACTTCGATCAGGTATTTCAGCAGGTGGACCTGTTGGTCACGCCTGCGAGCCCGACGCCAGCGTTTCGTCTTGGCGAAAAGCTGGCCGATCCGCTGCAGATGTACCTGGCTGATATCTACACCCTTCCCGCCAGCCTGGCCGGGGTTTGTGGCATTTGTGTGCCTGCGGGTTTCTCCGAGGTCGAGGGCAGCCGCTTGCCTGTCGGCGTGCAACTGCTGGCGCGCGCTTTCGGTGAAGAGACGCTGTTCACCGCCGCCGCCGAGTGTGAACGGGGGGCTGACGTTCGGTCCCTGCCCCCGCCCGGCTTCCCAGCGTGACGGGCGGCGCGTCTCACGGCGTGCTCGTGGTGGACAAGCCCCGTGGCCCCACCAGCTTTGACATTGTCGCCCAGACGCGTCGCCTGTTTGGCACGCGGAGCGTGGGGCACGCAGGAACCCTGGATCCGATGGCGACCGGGGTGCTGGTCGTGTTGGTGGGCGAGGCCACCAAACTCAGCGCCTACCTGACGCAGGCTGACAAGTCCTACCTGGCGACGATCCGCTTTGGAGCCAGCACCGATACGTTAGACGCCGAAGGCCAGGTGATTGAGCGAAGCGCCGTGCCTCGGCTCGAACCGCAAGATATCGAGCGTGCGCTCGAGGGGGAATTTCGACGAACACAACAGCTTCCGCCGGCGTTCAGCGCGATCAAAGTATCCGGCAAAAGTGCTCACCGGCTCGCCCGCGCTGGCAAACCAGTAGAACTGGAGCCAAGACCCGTCCGCGTGCGGCGCCTCGACTGTGTGACGATGCCCCAGCCCGGCACGCCAGAGCTCGTCGTTCGGCTTGACGTGAGCAAAGGCTACTACGTGCGCTCGTTTGCGCGGGATGTGGCGAAGTCACTGGGAGTACCGGGGCATTTGTGCGGGCTGCGTCGGCTCGCCAGCGGCCGCTTCAGTCTCACCCAAGCGTTAGCGTGGCCCGTGGAAACCGCACCCGAACTATTGTCCATGGCCGAAGCCGTGCGGCGGGCCCTACCCTGGCGGCGCGTCACTCCTGAGGGTGAGCTGCGCGCGCGCCAGGGCAAACGCCTGACGCAGGAGCACTTTGACCGCATTCCTCCGCCCGGGATCAGCGCTTGGTTGGGAGATGCAGGTAAGCTCGTGGCACTGGGTCAGCCGGCTTCGGACGGCTTCGCTGTCGTTCGCGGCTTCAATCATTGAGCTACGCCCGGGCGAGCTGAGTTTCAGCCGTTGACTTCGAAGTGGTCGATCGGAAGGCCCTTTTCCGTCAAACGCTGACGGATTCGTTCGGCCAGGGCCTGCGCGTGCGGGTTACCAGGCATGTCCATGGTCAGATTCAGCACGCCGCTGTCGCATTCCACCAGCAGTGCCCCCCCGGCGAAACTTCCTTCGGCAAACTCGAGGCGCACACTGCCCGAGTGCCCATGCCCCGAGAAACTGAACCGCCTCAGCAGCTGTTCGGCGACGCGCTCCAGAGTCGCCACCGGGACCTGGGCCGCGTCGGATGAGGAGGTCGGCACCGTGGAGGCCCAGGGCGCTCCCTGGCTGAGCACCCGATACAGCGGGTCTTGTAGCTCCTGAGACATCTCGGGTGGCTTCTTGTCTCGCTCCACCAATTCGGTAGCGGGCTCAGCCATGCGAGAGGCCGTGCTAGGAGCCGGATGAGTTGCGTCGAGCTGATTTAAATAAGCCCTGGTTCCAGCCAGGGCGTTCTGACGGGCATCTGATGGGCCGTCGGGCCTACGGACAAGAGCGCCGCCGAGACCCGCCATTGGAAGCTTCAGTGTAGGCTTTGGTGTCGTCCGTAGTGTTCCCTGCAAAGTCTTTTTGAATTCACCATTTAAGGTGATTGATTTACTGTTGGAACTGGAACTCTCGGAGGGCCGTTGGCTGGCAGGCGTACGAAAACTGCTGGCGGGACTCGATGCTGTCGTCACACCTTTGCCCTCGGTCACTCACAGCCGGGAGTTGCTTAGAAATTCACTGAGCTTTACCATCAAAGGATGATCGGCGGGCCCAGTGATGACCCCCGCCGAGGCCGAAATTGGAACCGCCAGAACCTCTGTTAGTTTCCTTGGGGAGCCTGCTGGCTGCAGCGGCGGGCGTAGTCGCGGCGATCGGTAGCGCCGTTGGCTCGATCAAGCGGAGTCGTCGCAGCCTGCTGCTGGAGTCGCTCGGTGGCTTGCGCCGCAGCGCCTTGGAGCGCCTGAACGAGCGGGAGTCGCGGGTCGTGGGCCGCTGGGTGCTGCTTCAGGCGCTGCTGCTGGTTGCCGCCGCCGCGCTCTCCCCGACGACCGACGCGGGCTCCACCGCAATTCTGGTCGCGACTCTGTTCGCCAGCTACGGGGTGTTCGCCCTGGCGGGTTCGGCGCTGCTGCGGGCCACAGCTGAGCGTAGCCTTCCCGTGCTGCTGGTGTTGCTGCGCCCCTTCGACACGTTGCTGGCTCCGTTCGCGGATCCCTTGGTCAGCTTGGCCGAACGTCTGTCGAGCCCGCTGGAGGTCGACGAACCCAGCGCTGCCGCCACCGAGACCGAGGTGGAGATGCTCGTCAACGAAGGCGAGCTGAGCGGCGCCCTCGGGCATGACCAGTCCGAGATGATCCGCAACGTGCTCGACTTTGGCGATACCGAAGCGGGGGAGCTGATGGTTCCCCGCCCGCACGTCAGCGCGATTGATGTGGCGAGCAACACCGAGAACGTGTTGGAGGTGATCCACGAGAACGAGCACACCCGCTACCCCGTGTACAGCGAGTCGATGGACAACACCATCGGGGTGCTCCACGTCAAAGACGTCTTCCTGTTTACCTCCAGGAACCCTGGCCAACCCCTCCCCTTGCGCGAGATGCTGCGCCCAGCCTTTTTCATCCCCGAGACCCAACTCGCAGAGAGCGTGCTGCGCCAAATGCGGGCCAAGCGCCATCACATGGCGATCGTGATCGACGAGTACGGGGGAATGAGCGGCGTACTCACGCTCGAGGATCTGCTGGAAGAGATCGTCGGGGAGATCCGCGACGAGCACGACACCGACGAGCCGCCGATCGTCGAGCTGAGCAATGGCCACTGGGTCGTGGACGCCAGCGTCCCGATCGCCGATATCAACCGCCAAGCAGGCATCGACCTTCCGGACAGCGACGACTATCACTCCCTGGGGGGATTCATCGTCGAGGTGATGGGTCGCGTGCCGGAGCCGGGCGCGGTGCTGGACAGCCTAGGCCACCGCTTCCTGATCCGCACCGCGGACGAACGGCACATCTCCAAAGTAGAGATTGTGCCGTCCGCGTTGATGCGGGCTTCCTGAGCTCTCAACTGCCGACCAGAGGTCGGCCTTCAGACTGTTCAGCGGGAGCCGCCGATGCGACGCAGCTGATCCATCACTTTGTCGCCCAATTCAATCGTGCCCAACTCTTCGTGACCAGGGGTCTGGCTGCCGGAGAGCTGTCCCCCAAGATCCGTCAGCGCGCCCATCAGTTTGTACTGCAGGGTGTTGGGACAGATAGCGGCTACGCCAGCGGGATCCAGCGGGACCAGGTCTTCCCCTGACGGCTCGCCCTTGGTGTAGCGCTTGGTCTTCTTGTCTTTGCCGATTTCGAGTTCGTCCGGCCAGGTGTAGTTCTTGGCGTCCTTCTTGTTCACCTCGAACGGCGTGACCCCTTGCACTCTCGCCCAGGGCCCCTTGGGGCCGCCCACGACGCTGACGCCGAACGTGACCTTCGGGTTCTCTTTGGCCTCAGCGGCTTCGTCAAAGGGCTTCTTGGCGGCGCCGAAGATACGACGAACCTTGTCTTTTTGGTCCGTCGCGTTCTGGGCGGCGTTGGCATACTGCAGCAACATGGTCACGGCGGTCGGGTTGAAGCGCCCGATGCCCTTCCCGACCAGATTGGTCCCGCTGAACGGGATCTCGATCGCTCCGAGCTCCTCGATCTCTTTGTTCGGAAACTCGTTCTTGCGTACCTTAGCGGCAGCGCTCTTCAACGTATCGTTGAGTTTCGTCAGCGCAACGTTCGATTCGTCGATCTCTTTGATCAGCTTCTCGGCACCTTCAACGGCTGCCTGAGCACCTTCGGCGCCCTTCGCCATTTGACCGACGCCGAATCCTGCGCCGATGCCGATCAGAGCTGCAGCAGCGACCAAGATGATCACCTTGGAGCGACCGCGCTTTTGAGCGGCGACCACTTCTTCGCTCATCTCGACTTTGATCGCCTGCGGTGCCGGTTGCGCCGGCGCGATGCTGGGCTTCGGCTGCACGGGCTTCGGACCGAAGCCAGGGGGCGGAGGGATGGAGGGGCCCAAGCTCGGAGTCGACTGCGGGCGCGGTTGAGGACGCGCCGCTGCCGCCATTCCAGCGGGAGGTGGGACCGCTCCGCCTGGAGGCGGAACCGAACCAGCCCCTGCCGGCGGTGCGTTGGATTTTCTGCCCAAACGGGCTTTGAGATCGATCTTGGGCTTAGCAGCAGCCATTAATGCTCCTCAGCGGGTGAAGACGTTGGGTGAGCGTCTGGTCAAAACCATTGGATTTTACCGTCAGAGCAGAATCCGTATGGGGCCGACACCGTAACTAGCCGGCCGACTGTCGGCAATATCGAAAGTCGATCGAGGTCGCGCTATGCGCGTCCAGCCCAACAGCCGGACGCCATCGTTTGGCGCAACCTTCCACTCTGACTCCTGTTTAGCGCTCAGCTTGGCGAGCCGTGCAATCGGGGCGCGATCAATTGGGCGCGGCGACGTATTCGTGCAGTCGCTGTTTGACAGCCTGACTGGTGGAGACGAACTCCAGCGCCTGGGTCTTGCCGTGGCGACGTACCCGCCGCGCCCAAATCCAGAGCGTGTCATCATCGCCTGGAAGCCGTAGCTCTAGCGGAAAGCGGTCGGCGTCCATCTCGGGCTCAGCGTAGGTCTCCACCAACACACCCGAAGGCGATACGTCGATCGCCCGGCATAGATAGGGGTAGCCTTCGAGGAACTTATTGAAAAAGATGTCGACAGGCTTTCTGCGGTCGTTACGTCGGTCCATGCTCACATGGTATCTGATGTGGGTGAGCCAGTAGAAATTACTGGCGACGGCTTTCCGCTGATGTCTCCGCTGCCCTCCCCTCACGTGATCGTGATCGACAACTACGACTCGTTCACCTTCAACCTGGTGCAGCTCCTGGGTTCCTGTGGGGCGCGCGTCAGCGTGTACCTGAACGATGATTGCGCAGAGGCGCCACTGGAAAGCGCTGCCGGACTACTGCTTTCGCCAGGACCCGGTCGTCCGGAAACTGCGGGCCTATGTCTGAAGCTGCTGAGCGAGTATGCGGGTCGGCTGCCAATCCTCGGAGTTTGTTTGGGCCACCAAGCGATCGCTGAGCACGCGGGAGGCAGGCTGAAACCGGTCGTCAAACTGCGGCACGGCAAGCGTGCCCGGGTGCACCATACGGGGATCGGATTGTTCGAGGGGCTGCCCAGCCCGCTGCATTTGGGGACTTATAACTCGCTGGTCGTGGACGAGGCCAGCCTGCCCGACGAGGTGGAAGTGCTAGCCCGTGACGAGAGTGAGCAGGTCATGGCGCTACGGATTGATGGGGCCAACCCGATGGAGGGTGTTCAGTTTCATCCGGAATCGATACTAAGCGAGTGTGGTGCGCAACTGCTGGGCAACTGGCTGCGCTCCCTCTCTTCGGGTTAGAAACTCGGGCTACAGACAGAACAGCGTAGAGGTCATGTGATGGGTGAATCGGTAGAGTTTTCGCAGGTGTTCAGTCAGCTGCTGGAGGGCAAGTTGGATGACGCGACGGTGCGCAGCACGTTTGACGCCATCCTGCACGGGGCGTGGACGCCTGTGCAGATCGCGGGGATCCTGACTGCGCTCCGGGTACAGGGCGAAAGCGCTTCCACGATTGCTGCGGCCGCTGGTTCTATGCGCGCCGCCATGGTGCCCGTCGTGCACCAACACTCGCGGGTGCTCGATACTTGCGGAACCGGTGGGGACGGCCAACACACGGTCAACATCTCGACGGCGGCCGCCGTGATCTGCGCCGCTTGTGGCGAAGTGGTTGCCAAGCACGGCAATCGCGCGGTGTCCTCGAAGTCGGGCAGCGCCGACGTCTTGGCGACTCTCGGCATTCCGACAGATCTGCCCGCGCAGGCGGCTTCACAACTTCTGTCCGACGTCGGGATCGCGTTCATGATGGCTCCCACACATCACCCAGCGATGCGTTTCGCGGTCCCCGTGCGACGGGAGTTGAAAGTGCGTACGATCTTCAACTGCCTTGGGCCCCTGGCAAATCCAGCCGGGGCAACGCACCAGCTGATCGGTGCTTTCGCGGACGACTTGCGATCTGTGCTGGCCAGCACGCTTTCGAAGCTGGGAACCCAGCGGGCGTGGGTGGTGCGCGGTGAGGACGGGATGGATGAAATCAGCCCCTACGGCGCCACTCGCGTCACTCAGCTGGCTGACGGCAAGCTGGAGGAGCTGACGATTCGCCCGGAGGACTTTGGACTGAAGACTTCCCCCGCGGGGGCGGCCGACGGCGGAGATGCGGAGCACAACGCAGCCATCATCGAGAAAGTGTTTGGGGGAGAGCAGCACCCCGCGCGCGACGCGATGGTATTGAACGCGGCGGCGGCGTTGGTAGTGGCGCGTGGCGTCTCCCCCGTCGAAGCGGCCAAGCAAGCAGCTGAGGTGCTGGCGAACGGAAGTGCCAAGGCCAAACTCGAACACTGGCGCAGCGCGGCTCAAGCTCTACGTCCACCGGCGTCCGGCTGAGGTTAGCATGGGTGTGCTGCAGGAAATACTGGCTCACAAGCGCGAAGAACTGCCAGCGTTGCGCCAGCGCCGGCTACCCCGAGGGCTGGCCCCGCGCCCCGTGGAACTCAGACGTGATGGGCAGCTCAGTCTGATCACGGAGATCAAGCGCCGGTCTCCGTCGGCCGGACAGCTCTCCACTCAGTTGAGCGTCGAGCAGCGCGCGCAGGTGTACTCCGAGTGCGGCGCCTCGCTGATCAGCGTGTTGTGCGATGAACGCTTCTTTGATGGCCACTACGAGCATCTGCAACGAGCCCGCGATGCGTGCCCCACCCCGCTGCTGTGCAAGGAGTTCGTGATCGACGAATGTCAGCTGGACGCGGCGGCGGCCTACGGCGCTGACGCGGTCTTGCTGATCGTGCGCTGCCTGGGCGAAGCAGAACTGCCGCGCTTGATCCAAGCCTCGATTGAACGCGGGCTGACGCCTTTGGTGGAGGTCTACCAAGCCCACGAAGCACAGCGTGCGGTGGATGCTGGGGCCACCTTGATCGGGGTCAATGCGCGCGACTTGGATACGTTAGAGATGGATGCTGAACGTGCTGCGCAGGTTTTGGACGCGCTACCGCCCCAGGTGACCCGGGCCCATTTGTCGGGGGTCAAAACACCGGACAACGTGGCCGCGCTGCGCGGGCGCGCGGTGGATGCCGCGCTGATTGGCGAAGTATTGATGCGACAGGACGATCCGCGGCAATTGTTGGACAGCCTGGTGCAGGCTGCGCGCCGCTGAGCTCTGCCCCCAAAACGCTGCCCCCCAAAACGCTGGCCCCCAAAACGCTGGCACCGAAAGTTGCTTGGGCCGAACCAAATCTTGTCCAAAGCGCAGTCATGCTTCAATAGTCAGCTCTGATGGATCTGGATGAGTTCGTCGACGGCTACCTCGATCACCTGCGGGTCGAGCGCGCTCTCTCGAGCCATACCGTCAGCGCCTACGGCCGGGATCTGAACAAGTTCGTGCAATTTGCCGCCGAGCGTGGCGTCACCCAGATCCACGACATCGACCTACCGCTGGTGAGTGAGTGGCTGATGCAGCTCAACCAGGAAGGGCTGGGCGCCCGCAGCGCCGGACGACACCTGTCGGCACTGCGCGGATTGATGAAGTTTCTGATCCGCGAAGGCGAACTCGATCGGGATCCGGTGGCCCTCGCGGAGCGCCCCAGGTTTGGCAAGCGTCTGCCCCGCCCGCTGTCGATACGACAAGTACTGTCTCTGATCGAACAACCCGATCCGAAGACGGCGCGCGGACGCCGCGATCGCGCGCTGCTCAGCCTGGCCTATGCGGCCGGGCTACGCGTCACTGAGCTATTGAACCTAAAATTGGGGGACATCGATTTTCAACGCGGGGTGGTGGCCGCCTTTGGCAAAGGTCGCAAACGGCGACTGGTACCACTGGGGGAAGTGGCCCTGGCGCACCTGGCGGCACACCTGAGCCAGCCGAATCGACAAGAGCCCAAAGCGGCGACGCTCGATACCAGTCCGAGTGGGCTGGTCTTTCCCTCGCGCGGAGGAAAACCGCTCACTCGTCAGATGTTCTGGAAGCTCGTGAGACGTACGGCGCTGGCGGCTGGCATCCCCAGCCACGTCCACCCGCACCGACTGCGACATTCATTCGCCACCCATCTGCTAGCGGGCGGCGCGGACCTGCGCTCCGTACAGACTCTGTTGGGCCACTCCGACGTCGCGACTACAGAAGTGTATACGCTGGTCTCCAAGGAGCTGGTGAAGCAGGTGCACGAAAGCTCCCACCCCCGCGCTTAGCAAGCTTGAAGCAAGGTCGCGACCGCTCGGGGATCCGACGCAGACCCTGGACCGACGGCCCCAGCGGTAGCGCCCGCTCGAGGACTAAAGTTTCGGATCGCGCGAAGCCGTTGTGGTATTGCAGCGGGTTACGTGCCTTTCTACGTGCAAAACCCCACCGTGGAGGAGACACCCGTTGTGGTGGAGGTACCTCACGCCGGCCTGACCATCGACCCCTTGGCGATGGCCACCATCACCGCGCCAGCCCGCTCAATTGGTGTCGACGCCGATCTGTATGTCGACCAACTGTACGCCGACGCGCCGAGCTTGGGCGCAACTTTGCTGGTCTCGCGGGTCAGCCGCTATGTCTGCGATCTCAACCGCAGCGAAAACGATGTCGATAGCGGTGCGGTTGAGAAGGCGGGACTTTCGTCCGCGCCTCACGGCTTGATCTGGCGTTTGACGACCGAGGGGCACGCTGCCATCGCCGCGCCGCTGAAAGCGGCGGAATTCGAGCGGCGCTTGGAGCACATCTATCGCCCCTACCACCAGACGCTGCAGCAGCTGATCGACGCAAAGAAGCAGCGTTTTGGATTTGCAGTGTTGTTGTGCGCGCACTCCATGCCCAGCACCGGGCGTGTGGGCCACGCTGACTCCGGCAATGAACGAGCGAGTGTGGTTCCCGGCAGTCGCGGACGCAGCACTGGCGCCGCGCGGGTTGTGGACTTGCCGGAGGAGCTAGCAACCAAACGCGGCTGGAGCGTCGCTCACGACATCCCCTATCGCGGCGGCTTCACGACGGCGCACTACGGGCGGCCCAGGCGCGGCGTGCACGCGGTGCAGGTGGAGTTGAACCGCCGCCTGTACATGCGAGAAGACGCCCTGACCAAGCTCAAGCAGGGCTTTGAAGCCACCCGTGACTACTGTCGAGAGCTGGTCCAAGAGCTGGGCAAGCTGACCGCCTCCGACCTGCGCTAGGGATCGGGGACAGCTCAGGATGGCCCAGCGGGCGAAGGAGCTGACCCCAGCACTACCGGCCGCACGTTCAGGTGTGGCCAAAGGCTGCGCAGAGATTCGATTGCTGGCTTGAACGTGGGCAGACCTTGAGCTAGCGTCCCGGCCCCTTCGACATGGCTAGAAGCGATATTACAGGCAAGCGCCGCATGCGAGCGCGACACGTTTCGCACTCCAACATCAAGACTCCCCGTTGGCAGAACGTCAACGTGCAGCGTCGGCGTATCTGGGTTCCCGAACTCAAGAAGTTCGTGACGCTCAAGGTGACGACTCGCGATATTCGCACGATCGACAAGATCGGTGTGGTTGCGTACGCCAAGAAGCACGGCGTGCGGATCGCCTGACGCGGTCGCAGCTCGGCTTAGTCGCTTACTTATTGTACTTATTCGCGCGGCGCTGCAGCGCGCTCTTACCCTGCAGCTGCTCAGCGCCGCTCTGGGCGTCGCACGTGGAGCTTTTCGGTCGTTGCCTCGTCTGCTCGTGAACCGGCAGATACGCCTACACAGAAGCCGCTCGGATCGAGCTCGACTTGGAGCGCTGAGGGCGCGGGGAGCGGGGTTCCCGGCGTCACGCGCGAGACCCCGCGCATGACCGGCTGAGCCGCGCTCGGCGCCAGCAGCTCCAATGCCGGGATCTCCACGCCCGTCATCGTCTGCTGGTAAGCGATGGCGACCGCTGTCCCGCGGTGATCGACGACGATGATGCTCTCTTGGGGCAGATTGGGACAGTCCCAGGGCACGCTCAGCTGAGTGCCAGCCGGCGTGGGGTGCTCGGCGCAGGCCAGATCCAACACGCCCAGCTCCTCAAAATCGTCGGGAGTCACCAGTCCGCGCTCCGTGACGCCAGCTTGATGGATCAGGGGCTGACGTAACTGGGGATCTGCGAAGCCTCGTGGCCCCACCCTTCCCAAACGATCCAAAGCCGCGGCGCGGCCTAGGGCGCCTTGCTTTTTGGCGATGGCGACGCCGGGCTTGGTGAGTTGCGCGATGGTGCTGGAGGTGTCGTAAGCCAGGGCGACGAATGCCGCCGTCGGCCCCGCGGGGATGGCCACTCGGGCCGCACTTGGGATGGCTTCTTCGGGCAGGAACCCGCGAGGGCGTTTGGCCCCGCGTCCCGGCTGGCGCAGGCGCCCGTCGAACACGCGACGCGCACCGAACCCGAACAGCAGCACCGTCAGTGGACCTAACAGAACTCCCGCATGCATGCCTGCCGCCGCAAAGTACCCGGTCAAAGCCGCTTGCAGCGGCGAGGCGCCGGCCAGCGTCGCTTGTTCTACGGCCTCGTGCGCGACCAAGTCCGAAGCGGCGAAAGCGACCCCCTTAGGCATCGTCGACCTCCTCCTCGTCGTCCTCGATGTCGTCGTCCTCGATGTCGTCGTCGAAAGCTTCGTCTTCGTCGTCCAAGTTGTCGTCGGAGTACAAGTCGAACAGCTCCTGCAGTTGGGCGCGCGCCGCGACAGCCCCCGGGGCGCCCAGCGCCAGGTATAACTCTGAGGCCGCGCTGGTGGAGACTGCAAGCCGCTCCAGCAACCCTTCGCTGATGCGCTGTCCAGAGCCGAAGCCGGCCAACTTCAGATAGCTCACCACGTGTGGTTCGAAATCGTTGGCGTCTTGGACGAGCTGCAGGTTCAGCCGCTGAGCGATGCTGCGGCAGCGGCTGATTGGCCACACGCCGCGGGGTTCCCACGCCAAAGGGAATCCCGTGCTGGCGAGCTCAGAAACGCGGCGTTCCAAGCGCTGTTCACTTTGCGTCGAAGGCCGGAAACTGGGCGGCGTGCGCAGCACCAAGAAGCGCGGACTGACGGCCTTCGCCACCTTGATGCCGTACTCCAGGACCTGCTTGGCAGCGTCGGTATCGGCCATTGCCTGCTCCGAAAGCGCCACGCTGAAGCGGAAGTCGTCTGGGGCTTCCTGCCCCATTTCCTTGAGCTTGTTCAGTTTGGGCAGACGTTGAGGCTCCGCCTGAAGCTCAATGAAATTGAGCTTCTTGGCGTAGTTCGAAAAGCTGCCTTTGAGTGCGGTCTGTCCGACGAATAATCGCATGGAGATTCAGGGCTCGGGCTGAGCTCAGTAGCAGGTGGTTGGTGAAAGAAAAACCACGTTCAACCGTGGACAGCTGAACGTGGAGGGTCAACGGACTCCGCACAGACGATCGAACAAGATCGCTGCGGCGGCGCGCACGCTGAGGTGATTGTACCCATCTGAACGCGGAGACTCGATCGGCGTCAAATGCGCGGTGGCGCGCTCGTGGATCTCCGGAGCCAATCCCCAGCCAGTCCCGAAAACGAGCAGCACTGGCGGTCCCGGCTGCCCCAGCTGGGAGCGAGCCTGGGCAAAATCGAGCAGTTTTTCGGACACGGGCCGGGCGCTGGTCGTCCAGATCTCGGGCGGGCCCTGCCCCGCCTCGCGCTCCAGGTCGTCGAGGGCCGTCTGCAGATCGGTCACGATGCGCAGGATGGTCAGAGCTGGTTTTCGGTCAGGGATCCGAAGCCCGCCCGAGCCCTCCACCCAGTGCTCCCGGATCCGGGTCGCTAGCACGCGCTGCGCCTCGACCGGGTGCACGACGTACATCGCACTGAGACCGAAGCTGAGCGCGCTGCGCGAGATGTCATGCAGGTCGATGTTGGTGATGGCGCTAGTGACTGTCTGGCCGTCCCTGCCGAGCACAGGATGGTGGAGTAGCGCGCAGGCGACGTGACGCGGGCTCATGCTTCCCCCTCCGAGTCAGCTAGCAGATCTGGGCGGCGTTCGCGGGTTCGCTGGCGCGCTTGCTCGGCACGCCAGGAGGCAATATCTCCGTGGTGGCCGCTTTTGAGAACCTCCGGCACCCCGCGCCCACGAAACTCCACGGGTCGTGTGTACTGCGGGTACTCCAACAGGTTTGTGGTGGTGGGCTCCGACTCCGCTTTGGCTTGCTTGTTAGCCTGGGCTGCCCTGAGCCCAAACGTGAACGATTCTTCGGCGGCTGAATCGTGGTTGCCCAAAACCCCCGGCAGCAAACGTACGCAGGCCTCCATCATGGCCATGGCCGCAACTTCGCCTCCGACCATGACGAAGTCCCCCAGCGACGCTTCTTCATCGACGAACTCGCGCACGCGGTCGTCAAAGCCCTCGTAACGGCCGCACACGAACATCAGGCTGGAGCAATTGGCCCAGCGGCGCGCGGTCGCCTGGGTAAAAGGCTGCCCTTGGGGCGAAAGCAGGATGCGACGCGGTGAGCTCATGCGTGAGGCCAAGTGGTCCATGGCGGCCACCACGCAATCGACGCGCAGCAACATGCCGGCGCCTCCGCCGTAGGGGGTGTCGTCCACGGCGCGGTGCTTGCCCAGGCCGTGTTCGCGCAAGTTCTCGAGCTGCGTTGACAGCTGACCGCCTGCAATCGCCCGTCCCAGAAAGCTGGTCTGCAAGAATGGCTCAAACAGCTCCGGGAAAAGCGTCACGACGCCGATCTCGAGCGTCATTCGAGCAAGCCTTCCAAGGAGCTGAGCTCAATCCGCCCTGCCTCAGCGTCTACTTTCTCTAGCCAAGGCTCCAGCAGCGGTTGTTCGAGGCGACGTCCGTCTGGCGTCTCGATCACGATCGTGTCCACCGTCGGGTGCACGCCCAGGTCGACGACTCTGCCGAGCAACCCGTTAGGCTCGAACACTTCGGCGTTCATCAGATCAGTCAAATAGTATTCGCCCGGCTCCAGCGGCGGAAGCTCCGCTCGGGCCACACTCACGGCACAACCACGCAACGCGTCAGCCTGGGCCTTGTCATCGACGCCAGCGATATGGATCAAGTAGGCCTGGTTGGCCCGCCTCACGCCGAGTAGCTGATGGCGCCGAGTCTCGGCTGATTCTCGCGGCCGGAGCCAGACGTGCTCCACCTGCTCCAAGGCATCGCTGGCCTTGTTGTACAGGGTGACACGCACCTCACCGCGCAGCCCATGAGCGCGCGCGATGTAGCCCAGTTCCAGCAACTCGGAGCGGTTCGACGACGTCGACAAGCTCCAGCAACCGTCAATCGACGATGTCGAGATGCACTCGGCGTCCGACCTTGGTGGAGGCGGCGGCGAGCAGAGTTCGGATGGATTGAGCGGTGCGTCCGTCTTTACCGATCACCTTGCCGATGTCCGACTTGGCCACCCGCAGCTCGAGGATCGGATGACCCCCGTCATCGGCGTCCACCTCGCTGACTTCGACGCTTTCCGGCTCATCCACGAGCGCTTTCGCGATCGTCGTGACCAAATCAGCCAATGCCATGGTCGTGCTCAGTTCAGGCTTCGGTGGTCTTGTGGCGCTTCAGCACCTTGGTGAGCGTGGCGCTCAACTTGGCGCCCTGGCTCTGCCAGTGCTCCACGCGCGGAAGGTTCACATTGACCTTGGGAGGCTCGACATTCGGGTCGAACGTTCCGAGATTTTCGATGAATCGGCCGTCACGCGGGCTGCGAACGTCCTGGACGACGATACGGTAGAAAGGGGTCTTTTTGGAGCCGTGACGGGCGAGGCGAATGTGCACAGACATGAGGTTTTCTTCTATTCTCGAGCCAGGGGGGCGGCCCTCCTCCAGAGGGGGCGCCAGAAGTTAGCACCGGATCGACGCGCCGCCAGGGCGGCAGGCTGGTGCGGGGCGCGAAACCTAGGGTATTGTTATCCCCCGGGTCAAGCTCCGTGGTAACTGTTGCAGCAATGCCAGGCGTTTACACGACCGTCGAAGAGGTCCTCGAGCACGTGGTGGAGCCGCTCGTCCGCCAGGACGGGGGCGAGCTGTTTCTGGTTGAACTGAGTGAGCAGCACGTGAGCCTGCACCTGCGTGGCCGCTTCTCGGGGTGTCCGGGAAATACCTTGGCAATTCGTAAGGTTATCGAACCGGCGCTGCACGCCGTGGCGCCTTCAATGCGGGTTTCGATATCCTCTGGTGAGCTCGTTCCAGAGCAAGCCAAAGCCTGGTCCTCGCAACCCCAGGGACCCTCGGGACCGTTTTCCGATTGAACAATGAGATCACTGGCTAACCGACCAATTTCGCGGCGACTTTTCGCCACGGCCGCATTGGTTGGGGGCGTCGCGTGCGCCTCCGGTCAAGAAATTGTCCAAACCCCATTCGACGAGCTGCCCCCCTACACTGAGAGCGAGCAGGCGATTTTCAACGACGCCATCGCGCCCGAGGTGTTTGGTCTCGAAGTCGATCGCGGCGCGTTCGAAGAGGAACCTCATTTCGTCGAGGCGGCGCAGTTTTCCGACCACATCCTGCGGGCGAAGCTGAAGACGGTCACGGCCGACAGGTTGGGAGATCAGCAGCGCTACCGCATCGTGTTGCAGCCGCTGGGCACGCCCATCGTTGGTCATCCGCTGACCCAGGAAATCGAGTTGATGGTTGGCCGCGCGAGCCCCTCGATCAATCTGTTGCGCACCATGGCGAGCGGCGTCGTGGGGCGAACGACCGTGATATTTCTGCGGGAGTATCGACTGGACGAGCAACGCGTCCTACACTTCCGAGCAGAACCTGATTCCGACGCGGTGATTGCTGCCGTGCGCGCGGCGCGCAGTAGCGTGGATGCGGAATCCAACCAGGGTGAGTCAGAATAGTCGTGCTTTTTCGTCCCAAAGAAGTCCCCATCAAGTCCGCCCGAGAAATCGAATGCATGCGGGAGAGCTGTCGCTTGGCCGCTGATACGCTGCAACGCGTCGCCAAGATCATCGAGCCGGGCATCACGACCGAAGACATCAACACGTTCGTTCACGAAGACACGCTCAAGAAGGGCGCGATCCCCGCACCGCTGAACTATCACGGCTTTCCGAAGAGCGTCTGCACGTCGATCAATGAAGTGGTGTGTCACGGCATTCCCGGTGCACAGAAGTTGCGAGAGGGCGACATCATCAATGTGGACGTGACCCACATCTACAACGGGTTTCACGGGGATACTTCGGCCACGTTCTACGTGGGTGAAGTCTCAGAAGACGCTAAGCGTGTCACGGAGATCGCTCGCCGCTGCCTAGATCTGGGCATCGCAGAGGTCAAACCTGGCGCCCGCTTGGAAGACATTGGCGCTGCGATCCAAGAATTTGCCGAACCGCTCGGCTGCGGCGTGGTTCGGGCCTTCGTGGGTCACGGCATCGGGCGGAAGTTCCACGAAGAGCCCAAGGTGAGCCACGTGGGGCGTCGCGGGCGCGGAATGCGTTTGCGCCCAGGCATGACGTTCACGATTGAGCCGATGATCAACTTGGGTAGCTACGACGTCGAAGTCCTGGATGACGACTGGACCGCCGTGACAGTGGATGGTTCGCTGTCGGCACAGTTTGAACACACCCTGCTCGTTACAGACGATGGTGTGGAAGTGCTTACAGAACGAGACGCGCCGCTCGACAACAGTGAGATCTACCCAGACTACTGGGATTGATCTGCTCGAAGACGACAATAGCGACATGACCCGAACGGGGGTAAGTCCCGGGGACTTGACCTTTTATGTTCGCGCCAGGTAGCCTGCGCCCCAACTGATGGCCGTGTTTTTAGCAGCACGGCCGGGGGCGCCATAAATGCTCGATATGGTTGGGCTTATCTGGATAAAGCGTCCCTCTTAGGGCTAAGACCTCAGATCCCCAATGGCCGCCCGTCGCAGCACAACCAAGAAAAAGAATTCCAGTAAGGGTAAGACCTCTCGCTCCAAAGCCTCCGCCAGGAAGGCCAGTGCGAGCAAGAAGTCGAAAGCTGCTGGAAAACGAACGACTGCCAAAAAAGCGGCGTCCAAGGCCAAGAAGACAGGCAAAAGCAAGCCTGCTCTGACGGCCAAGCGCGCGGCGAAGGCGACTTCCAAGAAGTCAGCCAAAAAGGCGTCCCCGAAGCTTCAAAAGGACAAGCAAGCGAAGGTCGGCAAGAAGACCGACAAGCAAGCGAAGGTCGGCAAGAAGACCGACAAGCAAGCGAAGGT
>JBNLEN010000135.1:0-17420 GCA_050304975.1 Polyangiaceae bacterium
GCGGGGCGCTGTATGGTTTGAATCACGAACTCGTCAAATGCTGGCGAATCACCTGGCTCGAAAGTTGCGCCCCAGTTTCGGTGAACCCCGCCTTTCTCTTGTTCGCAGACAACCGCACTCGGTTTTCCGGACAGCTCGCTCGCGTACTCACTGTGCTCCAGCAAGAACATTCGAACGTAGCCGGTTGGGTCGGTGCTGTCGGGAGTGCGCACGATGAACCGGATCTCCCAGGGTTCGCCGGTCTCTTGGACGCTCGAGAACTTCATCCACATCAAGGTTAGGTTGGGCCTGAGTCGGTCTACGTTGTAAGTCATCGGCGCGCGCGCGGGGTGACTCACGCCCGCCGTCGCCAGCGCCCACGCCCAGAGCTGCTCAATGTACGCTGGCGCATGCTGCCCGTCGAACGTGTCGACGAAATGGACCGGGTCCAGGTGGAACTGCGGGGCTAGCGCGCGGTGTGCAAACAGCCAAATGGGCGATGCCATGGTCCTGTTCTGTACTCGCGTTTGTCCGTTTCGTCAGCGCTTGGATTGAGCAGGCGTACAAAACGGCGGCCTCTATGGGCCCCCGCGTCAGCGATGGTGGCCAGAAATCGGGCGAGACCTTCGCCCGCGAGTATGGTAGCTTCGGCATACCCCGCAAAGAGTTTGGGGGAGGGGATCGATGGACAAGGAGCAGCAAGGGAACTCCGGGTCGGGTGTGGGGAGCGGCAGTGTGGTCACGCCGGAGTCAGTTCAGGGGGCGGAGGCGGCACGCCTCGCGATGGAGGAGCTGCGCTCCCAACTGGATCTGAATATCGCCAGCGAGCTGTTCTTCGAGTTCGCCTTCAAGCACGTCAATGACATCGTGTTTCTCTTGAGGGTTGAGCCGAACGAGGGCTACCGCTTCGTGGCCGTCAATCCGGCATTCGGTCGGGTCACGGGCATCCCAGACGCGGCCGTCATTGGAAATGACGTGCGCTCCGTCATCCCGGAGCGGTCGCATGAGCTCGTGCTGAGCCGCTACCGCCAGGCGATACAAGAGCGACGTACAGTGCGTTGGGAAGAGACCTCGGAATATCCAACTGGAACCAAACACGGTGAAGTGTCGATCACGCCAGTATTCAACACACTCGGAGCGTGCGTGAATCTGATCGGCACTGTGCGGGATTTGACCGAAAGATCAGAGGCGCGGACCCTGCAGAATCGTCTCTCGAGCATCATGGAGGCCACGACCGACTTGGTGGCTTTCGCCGAGATCGCGACCGGCAACGTCCTGTATCTGAATGATAGTGGCAAGCGCCTGCTCGGACTATGCGAGGACCTGCCGAAAGGCTTGAAGTTGGGTGAACTATTTTCGGAAAGTGAACGCAAGCGCATCGTGGAAGACGTGATGGTACACGTGATTGCCTCGGGAAGTTGGCGGGGGGAGAGCCTGCTGCAGACTCGTCAGGGCAAGACGGTGCCCGTGCATAGCGTGCTGATTGCACATGAAGACGTCGACGGTGTGCCCAAGTATGTGTCAACCATCTCGCGCGACATGACGGCCCAGGTGCGTACGCAGCAAGCTTTGCTCGCTAGTCGTGACCGGCTCGAGCGGGCGCAGCGCATTTCACATTCTGGTTTTTTGGACTGGAATCTTCGCACGAATGAACTGGATTGCTCGGACGAGGTCTACCGCTGGTACGGCGTCGAAAAGGAAGACGCGCCAACGACCGCTGAATTCGTCGCCCAGGTCGTGCACCCTGACGATTTGGAACTCACGCGAACACGCCTGGAGAGCGCGATTCGTGGCGAGTCAGACTACGATCTCGATCACCGCATCGTGCAGCGAGATGGTGCCGTGCGTTGGGTTCGGGCGCAGGCTGAATTGATGCGTGATGCCGACGGCAAACCAGAGCGATTGCTCGGAACCATGGTGGACATCACCGAGCGCAAGCTGGCAGAAGAAGAGATCAAGAAACTGAACGCGGACTTGGAAGCGCGGGTGGCGGAGCGCACGAGTGAGCTCGAAGCGACCAACCAAGAACTGACGGCATTTTCCTACTCGGTGTCTCACGATTTGAGAGCTCCGCTGCGTCACATCAACGGATACGTGGACATGCTGGTTCGCGAGGTGCAGGGGGAGCTGTCACCCAAGGCTGAGCGTTACCTTGGCGTCATTGCGAGCGTGAGTCGTGAAATGGGGGTGCTGATCGACGAGTTGCTGGCCTTCTCTCGAATGAGTCAGGCGGAAATGAACCGCCAGGTGTATGGCCTGTCCATCTCCGTGCAATCTGCACTGCGCGACGTGGAGTCTTTGACGGAGGGGCGAAACATTGAGTGGTCGATCGCAGAACTTCCTCGCGTGAACGCGGATCCGAACATGATCAAGCTCGTGTTTACCAATCTCTTTGAGAACGCGATCAAGTTTACCCGCCCCAGAGATGTCGCTCGAATTGAAGTGGGCACCCAGGGAATGCGCGATGATCGACATGTGATCTTCGTGCGCGACAACGGCGTAGGGTTCGAGAGTCAGTACATGCAGCAGATGTTCGGAGTGTTTCAGCGTCTGCATCGCGCTGACGAATTTGAAGGGACGGGGATCGGTCTTGCCAACGTGCAGCGTATCGTGACTCGTCATGGCGGGGAAGTTTGGGCTGAGGGAGCCGTTGACCAAGGCGCGACGCTCTATTTTACCCTTTCGTCAGGCGAACCAGCGAACACGGAGGAAACATGAGTGTTTCGGTAGGGCGCATCTTGGTGGTTGACGACGACCCGCGAGATGTTGAACTAGTGCTGGACGCGCTAGAGAACAAGCACTTGGCCAACAAGGTAGCCGTAGCCAGGGACGGCTCGGAAGCGCTCGACTACCTCTACCGACGGGGGACTTTTGCGGATCGTGAGCCAGGTAATCCCGTGGTGATCCTGCTCGATCTAAAAATGCCCAAAGTAGATGGGTTGACCGTGCTCAAGACGTTGCGCGAAGATCCTGCGTTGAAACTGATCCCCGTCGTGGTCATGACGTCGTCGCGCGAGGAGCAGGATGTGGTCAAGAGCTATGAACTGGGAACCAATGCTTACGTTGTCAAACCCGTGGATTTTACGGCGTTCATTGACGCCGTCGCCAACCTCGGGATTTTTTGGGCGGTCATCAACGAACCGCCCCGAGATTCCGCGTGACCCGGTCGCTTCCTGCTCGTCTAGTTCGAATCCTCTATCTCGAGGATGATCCGCTCGACGTCGAACCGGTCCAACAACGCCTACAAGCTGCCGGATTGACGCACGAGCTGGTTGTGGCTAGCGACCGCAAGCAGTTTGAATCCGCGCTGGAGGGAGTCCAGTTCGACCTCATTCTGGTGGACTACTTGTTGCCTGGATACGACGGGATGGCGGCGATGGCGCACGCCAGGCAGCGCGATCCTGAGGTGCCAGTGATCCTGATCTCCGGGGTCATCGGAGAGGAGCAAGCGGTGGACTGCGTCCTCAATGGTGCCACAGACTACGTGTTGAAGCATCACCTGGATCGGCTAGTCCCGGCAACGCAGCGAGCGTTGCGCGAAGCGGACGAACGGCGCAAACGCCGCTCGGCGGAGGAGGCGCTGCGCGCCAGTGAGGAGCAGTACCGAACGATCTTCCAAACCGCCCGCGAGGCGATCTGGGTGCTTGATCGAGCAGGAAAGACGAAGCTCGTCAACGCGCGAACTGAGCAACTCTTCGGATATTCGGCGGCTGAGCTTTCGGGTCGGCTCCCCGAGGAGTGTGTCGGTGGAAATGGGGCTTGGTCTAGCGGCCCTAGTGATCAGGCGATTGCCTCCGGTCGGGTCGCCTCCTATGAGTTGGCGCTGCGCAACAAGAGCGGCGCAACCTTGTTCACGCTAGTGTCGCGCAGTGAGTTGCGGGACAACAGTGGAGAGTTTGACGGATTCGTGCTGATGTTGACGGATGTGACCGAACGAAAGCTTGCCCAAGAGGAGCGTGCAGAGCTCATTGCTCAGTTGCGGCGGGCTGACGGGCTTGCGAGTTTGGGAGTGTTGGCAGGTGGCATGGCTCACGATATCAACAACCTGCTGACGCCCATTTTGGGTGTGGCGTCCCTCAACACGGACTCAAGAGACGAGCGCGTACGAGAAGATTTTGCTCTAATTCACGATGCGGCTAGTCGTGGAAAAGACATGGTTGCCAAGATGCTGGACCTTGCGCGCCCTGCTAGCGGCGCCCAGTTGCCGATCGCCGTCAACGAGTTGGTCAACGAACTGGTGCGTTTGCTCGGACGGACCACATTTGCAAAGATCAGGATCGAAACGGAACTCGCGCCCAGTCTGTCTGAGATCCAAGGCGAGTCCGGCGCGTTGCTCCAAGCCCTGATGAACCTGTGTGTGAACGCGGTAGATGTTTTGGAAGAGGGGGGGCTGCTATCATTGCGCACCAGGAAATCCGATGCCGGTATGGTTCAGATCGAGGTGGAAGACTCCGGGCCGGGAATCGATGAAGAATCACTGTGCAAAGTGAGCGAACCGTTCTTCACGACCAAGCCCGACGGAACGGGGCTTGGGCTTTCAATCGTGCGAAACATCGTCGAAGCACACATGGGCACGTTCGAGATTGAGAGTCGACTAGGACGAGGCACACGCGTGATCCTCAGTTTTCCCGAGTTACCCGAGTCGGGAGCGGCAGCACGCGAGCCGAGGCCGTCTCACCCGGAGTCAAGCAGTCCCCCGGCGAAAGCGGACCAGCTCCACCTTCTGGTCGTGGATGACAACAGGGTGGTGCGGCAGACGACGGAACGTATTCTGGCGCGGCTGGGTCACACCGTTTCGTGCGCAGCCACGGGGGAAGAGGCTCTATCCTTGCTGGAGAAGGCTCCACGCCCGGACGTCGTCCTGTTGGATATCAATATGCCCGGTCTCGGTGGAGCTGGAACGCTGCGCAAGATCCGCACGCTGCATCCCAAGCTGGCGGTGGCGCTGACCACTGGCGCTCTGGAACCACAGCTGCTTGAGCTTGCTGAGGGGGACTCCAGGGTCTCCGTGCTACCCAAGCCGTTTGACCTTGGATCCCTGCAGGGGTGCATAGAGCAGCTGCTGCCGAAACGTTGAGCGTCATTCTAGCGGCCAGCGTCAGTCGAAGTACTCAAGCTGCGAAAGGTCGCAGAAATCCGGAAGATCGAACGGATCGTCCCGGATCTCGTCGCAGCTCACTGTTTCCGTCCACGGGACGCACTCACACAGCAGCCGGCCATCATCATTCAGCTGGTTGATGTCTTCACAGGTTGCTGGCTCATCATTCTCCTTCACCAAACTGAGCCTGGCGAGGAGCTTGCAGCGAGTATACATGTCGTTGATGGCATCGAGGGTGTCTTCGCAAGTGCTCTGCGGCGTGTTGCAGCTCAGTAGCGTCACGAGCCCCAGTAAGGGGATCATCAGTTGGGTAGCGCGTCGCATGACGGCGTCGATATTCATGGATAGACTCGCGTGGCAAAAGCGAAAACGTAGAGGTCGGACCGGATAATCTTGGTGAGAAGCGTGTTTCTCCGGTTTCTTACGCGGGGCCGGTCGCGGTAGCAAGGTTCACGACGAGTGGTTGGTCAGCGATGAAGCGGGCACTCTCGCCCGTTTCACCAGCGGGGCGGTGTGTTTTCCTAACTTCAGTGTGGCGGTATGGCCGACGGTGATCAGATGCTCCTTCGCTCTGGATACCGCGACGTTGACCATGTTTACCCGCGCATCCAGGAACGGCAGCGAGCGGGGCTCGGTGACGGTGGTCGATAAAAGTACGACGCTGCGCTCACCGCCCTGAAAGCGATGCACAGTGCCGAGCGCGACCCCCTCCTGCTGTGAGCCGAATAGGCTGATCTGATCGAGCTCATCGATGGGGGTGGCGCGCTCGAGCGGGATCTTGGCTTGACGCAGTTCGCGCCACAGACTTTCCAATTGACCGCGGAATGGCGTGATCACCGCGATTTCATTCGGCAGCACACCAGCGCGCAAAAGGCGCTCCAGCCAGTGCGTCACGGCTTGTACTTCGCTCTGGTTGGTCCAGCTGCCTGAGAAGCGCGTTTGCTGCCCCGCGACCGGGACGTGTAGCAGCGGGTGACTCAACTCGTCCAGCAGATCGCGCCGGGAGCGCTCCGGCGTGTGGGTGCGCAGTCCGTAGTCGCAAAGTTCATCACACAGGGAGGCTATTTCTTTTTGACAGCGAAAGTGGTCAATCAACGTTGGCCGCCGTCGCACGGCGCGGTCAGCGACGCTCTGCGCCGACGCCTCTGCCCCCTGAAACATGCGATACGGGGCGAGCGACCGCATCGACGAGCGCAGCTTGAGGCCACGCAGGACGCGTTCTTCGTCTTGGCGGTTCAACTCGACCACGGGCTCTAGCTGGTGCACGTCGCCGATTACCAACGCGGATTCGGCTCGTAGCAGTGCGGAAGTGGCGTACGCCGGATGGCATTGACCCGCCTCGTCTATCACGACGCGCGCAAAGCCGTTGTCTTCGACCCCGAAGTTGTTTCCGAGCGACAGCAGCGTACAACCCCAGACGGGGTACAGCCGACGCAGCCAGATGCCAGGTCCCTTCTTGGAATCGAGCAGGCCGCGCAGGGACTTGGTGCGCTTGCTGATTTGAATCGCTTGCTCCAGGGCCGCGCCGAGTGGTTTCTTGTTCAGCCGAGCCCACGTTTCTCGGAGTTCAATCGCGGCGTGGAACAGCTCTGCCTGTTCGCGTTCGCTGGCCTGCCAATCGACGGGCGGGGGCGCCTCATCCTTCGCGCGGGACGCGTCGGAAGTCAGCTCTTGCACTTGCCGACGTAGGCGGTCCAGCTCTTGGAGCTGCCAGGCCCTCTCGTGACGGGCGCTGATGGCTTCTTTCAAGGCTAGCACTTTACCCAGAGCGTCTTCCGCGGCTTCTTCCCAGGCTTCGCGCTGCTCTGGCTGCGGGGCCCCGTCGGATCTTGTCGGTGGCAGTCCCAGCTGAAGTGTGGATCCCATGAGCTGGTTGACCTTGTTCAGCTGCTCTCGCGAGGTGGTCACGAAGTGCTGCTCGAGCAGTGCGATCAGCACCGCGCCTTCCGCCAGGCCACTCAAAGTCCGCAGCCGAATCGCCAGCGCTTCGAGCGCACCCGTGAGACCCTCCAGCTCGAGCAGTTGCTCCGCCTTGATGTTGGTGTTCAGCTGTTCGAGCAACTGTTCGAGTGCGTCGTCTGATTGTTGCCCCAGGGCGGTTTCCAGCAGCTCCAGTTGGTAACGCGCGCGCTCTAGTGCCAGCTCGGAGCTGAGCTGTTTCTGCAGCGGCTCCAGACGCGTTTGAACCCGCTCACTCACGGCTGCGAATCGCTCAGTGGCGGCCTTGAGCAACTCCTCCGAGGCGGGGGGCGCTGCATCCAACCAACGTGCGGCGCGCATCAGCTCCGCCTGTGTGACCTTCTCCACGACGTCACGGCTTCCGACCCGGAGGGCCAGCGGTAGCTGCGCGGCCGGCAAGTCCTGCCCGAGCGGTCCCAGGACGTTGTCTACGGCGCGGTTGTTCGTACTGGTGACCATCAGCAGGTTGGGCTGCGGTTGCTTGATGCGCTGCAGAGGCGCGAAGTTCTCGATGAGCTGGTGCGCAGCCAGGTTCAGGATCACGTGGGTCTTTCCCGTACCCGGCGGTCCTTGCACCGCGCACAGTTTAGAGCCCAGAAATAGGTCCGCAGCCTGTCGCTGACTATCGGTCAAACCGGTCTGCCAACGCCCTACGATGTTTCCGCGGGCTGTCGGTGCGCTGCCGCGCGCTCCCAAGTAGAGCATCAACGGGGCGTTCGCGTGGAAGCCGTCGCTTGAAAGTCTATCGAGCGAGGCTTCGAGATCACGCTGCACGTGGAAGGTTGTGCGGTTTCGCGATGCATCCAGTAGCAGTGCGACGGGAAACACTCGGCTGCGCGACTGCAACGTCTGCAACCGTTGTCCCGTAAGTTGCTGCAACCGTGCTAGCAACGGCGCTCCCTCCAGGGGGCCGGGACAATTGGCGGGCGCTGCTGAGTCTTGCGCCAGTTGTTGTTCGAGCATTTGACACAGCGCTTGCACCATCGGGGCGGCAGCCAAGTTCTTGTCTTTGGCTTGCGCCACGAATGCATCCAGCCGCTCTGCATCGACGCGCAGTACGTCGCGCAGAAGTTTCGTATCAATGAAGTACGGCAGCGCATCTTCGTCCGTTCGCTGACTGCGCTGGACTTTCAGGCTGGTGGGCGGAGGGGGCAGCGAGCCTTGAGCTCGTGCACGGGGATTCGGCGGCTGAAAGCGCGCTGAGCCGTGGCGCCATTCGAGATCGACCGCGAAGCGCAGCACTCCGGCGAGTTCGTCGCGGGGAAGTAAGATGGTTGGGAACGCGATCAAGTGCGCCATGCGGCCCTCGTCCAAGCCGCTCTTGTACTGCTTGAGTAGCCAGTCCTCGAAGAACGCGGCTTGCTCTGGCGTCTGCTCCAATTCGACGTTGGATACGCCGTGCAGCAAGAATGACTCATGCTCAGCCAGGGGGAGTTTCGTGTAGTCTTGTCCTGCTGCGGGTGACGCCAGCGGCGACGCGGAGGGCCGAGGCTGCCCACGTCTCGCGCGAGGTCGCACGGCCAGCGCCTCTTCCTGGCGCAATACGGCCGCCCAATATCGCAGCACGTCTTTCGCAAGGCGGCTCATCTTCGCTGGCTCGCGAGGCGCACCCCGCAGATCTAGTCAAAACTGTTAGCCGTGGCCAGCGCCCAGCGGGTATAAGTTCGCGGTGGTAAAAGCACTGATCGCGCTCCTGGCATTCGTCGTGATTGGAACGCTAACGGCCATCCGCAAGGCCAAAGGGCGTAGAAGTGTGGAACTGCTCGAAGCTGGCCAAATCTGCGTGTATTGCCAGAGCACCAAGCTGAGCCGGGGGCAAAACGGATTGCTCTGCAACAGCTGCGGTCAGACGACTCCTTGGACACTAATTGAGCAGCCTTCGCTATCCAGCGAAGAGATCGACACCGTCAACACCCCTGACGCTAGTAATCCGTTTCATCGCTAGGCTGAATTCCACGGGTTGTCGTTTCAGTTGGGTGGGTCAGCAGCGAAGCAGTAGAAGCGCCCGTCTCCGCCAGTGGCGGTCAGTGCGAACAAACTGCAGCCATTGGAATCATGGGAGGCGTTCCATGAAAGCGATGGCGGCGTTTCGTCCAAGCCCATGCGATCATGGTGCCCCAGCATTGTCGTGTGCTCATCGGTGTTGCTGGTCCAATTGCTGCAATTGTTCTCTGCGGCGGTGCCGTCAGCGTTGGTGCCAGTCATGATGTCATGCTGATTCGGTTGGTCGCCGCGGCCGTTGATCACTTCCCCCGACTCCGTTACGGCGGTCGCTTTGGTGATGTTGTTGCTGTCGCTGTGCAGGTTTTCCACATCGGTAGCGATCACGACGCCATCGGAGTTCGTCCACGGGCCAGCACCAATTCGATCACGGGCGTTCACTTCGTCCGTACTCAGATACGCTTTCCAGTCGCGATCTCCCGCTCCGACCGCTTCCGCCAGCAATTGGCAGAAGGCGTCGGCGCCTTCCAGGCCGCCCAAGTCGCCACCCATGCCATCGGGGTTGGAGCTGGTGACGAAGAAGCTGAGCTCTGACTTGGATTCGGTCATGCCGCCGGAGCCGGCGTCGCCACCAGTGGCGTCTGCTCCAGCGGCGCCGCCGTCCGCCGCTTCCCCGCCAGCGGAGTTTGCCCCACCAGCGCCGTCCGGACTGGCCCCGGCCGTGCCGCCTTGTCCCCCGGCGGCGGGCGCTTCGGTCGTTGCGCCGCTGCTGCCTCCGCTGGGATCCGGCGTCTGCGGGTCCATTGGGCTGGAGCCCCCGCTGTCGCCACCGCCACTGGACGCGTTGCTTCCGCCGGCGCCGCCAGACGCGGCGGCAGGGTTGGCATTGCTCCCCGAGTCGCCGCAGCCGAGGATAGCGGTAGCTGCGGTAAGCATCGCGATTGCCGTTTGAGCTCTCCTGCGTATCAACATGCTGCCTCCGTCAGTGTTTGTCGCGCTCTTCTATCTGTTGTCAAACTCTGGCAAAGCGGGCGGAAAAAGCAGCCGTTCAGGCAGATGAACCGGGCGCACGGCACGACTGGCGCGCAGAGTTTCGCTACTGGCGACATCCTACCGTCAGGATGTCGGGTTGGGCGCACTCGCCCGAGTGGCGTCGGAATTGCGGTCGGCCCCTGGCGCTTCAAGCACGCTTTCACGCTTCTGATTGGTGTGCTAGCAGCACGTGCATGAAGCGAGCCAGCGGCAAACTCGCTGCCGTGCGAAAGCGCCTGCCACGTGGCAGGCGGCTACCGACCGAGTTTCCCGCGTTCATCAAGCTGGTGACCAGCGAAAAGGGGCCCCGCGCGGACGTTCTGCGAGTGGGAACGTCGGATCCGGCGAATTTGTTGAACGTGACGAAAGAGGCGGCCGCGCACGTGGTCCCATTCATCACGCTCGGTGACGGCGGCATTATTGGCTTGTGGTACAGAGATGGCGATCCGTGCGTCGTGCACCACGATAGTGAGGGCGCGCACCGCATCTTGGCGCATACGTTTCACGATTTTCTGCGAATGCTGGCAGCCCCTTCGCCAAGTTTTCGGGAGCGAGTTGAGTTGGATGTTCCGCTGGACACGAGTGCTTTGGTTAGTTCCCAAAAACCGAAACGGGTAACGACCGCGCACAATCGCAAACTCACCGAATGGCTCGAGCAGCATTCGCTGAGCGCCAAGCCGCAACGCTCCCCCACTAGTCAAAGGCTCCGCCGTCAGCTCGTGGCGATTGCTAGAAGGATGCTCGCCGACGGGCTCAGCAGGGTAAACAAGCCCCGAGACTTCTACTGGAGCATGAACCTGCGTCTGGTCAAACGCGCGGGTCGTTGGCAAGTCACCTATCTGGATTACGGGCAATGGTATCCTTTGCCCGCGAAGTACGGCTTGCTGGCGTTGCTGCCCGATCTGCTTTCGCTGATGAAGAACCCGCGCAAGCCGCGCTACGAGTTGAACATCGTCAAGACGGGGTTCGTCTTCGCTGACGGTGGCAATCAGCTGAGCCTGGAGCCCTGAGGTTACAGCGTGGCGCTGAGCTGGGTGACGGTCTCGCGCAACCACTGATGCCCTGGCTCTTGTTGAAACCGCCGATCCCAGGCCATGCAAATGCTGATCTGGGGGAGTTCGAGCGGCGGGTCGAGCAGGCAGAGGCCATACTGCTCCGCGAACAGTCTCCCCAGACTACGGGGAACAGTGGCGACTAGTGGGCTGTTCTGCAGCAATGCCGGAACCAGGGAGAAGTAGGGGACCTCCACGGCGACTTGGCGCGTCAGGCCCAACGCGGCCAGCGCGCGCCCGACGACTGTTCCGGTTTCTCTCCTCGGACTGACGTGCACGTGGGGGAAGTCGGCGTAGTCCTGCACGCTCAGCTCGGATCCGCCGAGTGGATGAGCCGAGTGAACAAGCAAGCAAAACGACTCTTGAAATAGAGGAGTCGAATTCAACCCGCGCTCGGAATCTGCTTGAACGCCCAAGTATAAATCGGCCACACCGGCTTGTAGGGGGGCCGAAATGGGACCAACGTCCAGCGCATACACGGCGAGTTCCAGCCCTGGCCCGCTGTCGGAGAATATACGTTGCAGCGACGGCACGAATAGCAGCGAGAGGTAATCCACGCTGGCGATGACGAATCGGCGCGACGCGGCTTCAGGCTCGAATGTCGGGCGATCGCAGACCACCGCCTCGAGTTCGGCGATTGCGGCGTGCAGCCTCGTGCGGATGCGGCGTGCGAATGGGGTGATCTCCATCTGCCGTCCGACTCGGGTCAGCAAAGCGTCATCGAAGTGCGTGCGCAGTCGCCCGAGAGTTTGGCTCATGGCTGACTGGGTGACGCCGACGCGGGCGGCGGCGCGAGTGACGTTGCCCTCCTGCAGCAGAGCGTCCAATGCCACCAAGAGGTTGACATCCAAGGCCGCTAGCTTCGCGGCCCAACGACCAGGCTTGTGAGCTCCCATGGGTTTGCCTGATCTACAGCGAAACGCGGGACTTGCCGAGGTATTAGCGGCGCTGATGGCGCTGATTGGATAGCGAATTGGTGAAGCGGCCTCGGTAGACGCAACTTACCCGCGTCCACCGAAACAAGGAGAGAATCATGAATCCAAGCAACTCACACCAAAGCGGGTCCCGGCAACGAGTCGTAGTCGTCGGCGCCACCGGCCTCATCGGCTCAGCAATTGTCGAGCACCTGACGACTGGCGCAGCAGCCAGCCGCTACGAAGTTATCGGTGTCTCGAATCAGACTAAGCCAGGCCTCGACTTAGAAGATGCGCGCTCAATCGATGAGTTCTTTCGCCAGATGGGGGCGGTAGATCACGTCGTGGTAGCGGCTGGTGACGCCCGCTTTGCCGGTCTGGCGGAGCTGGATGAGGCGCTCATTCAGGTGGGCATCTCGAGCAAACTCATGGGGCAAGTGCGCGTGGCTTTGGCGGCTCTACGCCGTTTACCAAGTGGCGGCTCCGTCACGCTCACCAGCGGCGCCCTGGCGCATACCCCGATCCCAGGGAGCGCTGCGGTTGCGCTCGTCAATGGCGCCATCGACTCTTTCGTCAAGGCGATCGCCCTGGACACCCCACCCGGACGTCGCATCAATGCCGTCAGCCCAGGCTGGATCAAAGAAACGCGCGTAAAGCTGGGGTTGCCACCAGATCCGGGCACGTCGGCGTTCGACGTTGGTCGGCTCTACGTGGACGCGATCGAGGGCCAGAGCCACGGGCAGGTGCTTTCCGCGTGGGAAGCCCACAGCTCCGCCGCGTAGTCTGCGGGCGTCTGATTTGAGCCAGCAGTCCGAGTCGGAAGACCATTTCTGAGTCGCAAGATTGTCGTTCTTCAGCCTCAGCGGTTCGGGATTGGGTTTGCCTTTCGCTGTCGGGATTCGGGTGATCTTTCGTCTACACTGGCTGGATTGGGTCTGGACGCTCGGTCCACAGATGGGAAGAGCGTGTTGCCGTCTTTGCTATCCAGGAGTGAAACCATTGATCCGCGTATCCCTCGAGAAGTTTTCGACCCATGCGCTGTTTGTCATGCCGCTAGCGACGGCAATTGCGGCGTGCAGCAATTCCACGTCGGAGGATGGGACCCTGGCAGGGATGGGCGGAGCTGGCGGAGTGCAGAGCGCTCCCGACGGTCCCCAGGGGGGCGGAGCAGGAGCCGGCGTCGGTGGCGGAGATGTGGCCGGTGGAACCGGGGGCAGCGACGAACTTGGGGGCAGTGGCGGCGGCGCAGCAGGCGGGACAGTCGAGTCCGGCGGTGACGCTGGTACCGGCGGCGCGCCTCAAGCGGGGGCTGGCGGAGCGGCGGGGGAGGGTAGCGGCGGAGCAGATGGCGTGGATGGGCCCACGTTGGAACCCTCAAATCTGCCAGCGCCTCCTGGCGCCGCGGCCGTGCCCAAGCCCTCGGGAGCCCCCGGAAACTTGCAGGTGATTGATTGGGCGGGGTTCAGCGGCGCTGTTTCGTACACTTTTGACGACTCGAACTCATCGCAAGTCCAAAACTACGATGCGCTGCAGGCACTCGGCGTGCCGTTCACGTTCTATCTTCAGACTGGCAAGTCAGAGTCGATGGATGAGGTTTGGAACCAGGCACTCGCCGATGGGCATGAGTTGGGCAATCACACCCGCAACCATTCCAGCAACGATGACGGCACGGACACGGACGCCGCTACCGAATTTTTGGAATCCCGGTTTCAGATCACGGTCTACACCATGGCTGCGCCTAACGGTTCGGGCGTCTATACAGACATCGCCAAATCGCGCTTTCTGATCAACCGTGGCGTGAACAACGCCATCATCATGCCCAACGATGACTCGGATCCATTTACTCTGCCCTGCTACATCCCCCGGGAGAACGCGCCAGCGAGCGAGATGAATCAACAGATCGACAGCCTGCGTGACGCTGGCGGCTGGCGCACTGTATTGGTTCACGGGTTCACCGGCGGCAACGACTTTGCGTATCAGCCAGTGGCGCTCTCCGAATTCGAAGAAACGGTGACATACGCCAAGTCATTCGGTGATTTGTGGGTTGATACGGTGCTGGAAGTCGCGGCGTATTGGCGTGCCCAGAAGGTACTCGCGGAGGTAGAGCCCATCGCGATGGGCGATGACTTGGTCTATTCCTGGACGCTACCGGAGCACTTTCCCCCTAACCGCTATCTGCGAGTCACGGTGGACGGCGGCACGCTGACGCAAGATGGGCTAACGGTCCCGTGGAATGACCATGGCTATTATGAGATTGCCCTGGATCCTGGTACGGTGACGATCTCACCGTAGGGGCTCACCCTCACTAGGTGAGCGAGCCCCCACCGCAAGCGTTTCATTGCAGCTCGTCGAAGAAGTCGAACATGACTTGGGAGGCGAAGCAGGGCACGCCGTGGTTGCTCGTACCGTACTGGGGGTCGTTATGGTTGCAGAACAGGGTCCGCGCTGCGCAGTCATCGAACTCGACACAGCCAGGATCAATGTTCGCTCCGCAATTGCCACCCGGATCGAACTCCGTTGAGGCCTCCGTGCACTCGTTGCTGTCGTGATACACGCCGAAGTCAATGTGGCCATCGCCGTCCATCAAGCCATAGCGGTTTTCCCCCTGACCTCCACGCTCGATGTCGTCCACGCCATGGATGTTGATCACGTTGACCGGATCCCAGCCGTTGCAATACTTGGAAGAGGCTACGGGCGCGACACCTCGAAATCGCGTTTCACCGTCGCACAGCAGCTGGGTGATCATCTGGGCGCCCGAGCTGTGGCCGACGGCGAAGACCCGGTTGATGTCGACGCAGTAGTTTTCGAGCAACGCATCGTAGGCGTCATCCAGCAGCGGGGTGTCCGCTCTAACGCTCCAGCCGCTGCCCGATGACTTGAGGTACACACCAATGTAGCCTCGCTCACGGGCGTCGCTGGCGAACGGTCCTTGGAGCGAGCGACTGTCCCCGCCCGCACCGTGAAACGCGAACAACGCGGGGGCGGGAGTGGAGCCGTCGTAGCCGTCCGGTGTTTGCAGTTCCGCGTTGGGGACCGTTGCGTTGGGGTTACCCCCGTTGCAGCCCGGACTCGGCATCGGTTCGGCGGCTGGGCCCGGGTCCACATTGGGATCTTCACCGGGGGGCGTCACGCCAGCATCGGGATCGGTGTTGACTGGGTCGTTCGTTGGGGCGGGTGGGACGGGTCCGGGCGGCACGTCCATGGTGGGCACGGGAGGCGGTGGATCCATCATGTCCGGCATCATGGTTGCCGTGGTTGTTGGCTGAGGAGCTGCCGGTGGGACACCGGAAGTGGTATCCGGCGGCGGATTGGAGAGCGGTGAACCATTGGTGCCAGACTCAGAGCCGTCACAGGCAATCGTGGCCAATAGAAGCGCCCCTGCACCGGCAGTCGTGAGGAGGGGAAACCGAAGGAGTCGTCGCTGTACGGAGGACATGCTTCATCCCTATCCCCAGAAGGGCCTGACTTGCTGTGAAATCTGTCGGTCGCCGCCGGAGTTTTTTGCCGGGAATGAACCAGCTTCGAATTATTGCGGCATAGGTGCCACTCAGTCCCCAACTGGGATGCCCGACGTGGGATTTCGGGTTCACGGACGACGTCAGGAGGTGCGTCTAAGGCCGGGCCAGCTCGACCCGAAGTAACTCGAATTCCTCCGCCAGGTAGCTCACGTATTCCACCTTCCCGTCCGCCTGTTGCAGCTCCGAGTGATCAAAGTGCCGACAATTCGCTAGCGTTCGTTGAAGCCCTTGCCGGCGAGTATCTTTGGTTTGCATTTTTCAATGCGCGAAGATCGAGTCGCGGACTGTCTGGCGCCGCTGAAGTGCAGCACGTAGCTTCGCTGGCGCCCGGGGGTGAGCGCCGTGAACGCCTGCAGCAGCTTGCGATCTTTCTTCATCATCGCAGTGAGCTCTGCGGGGAGTTCAAGTTCGCGTTTGGCCTTGAAGTCCACTTTGAGGCCAGCCTTTTCCACCTGGATGGCCTGTTTGACGTAGCTCTTCACGACCGTCTTCTTGATGGCCTGTTCACTGGTGAATTCCAGGCGTAAGGCTGACTGTGTATTGTCGCCTTGGCTGCGCAAGAGGTCGTGCTCATCTTTCAACAAAGCGCCCTTGAAGAACATCAGCGAACAGTGCTCTTTGAAGGGCTGAATGATCGCAACGTTCCTTCCGTCGATTGAAAAGCAGGGTTTGCCCCATTTGATCTCTTCGTCGAGCCCGCATTCCAGCAGCGTGGCCCGCAATTTACGGATCTCGGCTTGCCATTTCTTGGCTCGCTCAATGAACGCTTCGACCTTCGATGATGCTGTACTCACAGGATGGCCTCGCTTCCGATGTTACCCCAACCTCCCGGCTTTGTGGAGCAGCATCCCCGGTGCGGATGCTTGCGCGGGGTGGCTGGTGGGGATGGCTGCTTGGTGTGGGGGCGTGCTAGCCTAGGCTGAGGGTGATGCAGACGCGATTTTGGGCTGTCTTGCTCTGGAGCTCCTCGGCACTTGGCTGTGCGGAGCGCGGAGTGACTCTGCCGCGTGAACCGCTGCAGGCGCTAGACGTGGTGGTGGCTCAGAGCGAGCGGCAACTGCGCCGGACTCCGGAATATCGAGCCGACTATCTAGTGAGGCATGGGGTGGGCGCTGGATTGCCTGTTCGAGTCTACTACAAGCAACTTCCCGCGGAAGCGTATGCCGGGTACGCGTCTTCCGAGCAGACTTCGTTGCTGCCCACGATGTTGCCACCTCCGCTAGTGCGGTTAGAGCTGGGCACCTCGGGATGGGTGGAGATCGCCCGTGGTGGTAGTTGGCTAGTCTACGATTCAGAGGCGGTTGTCGCGCACCGTTTGCTGGGTGCGCAGTACTCGGCGCAAACCAGTTTGTACGAAGANTTCACGCGCCTCAACCTGATGCTGCGTGGTGCCCCGCAGTTGCAGCCACCGCGTCTCACTTTCGACGTCGGGTTGGTTCCAGGTTTCGAGGACGCGCGTGGACAGCGCGTGGCGCTGGTACCCACGCTCGGCAGTCCCGCATGGAGGGCGCGTTTTTCCCCGGCGGACGTGATTGACGTCAGTGCCGAGCACGACGGCTTTGTCATTCGCACAGATCGGCGACGCCTGGTGATCGACCGGCTCAGTGGATGTCTGCTCAGCGATGAGCTGTTCGACGCATCCGGCCGACTCGAGGTGTCCCAAGTGCGCGTCGGGTTCGCGCCGGGGCCAGTCGCTATGCGTTCATTCGCGCTACCTAACCTCCTGGAAGCTCCCAAGCAGCCGTTGCCGTTCAGTGCTCGTCAGTTGTTCGCGGTTCGGAGCTGGGACGCTGCCACGTGGCCGCTGTTGGAAAGCGAGGTTCGTCACTGGAGGCGTTGGAACGAGCACGACAAACAAACGGTTGAAGCTGTAACAGTCGGGGTCTTGTCGACGCTCTACGCAGCCCGCGCCGTCACTGAACCAGAG
>JBNLEN010000136.1:0-17347 GCA_050304975.1 Polyangiaceae bacterium
CTGGCCTGACGGGACGCGCACTGAGCACGGCCCGCTGCCGGCTGGGAGCCATACGTTGCGTCTGGAGTGAACCCCGCGGGCGTGTGGGAGCTCACGTCAGCTGGGCCCCAGACGAGGCTGGTCGCAGTCTGTTTTGGCGTTGCCTCAGTCTAACTTGAACAGATCTTCGAGATCTGTATTGCTGAGATTCTTGGCTCCACCGGCGTCTTCGCTGAGCACAGAGGCCACCAGTTCGAGCTTCTTCTGCTTGAGCTGCAGGATCTTCTCTTCGATGGTGCCTGCGGCGACCAGTCGGTAGACGGTGACGACCTTTTTCTGACCGATGCGGTGGGCGCGGTCCGATGCCTGCTCTTCGACGGCTGGGTTCCACCAAGGGTCGAAATGGATCACTGTGTCCGCTGCCGTGAGGTTGAGGCCGCTTCCGCCAGCCTTGAGGCTGATCAGAAACGCCGTGATGGTCGGGTCCTCTTGGAAACGATCGATAGCCGCGGTGCGATCCTTCGTGCTGCCATCCAAGTACTCGTAGCGGATCTTGTCTTCGTTCATCGCCTCTTTGATCAGCTTGAGCATGCTGACGAATTGGCTGAAGACCAGCACCTTGTGTCCGCCGGACTCGGCTTCTTGCATCAACTCGCGCAAGGCGACGAGCTTCGCGCTGTCATCGTGGCTGTACTGGCGCGGCAAGCCGAGCAGGCGCGGATCGCACGCTGCCTGTCGCAACTTGGTGAGTCCAGCCAGGATGTGGAGCTGGCTCTTCGCCAGACCAACACGTTCGACTTCGCCCATGACCTGAGCTCGAACCTCACGCAAGACCTGCGTGTACAGCGCCTTTTGGTCGCTGGCCAAGTCGATCAATTTGTCGCTTTCGATCTTCGGAGGTAGGTCTTTCGCAACCTCCATCTTGGTGCGGCGTAGGATGAATGGGTGGATCACCGCCCTCAAGCGAGCGGCCGTCTTGGTGTCGCCTTGGTCGATGCGACGCGCGAACTTTTCTTCGAACTTACGCAGCGGGCCCAGCAGGCCAGGGCTTACGAATTCGAAAATCGACCAAATCTCACTCAGGCGGTTCTCAATCGGGGTACCTGTCAGGGCCAGTCGACGACTCGAGTTGAGCTCGCGTGCTGCTTGCGCGGTTGCGCTCTCAGGATTCTTGATGTTCTGAGCTTCGTCCAGGATGGCGTAGTCGAGATCCAGTTTTGTCAGCAAGTCGATGTCACGGCGCAGCAGCGCGTAGCTGGTGATGATGACGTTGGCTTTGGATAGCTCGTCCTGCTGACCCTTGCGGCCAGCGCCATGCCAAAGCGCGGTAGTCAGCGTGGGGCCGAAACGTTCAATTTCTCGAAGCCAGTTGCCGACCACACTAGTCGGGGCGACAATCAGGGCGCTCAGCTTCTTCTGCTCCTGTTTGACGCTCAGCAGCAACGCGATGGTTTGGATGGTCTTGCCGAGACCCATGTCATCAGCGAGCACACCGCCGGAGCCGAGATCATGAATGAATCGCAACCAGGACAGACCTTGTTCTTGGTAGGGACGTAGGGTTGCCTTGAGTGAACGTGGTTTGCGCGCCTTCTTGATCTCGTCGATGTTTTCGAGCTTCTTGAAGAGCTTCTTGGTCGTGGCGGCAATGCTCGCTTCGTCCGCTTGGTCCAGCAGTTCTTGAATGCGCCCAGCCTGCGATAGCGGCAACTTGCCGTTCTTGCCTGCGGAAGCGATCAACTCGACTTCGCGATCGATCATGGCCTGCACCTTGGCGCTGTCGATCGGCGCGTACGAGTTGTCGCTCAGGCGCACATACTTGTTACCTTTGGCCAGGCACTCTTCCAGCTCGCGGCGATCGACTCCGACGCCTTCGCTTTCATACGAGATCTTCAGGCTGAGCCAGTCGACGCCGCTCGAGACGCGGGCGTTCATGGCGATGGGCTTGCTGCGCACCTGGGCGCCGACCAGCTCGTCCGGCACATAGAGATCCCAGCTTTCGGGCAGGGCTCCCACGCCTTCAGACCAGAAGCTGATCGCCGCATCCCCCTTGGCCGTGAATCGCTCCCCGGTTTCATCCTGCTGCAGCCCCAGATCCAACAGTTGCTGAGCTGCCTGCTGTTGCGCCACGATATCGGTTCGCACGCACGTGGCTCGTTTCTGTCCTTCTTCTGGTGGCTGGATGATGATCGGCGGAGAGATCCCGTCCGCCCGCACTTCCACTTCGAGGTCGCCGTAGGCCGCGCGCAGCGAGACTTCCGCTTCCAGCAGAGTGCCGCCCGCTCGCATGCGGAAATGCGGTGGAAGATCGATAACTTCAGCGACTTGCGACAGGTCCGGCAAGTCGGCTCCCATTTCGAGAGCAACTTTGGGCAAACCGTTGGTGATGATGTCGATCAACTCGGCAGCGGGTTCGGCAATGGTCGGAGAGCGCAGCAGACGTCGCAGCGCGGCCGGAGAAACACGCCCGTCAATTGGGCGCGCGATGCCTTCGCTGGTGTCGATGTGCCAGCCGGGAGAGCCCTCGAACCATCCGCCCTGGGTCAGCTGAAAGCGACGTCCGTCGCCTCGGTCGAAGGTGGCTTTTGCGATGATCGTGTCCTGTCCCACCATCTCCAAATCGAAGCGCGGTTTCAGTGGTTCGTCATTGAAGCGCAGCTGCATCAGAGCTGGCTCGAGCAAGACTGTGCGCTCGGACAACAGAGGCAACAATTCTGAGACGTCTTCTCCCCGGATGTCGACGGCGGGGTGGCGCGGGTTGCCACTTTCAAAACGCGCCAAAACCCGCAGCCCCGATCGATCAGCGGTCGGGGCGAGGGCCTGCCACGCCAATGCCACGGACGGCAGGAGCGGGACTCGCGCGTCCACATCGAGCACGGTCACAGTCAGCCCTCCTTGGCGAACATGCACGCGGAATTCGAGGTTCAGGCGTCGCACGGCTCCGTCGGGCGCTAGCCACGCCCCGATGCCGGTCGGACGAGCCGTGGCATCTGGGCTCGGCAAGGTCATTCCGGGCGGCACCGCGAGTTGCTGCTGCTGGGCGCGGCGTCTGCGCTCTCGGCGGCGACTCGACTTGCTTTCGCCCGACTGCTGCGGTGGGGGCGGAGGGGGTGGCCGTTGCTGCTGGGGCTGTTGCTGCTGCTGTGGCTGGCGCGGGAGTGCTGATCGAGCTTGGTTGCGGACCGTGATCAGCAGTGCTGCGATGTGCTTGCAGTGCTGTTTTGTCTTTTCGTAGGCGGGACAGGTGCACTCTGCAGTGATGCCTTCCTCGCCGAGCATGATGCGCACCTTGTACGGCTCTGGGTCGGAGCCTTTGACCTCGCCGGTGGCGAACTTGACTTCGACGTTGACCTTTTCCACGACTCCGCGTTTCGCGTAGTCCAAGCCACGCAGAAAGGTTCGTGCACCCAGCAGACGGCGCAATCCGCGATCGGACAGTGTTGAAAGGGCGTCGGATATGGTTGACACAAATGCTCCTCAAAAAAGAATTGCCGCGATAAATAGGCCTGTTGCCGCAGCAACGGCGATGGTTAATCGCGCGGACGAGGCAGCTGCCCCGATGAAATCAATGGTCGTGTCCAGCAGGTTCGTGGTGGCTGATTGCGCCGCCGGACGCGGGCGCGAGGTGCGCACCGCGGCGCTCCAAGACGCTGAGGTCCCATCGGCCACGACGCTGAGCGAAAGGCCGGCGATCGTCGATGCGGCGACGAACGCGATCGAAGCGGAGCCGAGCGAAATGCCACCGGTATGGGGGTCGGTGAACACGCCGCCGAGCAAAGCTAGTGCCGGCGGCAACAGCAACAGCGGAGCGCAGATCAGGCCCGCACGGGCCAGCGCACCAGTCCCGACCTTCTCCAAGTAGTCCCGATACCGAGGCTTGAAGTCAGTGGGTAGCACTGACATGCCCTCAGCGTCGCGAGTGAACCCGCGCAGTTGGCGCTGGAGTTCCAGCTTCAGCGTCAGAGCGTTGCCGACGATGTGGCGCAGCACAGAGCCGCAATGAGTGAACACGAGGATCAGGCCAGTGAAACCGCCCAGCAACATCATGATCGTGGCTGGACCGGAGACGGCGAGGCTCGGGGTCCCCACGGTTTGCCAGATGGTCGCCGCGACGGACACACCAACGAGACCCAATGCGGCCGCGAAATAGCTCTGTGCCACGCCCCCAGCAGCCAGCGCTGACGTGCTGAGCGAGGAGACCCTGCCTTGGAAGTCCGGGCGCTGGTGGGACTCATCCAACGAAGCGAGTCCGCAGCCCGAGTCGATGATGGCGTCGTATACCAGCAGCGTGCATGCGTAGCAGCCCCCGGCGAGAAATCCGGAGAGCGCCAAGCTGACCGAAAGGGGCGGGCCCACGGCAGCGTTGGCGTCGATGCCCAGGTACCAACCTCCAGCGGTACAAACCAATAGCGAGAGCAGCGGCCAACTGCCGTGCCGCAGGCCGTTGGCCACGCTCTGCACCAGTCCGAGGGGAGGGCTTTGTTTGGTGCTCTCAGCTAGCTCCCGCAATCTGGCGGCGCGACGCTCGACGTTTAGACGTGCCCCAAAGCTGACCACCAGGTTGGCAATCACGGCGACCGCACCTACCAAGAAGAATTGCAGCTGTTCCCCCTCACCAAGCACCCACAAGGTTGCGCCGAACAGACCGGCAAGCGACAGCACGGCGCTGGACACATGGCCGCGGAACAGCGCGACCAGCACGTCCTCAGTATCGTCCGTGCGTGTGGTGAGCGCCGCAATCCCTCCGGCCAGAATGCCGGTGGCGCGGATCATCAGCGGCAGCGTGAGCACCATCAGCGGCCTTTCGAGCCCAGAGTTGGCGCGCAGCAGTAGCAGGGCGCTGGCCAGGGCTGTCGTGTTGCCCAGCAGCGAAACGCAGAACGCCGACTGCACTCGCACGGCGGTTCTGCCCACGTGGGCGCTGACGACGTCCAACACCATCGTGGGGTTCTTCACGTCGAGCTGGTAGGAAAAGCCTGGCGTGTGAAGCAACGGTTCTCGTCGGCCTGTCTGGCCGGCGCAGTACAGGGCTCCGCCGTTCACCTGTGCCATCAGCGTTGGCGCCAAGCACCCGAAACCGAGCCCAGCACAGAGCAACTTGACGTGTTCCAGCGCCTCGGGGGCAGTGGTTGAGGCGTCCATCAGAGCGAAGGGCAGCAAGGCTCCGGTGGCCAAAATCAGGCTACTGGCCTCCGCCAGCAGGGCGACGGCAGCGCCGGCACGCAGCCCGACGCTGACTGCATGGCTCACGGGGCCGTGCATCGCGCTGGCCGCGCGGGCCGCGCTACGCGTTGCTAGTTGAAGGCACAGCTGTGCGATCCCCAACGAGACCAGGGCTCCGGCTACCACCCCCAGCGCCAACCAACCGCCAAACTCAGCGACGTCGACTCCCTTGATGGGCCCGGCGGCGAAGGTCAGTACCACCAGGGTCAGCGTCAACAACCCCGCGCGTCTAATTTGGCGCCAGTGCAGGGCATCGGCTGCGCGCTGGACTGCGCTCAGCAGCCGCCGCGCCTCCATGTCGCCGCTGTCGAGAGACAACACCCAGCGCGCCAGCGCGAAGGCCGTTAGAAGTGCGCCTGCAGACAGGCCAAGTACTAGCGAAAGTTCGGTCACCGATCGTCAGCTCGATGGGGCTCAGATGGAAAGCCGCTGGTACGGAATCGAAATTCGACCCGGGACAGCGTCACCGGAGCGGTGCCGCCGTTACTCGAGTCGTCCCACGACGACACGCTGCCGTTTTAAGTCAGATTCACGCAATTTGCGCTTGGCAGCTAAAGACTCCAGAACCAGCGCGGGTCAGAGGAACTGAGCGGTCAGAAATCGCTGAACCCCGAAACCCGAAGCTGTCCTAGCAGTTCACTTCGGGCCTGGCAAGCCCCAGCGGGACGCCAGGCACATCCTTGCCGCGCCCTGCGGTTGCGGTTCGCCGCGGTCTCGAAAAGCGACCAATTCGCTCAAATTTGGGGGCTGGGAGCCCGCTGAAGAGGGACGCTCGGCAGCGCTACTGGCCGGCGCTCTTCGATTGGATCACCATCAGGTGATATCGCCCAAATTCACTCTGGCCGAGCGTGAACAACACCTCGATGAACAATCGCCAGGGCACAGTCTGGTCGGCCACGATGATCGCTTCGCTGAAGGCGGCGTCTTGTCCCTTCGCCGCCCGCACGGCCTTGTCGGTCTTGCGCGCATCGGTCAGCGCGTTGCCAAGGGGCACGATGAAGAGGTCGTTCGGTCCTCCACGCTTGTACTTCGCGCCAACTCCCGTTTGCACCTGGCTCTTGCGACCCGGCAGCTCCACCACCGCCGTATCACCCACCAGGATCTGAGACTTGGAGATGGTCACGCGGACTCCGTCTTGCGTCGGGTCGGACTGCAAGATGCTGGACGGCAGGCGCAGGTCGTCACTTTGAGGAATCGCGGTGCTGGATTCGCCCAGAGTCTTGAGCATGAACACCAGGATGATGGTCATGATGTCCAACATCGCCGTGATGTTCAGAAAGTTGATGTCGGGCTCGTGTTGGTTGCGTCGGATGGCGCCGCGCAAAGCTGCCTTGTACTTCGCTTTGGAGGCTTTGGGCGGATGTTGGTCTCCGCCCTTGGGTTGAGTTGGCTCGCTCATTTGCCCACCTTGAAGTTGACGTCCGGAAACAGCTCTTCGCCCTGGCTATCGTTGCGAATAGCGTCGATCGCGGAAATCACTGTTTGGAAATCGGTGCCGGGGTTGGCGGAAAGGAAGGCTTGAGTTTCTTCCTCGAACTCTGGCGCGGCGCCCTTGAGCTTACTCACGCACTCCTGCAAGCCACTGAAGTCGTAGACGTCGCCCTTCTTGGGAATAGCGATTCCTGCGCCAGCCCCGTCGCAGCCGGGAGCCACGTTGCCGCCCTGAGCCTTGATGGAAAAGCCCTGATTGACGATGATGATGGTCAGACCGAGCGACTTTTTGGGTTGCTCTTGGCGTACGCCCTTGCCCCCAGTTCCAGGCGGATTCGTTTCGATTGAGGTTGTGAACGTCACCGCCACTGTCGCCAAGACGAAGATCAGAATGTTCACGATGATGTCGAGGAAGGGAACGATGTTGAGCTCGCCGCCCTCCTCGTCTGGTGCGAGTTCACGCGGCTGAGACAGCCGGCGAATTTTTCCTCGCTGCGCTGCTGATAGACGTGCTTCAGCCATTCAGCACCAAACTTCCCACTCGAACCCCAGACGAATGCATGCGCTCGGAAAATGTGACCCGCAGCGCTCAGCGATGTTGAAGAGTCAGCAAGTTGAAGGTCTTCTCCATCACGACTTCAAGATCGTGCTGGATTGCCTTTACCCGCGTGTGGAGAATGATGTGGGTGATCATGCAGAACACCGCGATTCCGAGGCCCAACGCGGTGTTGTACATGGCTTCGGCAATGCCGTTGGAAAGCATGGCCTGCTTGTCTGCCTGAGAGAGCCCGGGGGCAGCGATGGCCGCGAACGTCTGGATCAGACCGCTCACCGTTCCGAGTAGTCCGATCAGCGTGGCAATGTTGGCCAAAGACCACAATGCGCCGACCCGTTTCTCGGCCTCTGGTTTGAGCTCGCTCAGCTTTTCACTCAATGCGGCGTCGATCTCGTCTTCGCCACGCTTCGAGTGAGTCAATCCCGCGCGCACCAGTTGCAGCACCGGATAGTCGCTCGCTTCGCACAACTTCACCGCGCGATCGATGTTGCCGGCGTTCACCAGCTTCTTAATCTGCGCGAAGAACTCGGTCGAGTTGACGCGATAGCGAGTCATTTGGAACGCGAAACGCTCGACGACGATTGTCAGTACAACTGCCGAGCAAATCAGGTTCAAGACCATGAAGGTCGGGTTGTGCTTAAACGCCTCAACCAGTTGGTTGCCGCCGCCGGCTTGAGCTGCGAAGAGCAGAAGATGCATTCCCCTTTATCCTTTTCCTGACGCTTTCTAAGTGCGCGTTTCCGAAGCTGTTGTGGTCACGGTCAGCTCGTGGTCACGTCCGAGTTAGTACAGCACGATACCGCTTGGCACCACTGTTCAATACGCTTCCCAATACACTGCTCGATACATTGTTCGGCTACACCGTTTGACACCACTGTCTGACTCAAGTGCGGTCGCCCGCCAGTTGAGGCACGCTAGGGGCAATCTTTACCTAACCCAAGCAACTTTCAAAGATTTCTCGCCTAAATAAGCCCTGCTTTTTGGGTAGTACCCAGCCCAAACACCTGCGTTTGGGGCTCGCAGACAGGGACCAAGTCACTTGACGGCGGTACGAACGGGCTTTCAGCCGGGCGTCCTGGTTGGTCGTGCGCAGGCAGGCTGGAGGGGGCGGGTGCGCTGCTGGGTCGTCACAATGGGGTTGGTCGTCGTACCAGGGTACCCGGGCCGTCGCGGCAGCCCCGAACCAGAACCCTCGTACACACTGGTGGATCGCGCCTTCGACTTGGAGCGGACTGATCGAGCAAGTTCGCCAGAGCGGCGTTGGTGTTGCTGCGAGTTCGTAGTGGCGCCGCCAGCCTGATCGCGCAGAGTCCGAAGCTCTCACCTGGTGCTGAACCACTATTGTCCAGGAGGGCTCAAACATCTATTTTCAAGGGCTCTGCGCCACCTCGTCGAACGCTTTGCAGCGGCGCCGTTGGCGCGCGTGCTGCGCGGATAAGTGCACTGATAAGGGGCAGAGTAAGCGCTCGTTTTGAACGCATGCTGTGTAAGGTGACCCAGACTACAACTGCCTACATTTGAAACTTTATGGCCCTACGAGAACAGCAATTCGCAACCCAATCGCACTTGACGGCCGAGGGTCCACTTCAGCAAGATTGGCCGGTCCGAAATTCCGGTATCGGCAAAACCGGCAGCGACAACTTTAGGTCCAACAGGTTTCATACCGACGGTGTTTTGGTCAGGGATGCAGCTTATCAGTACAGGATTCAGATCGTCAGTCCCTGTCCAACTTCTAGACATGATCATCGCGTGAATCCAAGCACGCGTGAAAGCAAGTCGGCGCCGAATATGGTGGCCAGCTTCCAAAACCAAAACGAGCCCAAGCGGGGGCGTAACTGCAAAAGGTAAAAAGCGAATGTTATCAGCAGCGTGGCATCACTATCAAGAAGGCGGCTGGGCTATGTGGCTCATCCTGTTTTGGTTGATCGCTTCCATCGCCGTCATCATCGAGCGCATCGTCTATCTGTATGGCGCTTCCATCAACAAGGACGTGTTCCTGTCGACCATGCAGAAGTGCATTCTTGCTGGTGACATTGCCAAGGCTGTGAAGATGTGTTCGGCAGCGAACGCTCCCTTGGCGCGCATCATCCAGGCTGGTTTGCTGAAGGTGAACCGTCCTGATGAAGAGGTTCAGGCAGCCATGGACGAGGCGGCTCTGGTTGAGCTCCCGAAGATCAACAAGCTGACGGGCTTTCTCGCACTGTTCGCTAACCTGGCGATGCTTTGCGGTCTGTTCGGCACCATCGTTGGTCTGATCAAGGCGTTCGGCGCAGTGGGTGGCGAGAGTGTGGACCCGAGCCAGAAGGCACGCATCCTCGCTGAAGGTATCAGCGAGGCCATGAACTGCACCGCCTTCGGTCTGATCTCCGCAATCGTCGCACTGATGGGCTTCGCATTCTTGAACGGCAAGACCCAGACGATGGAAGACGACATCAACGAGGCGTCTGTCCGCGTACTCAACCTGGTGGTTGCCAATCGTCAGAAGGTCAACCTGCAGGGCCTCGAGGGCGCTGCTTAATCAGCCCGCTTGAAACACGGTCGCGGGCCCGTTGCGCAAACAAATGCGCCAAGGTTCGCGGCCGAGCTGTGTTGAACCACAGTAGGTTTCTAACCGAAAGGACCGATAATGGCTGGTATTGACGTAGGCGGACACGGTGGGCGGCAGCTCAACCACGAGATTCCGCTGATTCCGTTCATTGACTTCCTGCTGTGCTTGGTGTCCTTCCTGCTGATCACGGCGGTTTGGACCCAGATGGCGCGCATCAACGCTGATGCTCGTGTGCCTGGTCCGCCCAAGCCCGAGACGGAAGAGACGGATCCGCCCAAAGACAAGACGCTCCACGTTGAGATGCGGGGCGAGAAGAAGTTCCAGCTCATCTGGAAAGAAGGCAGCACCGTACTCAACACCATCGACGTGGACCGCAAAGAGGAACAAGTCGGTGAGGACGAGGTGTCCTATCCGGATCTGGCTGCGAAGATCGAAGAAGAGTGGAACAAGAATGAGTCTCGCCACTACAACGCGGGCGACACGAAGATCGATCAGGCAGTGCTCCACACCGACAATTCCACGGAGTTCAAGGATGTGGTGGCTGTGATTGACGCGATCTACAAGCCGCAACGCGACTTCAAAGATGCGAATGGCAAGGTCGTCAAGCGGTCTGCCCTCAACGTGACCTTTTCGGTCAACTAAAGGAGCTGGCTGAGATGTCTTCAGGAAAACCGCTTTCACGTTTCCATCAACCCATCTCGGTTCCGGGACGCCGTCTGATGCACGGGGTCCACTTGAACTTCGTGCTGAAGAAGGTTGCTGGCCACGGCGGCAAAGCCGTGAATCACGAGATCCCCTTGATCCCGTTCATCGACTTCTTGCTCTGCATCGTGTTGTTCCTGCTGGCAAGCTTTTCGGCGACTGGTGAGCTGCCGGTCGATCCGAGCATCAAGCTGCCCAGCGCGGAGAACGTCGATGACATGAAGGAAGCGCCAATTGTTGCCATCACCGGGACGCAAATCCTGGTGGACGGCACGCCCGCGGGCAGCGTTCGCGCGATCGAGGATGCTAATCGCCTGCAGAAGGTCGAAGAACTGTTCGACATTCTGAAGAGCAAGCGTGAGCTGTGGACCCAAACGCAGCCCAACAAACCGTTCCCTGGCGTTTGCATCTTGCAGGTCGATCAAAAGGTCAAAGCTTTGATCGTCAAGAGCGTGTTCCAGACCGCTGCTTACGCTGGCTATCCCAACGTGAGCTTCATGGTTCGGCGACGCGGTGGGGAGGGCGAGGGCTAACCCCCGAGCTACCCTGAGAAGAGAAGAACGGCCCGTTCGCCCCATGGCGTGCGGGCCGTACTCGTTTGTGCACAATGGCCGTGGAACATCGGCCACGACCCAGTTGTCTGCTTTCCTGCGGGCCGCAAAGCTTGTCTTTGAAGCCAGGCTGACCTAATCGAACACTCGTGGCACGCGTCGAAGATCCACAGCGGGGCCTTCCTGCTCTCAAACAATCTCGTGAGACTCGGCGTCGCGCGGTGGTTCTGGGCAAAGTGCGGCTGCGTGAGGCCGCGCCCCAGTTTTGGCTCTGGACGGTTATCATCTTCTTCGCCTTTGGCGTGATCTACTGGCACATCTCCGAGCGCCAGCTGCAGAGCCGCAAGAGCACTGTCATGGCGCGTCAGCGGGCAATCGCTCATTCCCTGACCCCAAAGCTGGTCCCGCTGCGGGACCAAGTCGAAGGCTGGGTCGAGGAACTGGCGGGTCCTCTCAAACAGCCGATCGTCAGTCCTGACCTCTCGCTGGACAAGCTGGCCAACGAAAATGGGCTGTATCTACGCCTGATGATGTCCGACACCGAGTCGACTGAGAAGATGCGCCATGCGGCGGAGCGCTCATTGCACGATGGGTTTACTTCCTGCTTGTTCGTGCGCGGCAAGGGCGGGGACCCGGCGAAAGGCAAACGCTGCTACAACCCTTCCAACTGCCCCAGTGGGGAGCTGTGCAACGAGTGGAACGTCTGCGCTCCGCCATCGCAACCGTTCAATGTCCGTCTGATGTACCGGGCGTTCCGCGTGCTTTCCGATGACTGGAGCGATGATTTGCACAGCGCTGGGGGCGACTACGAGGTACGCCTGTTCGAGCGCGACCTGGACAAGGTCAGTCACACGGACGTCCCCATCGCGATCGAGCTGTTTACGTCAGCCAAGTACTTCACGGCGGTCTTGGACGAACTGCCGAAGGACGGGATCCCGCCTGTGCCGCCCAATGAGGACGAGCCCGCCGAAGAAGGCATGCCGAATCCGGAAGAATCCGAAGCGTTGCGCATTCAAGGGGTAGGACACATGGTGCGCGTCGGGATTTGGGAGCTCGAGAGCGGTCGGGTCTTGTATCGCGCGCGAGAATTTGCCGGGGCGAAGTTCGTGCCGCTGGGCAAGAGTGCCAACACAGTTCCCGGGCGGACCCAGCGCGCTCAGCAGCGCCAGGTCAACAACTGCAGTATTGCTCAGGCGATTCGGGAGCGCGTTGGACAAGCGAAGGCGGACTAGCTGGGTTTGCCGAATCCGCCACCTCCTGGCGTTTCGATGGTGAGCACGTCTCCTGCGGCTACCTGAAAGTGGCAGCGTGCAGGCTGAGGTACTCCGTTCAGAAGGTTGACTCCCGGCGCTCCGGATAGTCCTCCTTCGAGCCCGAATGGCTGGGTGAGTCGGCGCTCCGTCAGCAGAGAAACATCGAGCGGCCGCAAGAACTCGAGTTGTCGCACCACCCCGTCTCCTCCGCGGTGCCGCCCGAGACCCCCAGAGTCATGACGCAAACCAAAGCGCAGCAAACGGACGGGGAAACGGGTCTCGAGTATTTCTGGGTCAGTGATGCGCGTGTTGGTCATGTGGGTATGCACGCCACTCGCCCCATCAAACGTGGGGCCCGCCCCGGCCCCGCCAGCGATGGTCTCGTAGTAGCCGAAGCTGCCGTCGCCGAACGTGATGTTGTTCATTGTGCCCTGGCTGGCAGCAGCTCGGTTTAGCGCGCCAAGTAGCACGTCAACCACTCGCTGGGAGGTTTCGACGTTACCGCTCACGACAGCGCGAGTCGGACTTGGATTCAACAAGCTGTTGGGGGCGACCCGCACCTCGACGTGTCGCAGCGCCCCGCTGTTGAGGGGCAGATCCGAACCGACCAGACAACGCAGGACGTAGAGCACGGCCGCGATGGACACCGCCCGAGGGGCGTTTGCATTACCGGAATGCTCTGGTGAGCTATCGAACGCGACAAGCAACTTGTCTGGAGTGAATGTCAGTTGCACCCCCACTGGCGTGCCGTCGTCCAAGCTGTCCACAAAGTGGTGTGGCCCGTCACCCAGCTCGGCCTTCAAGTTCGCGAGCAGCTCGGCCACTTTGTCTGCGGCCTGATCTTGTACATGCTGCGCGTATGCCAGCACGAAGTCCTGGCCACGGCTCTCGCACAGAGCGCGCAGCAGCGTGGCCCCAAGCTGGTTGGCGGCCACTTGGGCCTGGATGTCCGCGATGTTTTGCTCCGGATCGCGCGCCGGGTAGCGGGCTTGAGTCAACGCGTCTCGCAGCGGCTTTGGCTCGAACATTCCACGGGCGTCAGCTGTGCCGTCGCCCCGAACAATACGCAGACTGCGGAGCACCACGCCTTCTTCCTCCAGGGTGCTGGAAAACGGCGGCATGGAACCCGGAGTGATCCCCCCGATGTCCGCGTGATGACCGCGGCTGGCGGCGTAGAAGATGAGCCGCCCGTCGGAATCAAAGACTGGCGAGACGACAGTCACGTCGGGGAGGTGCGAGCCGCCATGTGCGGGATCGTTGGTCACAAAAACATCACCGGGTCTCGCGTCTGGATGGCATGCCGCTACGTCCTTGACGGACTCGCTCATGGCGCCGAGGTGCACAGGAATGTGCGGGGCGTTAGCTAGCAGTCCCGCGTTCGCATCGAATACGGCGCAAGAGAAGTCCAAGCGCTCACGGATGTTCGTGCTGATGGCCGTGTGTTGAAGCGTGGTCCCCATCTGTTCGGCGATGGACATGAACGCGTTGCCCATGATTTCCAAGCTGACGGGGTCAACCGCTGAATAGTGGTTGATGCTGGCCGTGGTCGTGCCGACAGGCTCTTCACAGAGCGCCCCGGTATCCGATACGCGCAGCAACCCGCCCGCTTCGGCGCTCAGTTTGAAACCAGGATCGATCAGGATGCTGCCTGTTGACTCCAAGATGCAGGCTGGACCGGTTACCTGTGATCCTGGTTGCAGTTGTTCGCGCCGGTAGACCGGGACCTGCGCGTGCCAGCGCCCGGTGCACCAGATGCGTTCGTGGCGCAGCGGAGTCAGCGGTGCGCTGGAGCCGTTCGGCTCGGACCCAGCATGCGCCACGTGTCTCTGTTGGCTGGGAGCTGACAGCTGCTCCACACGTAACGAAACGACCTCGATCGTGTGGGCTTGGCGGATCCAGCCGAAGTGCCGCTGATGCGCTCGCTCGAAGCGTGCCTGCAGCGTGTCCGCTGGCAGCAAGTCGATTGTGAGGCAGGTTTCCGTCCCTTGGTAGCGCAGGTCCAATCGCCGAACGGTTTCAATACCTTTGGTAGCACCTTGTTCAGTTAAGGCGGCGGTGCCCTCTCTTTCGAGTTGGCCGAACGGGTCCTCGAGTTCCGCCAGCGTTTCGGCGGTCAGCGGCTTTCGGCCGGCGTCACGTTCTCCGTTGTGGCCGAGGTTCGCTAGGCCCATGCCATAGGCAGACAGCACCCCAGCGAGAGGGTGAAACAGGATGGTGCGGATCCCAAGTTCGCGGGCGATAGCACACGCGTGTTGACCTCCGGCACCTCCGAATACCACCAACGCGTCTTGTCGCACGTCGAAGCCACGCGCTAAGGAAACCTGGCGGATGGCTTGTGCCATGTTGTCGTTGGCGACGCGCAGGAACCCGGCCGCGATTTCGTCGACAGCGCGCTCGATGCCATTGGCGGAGAGGCGCCGCTGCAATGATTGCAGAGCGTCGCGTACGCGCTGATGGTGCAACTCGAACGGAAAGCGGTCCGCCTGCAGCCGTCCGAGGGCGAGGTTGATGTCCGTGATGGACAGCTCGCAGGCGCTTGGGTTGCCGTAGCACAGCGGTCCAGGTTCGGAGCCAGCGCTTTCTGGCCCGACTTGGAAGGCATGCCCATCGTAGTGGCAGATGGAACCACCACCGGCGGCGACAGTATGGATATCCATCATCGCTGACAGCACGCGCACGCCAGCCGTGGTGCTCTCGTAGATACGACCGTATTCACCAGCGAACCGAGACACGTCCGTGGAGGTGCCGCCCATGTCGAAGCCGATCGCGCTTTGGACCCCTGCGGCTTGCGCCACTGACGCGTAGGCGACCACGCCTCCCGCCGGCCCGGACAACAAGGAGGCCGGACCCCGAAACTGGCTCGGACTGGCAAGCTGACCACCGGACTGCATCAACAGGAGGCTACTGCCGGGCAGTTCACGTTCGAGACGTTCCAGATATTCCAGCAATAGGGGAGTCAGGTAGGCGTCCAGTACGGCCGTATCGCCACGTCGTAGCAGTCCAAGTTTGTTGGCGGCGACGTGCGACAGACACACGTGTTCGAAGCCCACCTGACGAGCTAGTTCTCCGAGCGAGAGCTCCAACTCTGGGTTCTTGTAGGAATGCAGCACCACGATGGCCAAGCTACGGATCCCGCGGTTGAGCAATTGTTGCAGTTGCTTAGTCACCAGCGGCGCATCCGGTTGCTCGAGGACACTGCCGTCCGCCCCGACCCGCGCGTTCACCTCCAGGACCTCGGTATAGAGCGTTTGGGGTTTGGTGATATTGAGCTCGAAGATCTTGGGACGCGCTTGGGTGCCGATCTCCAACAACTCAGCGAAACCTCGGGTGATCATCAGCGCGCAGCGAGCTCCCTTTCGCTCCAGCAGCGCGTTCGTGGCCACCGTAGTGCCCATGCGTATGTCGCACGGAGGAATGGGCGCCTCGTCCGCAAGACTCATCAGCGTTCGGATCCCGATCAGCGGCGCCTCGTCCGACGACAGCACCTTTTTGATGCGCATTTCGCCGCTACTCGGTTCGATGCCGATGCAGTCCGTAAAGGTTCCCCCCCGGTCGATCCAAAACTGCCAGCGCTGCGCTTGCTCGTCGGCCACGTCTTGACCAGCTTAGTCGGATCTCGATGGCTGGGAATTATTCGGGGGCCTTGGGGGGAGGTTTTGGTGCTGGCGCATCCCAGTCAATCTCGACCAATTCCCGATCGATGGGTTTTTTGCTCCAATCCTTCTTACTGCGCGATTGTGGCGCGGCGCTGGCTGTCGGGAAGGGTTTGAGCGGGCTGGCGCTTCGTCTCGTTGTTTTGGGACGGCTGGGGGCCGTCTGTTTGCGCTTGGGCTGGGGGGCTTCCGCATCGGGTGCAGCTTCTTCTGAGTCTGAGGATATCGCCGAAACCGGTTCGACTTTCGGCTCGATCGCGGGAGCTGTCCGGTCGACTTCGTTTTCAGGGCGAGCTGGCTGCTGCGCTGCTGCAGTGAGAGCCGCAGGGGAAGTTGCTGCTCTGGCGGCGCTCATCGCCGGCGTTGGCTCCTCGTCGCTGAGAGCCAGCGTCCTGTAGGCGCCTACCACCAGAAAAAGGGCACTCAGACTGGCTCCAGCCAAGAGCAACCAAACGCGGATGGAGCGTTGTCCAGGCAGCCCGTACGAGCTCAGCGGTACCTCGACTGGGGCGGCGCTGTGCTGCACGGCCGGGCCAGAGTCGCTGCGCTGCGCTGGCACTGGGCTCGCGTACTCAGCGTCCCGCGACACGCGCTCTGCGATAAAGCTGAGCTCTTTGTATACGGCGTGCATCGTCTGCGGACGGTCCGCGGCGTCACGCGCGAGCATCCGATCCAGTAGACGCGCCAAGGGCGCGGGGATCCCTTGCACCGGATCCGGCTGCACGCTGCGTTGAAGCTGCAGCACCTTCGAAGGCTCGAAGCGGGGTGGGGGGCTCGGAGCGTTGCCGGCTTTGGTCACGCCACGAGACCAACTCAAGAACGGGTGATACCCCGTCAGCAGCTCGTACAAGATCACGCCCAACGCGTACACATCTGCGGGGGGCCCGATCCGCCGTGGGACCTGGTACTGCTCCAAGGCCGCGTATCCCGGAGTCGCCCCTGGGCAAAGTTGCTCGGCTGCCGGGGCGTCGGATGGGGGGGGCGGTAGGCTTGTCGCTAGTGCGGTCTGTCGAATTTGGGCCCAGCCCCAGTCGGTGACGAGTACTTGTCCGTCTGTCGTTAACAAGACGTTTTCAGGTTTCAGATCGCGATGGGTGAGGGAGTAACGATGGGCGGCGGAGACCGCCCGAGCGATCTGCACGGCGAGCTGCAGTGCCTTGTCTACTGAGCGTTGTCCTTTGCGCGCCAAGTTCTCGGCTAAGTTCTCCGCTGAGTGCAGCGCCATCTTGGCGAACAGGCGACCCTCCTCAGTCACGCCGAAGTGCTTCGGAACCAGCAGGCCAGAATCATCGGGCAGGTAGGTGTGCAGAGCGTTGCCCCATTCGGCTTGCTCCGCCCAGCGGGCGCGATTGGCCGCGGTATTCGGAATAATCGGCTCGCCTAGTTTGAGGGCCCAAGACTCACCTCGAGCGTCGACGACCTCGTACACGCCGGCGTCATCTGCTTGGTCGTGG
>JBNLEN010000137.1:0-16903 GCA_050304975.1 Polyangiaceae bacterium
ACCACGGGGCGAGATCACGATGCGGCCATCACTTCGAGGCTCATTCCACTCCGCACGAGCACCAGCGAATATCTCGAGGTGATCGATGATCCGCCACTGCTCCTGCAGATAGGCGCCGATGGTGTTGTCTGAGCCAGGGATCCACACCGCCGACGTGTACTCTGCCCCGCCCGGCGTTCTAATACTATCGTCCGGGTAAACGGGGACGACACGTGAATCGCCGTACTGACCGTGGACATAGTCGACGCCCGCCAGAATGGTGTGCCCCTCGAAGCCCGTGTACCCACCACTGATACTACCACTGAGGGTGCTATTGTCTTGGTGGTGCATGAAGGTTGGGCCCTGGCCGTTCTCACCTGGAAAACATGCCTCGGGAGCGCCATCCGGATCGTCACACACGAACTCTCCGGGACCAAACGAGAACGCGCCGTTGAACACGTACTTGTCGAAACCAACCTTCAAATGAAGGTCCAAGTCCTCCGAAGCGTGGATGTCCTTTTCCGCCACCATGTTGTAGTTCTGCAGCGAAAAGTCTGACGCGTCAGCGCGACCACGACTCCACGTTTCAACGGAGTTGTTCGCTGCTGGATATTGCTCCATCGCGCCGAATTGATGCGGGTTCATAGCTCTGAACCAGATCCTCCAATCGTGCACTTCGGCCTTGGCGTACAACTCATAGCTCTGAAATTGGCCGTCGAAGTTGTCAACCCGGTAGTCCCCGCGCGGTGCGTTCTGGAACCAAGCGCCGTAGTCTTCACTCATCCAACCTTCGATCAGCGGAACGTTCAGGTTGATCAGAATGCCAGCATCATCCGTAAACTGCTTTCCGTACTGAATATTGCCGACGTAGTTGTTGGTCTCGCCCTCCAAAAAGCGGCCATAGCGCACTGTAGCTGTCGTGCCCTCAGCATTCTCCGGCTTCTTGGTGACGATATTGATGGCGGTGAACAAGGCGTTGTCACCCCAAACAATCGAACCTGGACCGTGAATGATCTCGATTCGGTCCACCTTCTCGAGCGAGTTGACCTCATCCAAGTCACCGGTCATCACTGACGTCCAACCGGAGCGGCTGATATTGTGACCATCCATCAACAACACGATCTTGTCGTTGGTGTGGAACATGTAACCACGTACACCAATCAGGTCATCGTGGAAGAACTGTCGGCTGGGGTAGAAACCGGGCACGCGCTGCAGCGCTTCACTGACTGTACGAATACCCGCACGCCTCAACTCCTCGGAACCGATCACCGTCACCACGGCGGGCGCGCCGTCCAGGTTCTCCGTGCGCTTCGATGCGACGAACGTATTTTCGATACGCATGTTGAGCAGCTCACCCAAGTCGAGATCGGCGAAGTCCTCTTCCCCCCCCTCGGCGGCCGGCTCCGACGCTGGTTCGGCGGGAGCTGGCTCCAAGTCGGCGGCTGGTGCTTCGGGAGCGGCAGCCTCAACGGGGGGCGTTGGCTCTGGCGCTGGCTCGGCAGGCGGGGCCGTGGCTTCTTCCGGGGCGGCTTCCTCCGCGGGTGGCGCGACAGGTGCGGCATCGCCCTCTGGCGCCGGTGCTGGTGTCGGTGCAGCGGGCTGTTCCGCTGCGGGAGGCGTCGGTGCTGCGGGTTGCTCCGGCTGTCCCTGCGCCATCAGCTGACCAGCGAAGGTCAACGAGAGCAGATAGACAGGGGTTGCTCCAAAAGGTCTTCTCATTGTCTCGGTCCCTTTTCCTCTTTCCGCCTGTGGTGGATGACCTGTTTCGGTCAAAGACGGGTTATCTAAGTTTGTCCCTCACCTGGACCATGCGGGCTGAACGGGGTGAACGTTCATCCCCCACACCCTATACGGCTACACACATTAGACACTAAAGCGCAAACTATAAGAAATATTTTGCTCTCTCCCTGGTTGCAGCCCCAGTCTGGCGCGACACCTAGGCGCGACGCTCAGCGACGGGTTTGCTTTCCCCTAGCTCACGCTCCAGCAAGCGCTTCACTTCCTTGTACTCCGCCTCCAGCTGGTCCAACGTGGCGCGGATCCGCTTGCTATCTAGCTGTTTTTCCTCGCCCAAACGTTGCAGCTCCAGGCAAGTCGCAGCCAGCTTGCTAGCTCCGACTGATGAACAGCCCCCCTTGCAACGGTGCGCGCAGTTACGGAAGTCCTGTCGATCCTGCGCTTCAAACGCGTCGGATATCGCTTTGGTTTGCTCCGGCATCAGCTGCAGAAACATCTGAATGGCACGCTCGGAGCGCTTGACCTCAGGATCCAGTGCCGGAATTTCCGGTTGCACTGGTTCAAAGCTCGCTTCCGGCTTCTCTGACGGGGGCGGCGCTGGCTGAGAACCACCGTTCGCACTACCGCCCATGACTTCCTGCCGCCTCGCGGCGCGAGCCAGCTTGCGGGCGCTGGCGTCTTTGCCGAGTAGCTCTCGATCCAAAAGCCGGCTTAGCGTCTTTTCCGCCAGCGGCTTCGTCAGATACTCGTCCATGCCCGCCTTCAATACTTTGGCTCGATCGCCCGGCAACGCGTGCGCCGTGAGCGCGAAGATGGGTACATCGCTGGTCTCACCCCCCGCCTCACGGATCCGGCGCGTCGCCTCGTAGCCGTCCATCACCGGCATTTGGCAGTCCATCAGAACGGCGTCGTAATGTTTGGTCGTTGCGGCTTTGAATCCTTCCAAGCCGTTGCTAGCCACTTCAACGTCGATGCCCATATCCTGAAGCATCTCGGTGGCCACGATTTGATTGATCTCGTTATCTTCCACCAGCAATATCTTCAGTGACTTAGGACTGGTGGAGACGGTGTGCACCGGCGGCTTCGAGGTGCTGGAAGCCACCTTGCCTTCGGCAAGCAATTGCTGGAGCGCGTTGTACACCTCCGAGGTGCGCAACGGTTTCGTCAGCACTGCATCAGACGGCACCGACGGAACTTCAGTGGCTCGCGCGGTGAGGATGATGCGCGTCTTTCGGGGCCCTTGCCTGGCGTTCAACGTACTCAGCAACTTGCCGCCATCACTCAGCGCAATATCTGCGGACAAGATTGCCGCGTCGATCTTCTTGGCCCCCTCAGCATCCCGCGCCACCTCCATCGCTTTGGCAGCACTAGCCACGTCAATGCACTCGTAGCCCCAGTACAGCAGATGCTGCTTCAGGATGTCCCTGGTCGTCTGCGAACCCTCCGCAACCAATACCGTCTTGGAGGTCGTGTGGGTGATCGTGCGTTCCTTCTGCGTCGCAACGTCAACGGAGATATCGAAGTAGAAGCGGCTGCCGACGCCTAGCTCGCTCTCATACGCGATGGCCCCTCCCATGCATTCGACCAGCTTCTTGCAGATCGCGAGGCCTAGACCAGTCCCTCCGTGCTCACGCGTCAGCGAACCGTCGGCCTGGGAAAAGGACTCAAACAGCTTATCCCCGTGCTCCGGCCCGATCCCAATCCCGGTATCCTTTACCGACACGAGTAGGCGCGCGTGTCTTCCTTCTTTGACCTCAATGTCTGCAGAAACGACGATCTCGCCCTGCATGGTGAACTTAGTCGCGTTGCCAACCAGGTTGGTCACGACTTGACGGATGCGGTCCGGATCCGCAATCAGCGTCTCGGGCACAGCTGGTGCTACGGCCGCAATGATTTCAACGCCCTTCTCATTGGCGCGCGGCGACATCATCTCAACTACTTCGCTGATCAGCATGTGCGGCGAAAACTCCACGTGCTGCAACTGCACCCGGCCTGCCTCGAGCTTCGAGAAGTCGAGCACATCATTAACGATGCTGAGCAGCGCTTCGGATGAAACCTCAATCGTATTGAGGAATCGCAGCTGTCGATCAGTGTAGTTATCCGCTTTGCGTAGCAGCTGAGTCATGCCCGTGATGCCGTTCAAAGGCGTGCGAATTTCGTGGCTCATGTTGGCCAAGAACTCGCTCTTGACCCGCACCGCTTCGAGCGCCTGACGCGTCTTTTCCTCCAGCGCGCTGAACGCTTCCTCATTGGCATCCAACATTTGGTTGAAGGTGGCTGCCAGAAGCTCCAGCTCATCTTCGGTGTGCACGTCCACGCGCACGCTCATGTCCCCACGGGCCACCTTGCGCGCGGCTTCGGTCAAGTGAGTCAAGGGGTGCGTCATGCGATGGGCTGAGCGCAGCACCAAAAGCGTTACCGCCGTCACTAGTAGCCCAGCGCCCAACGCAATCATCAACAGCATGCGCTGCAGACTCGCCTGAGACTGTGAACGCACGTTATTGAGCGCCAGATTGAGATTCTGCAAGGTGACGCCGTAGCGTACCGTTCCCAAGTTGGTGCCCTCATCCACCACGGGGTAGGCCACCTCGTAGATCGGCATGCCAAACACATCCGCTTCGCGAACCGTAGCCACCATCGGCGGCGGCGGCGCGCCTTCCTCGGCTATCTCAAGCTTGACACTCAGGTCTTTCTCAAGCCGGTCCAACTCCACGAGATTGCTGCTCTTGCCATTCGTGGGCGAGGTATAGGCCAACACCTTGCCCTCAGAGGTCACGAACGCGCCGTAGGTCACATCTTCATCGTCGCTGACGCCCTGCTGGATCAGCTCTTGGATGTCCGTCAGCGCGTTGTCCGCTGCCAACCCGCGCAGCGCCTGAGCGTGGCTATTAACCAGAGTCTTCGCTCTGGAGTGCAAGCTACTGCGCATCTGCCGTTCGAGATCTGCGACCTGTTCTTCCGATGCGCCAACGTACATCCAGTTGGTCAATGCAACGGTCAACAAGCCCACGGCCAGGAATCCGCTGAGAACGATCAACAACAGTTTGGTCTTGACGCTGTGCTTGATCTTCAGCTGCTCACTTGGAGAATCCGACATTCAAAGACAGATCGTGTCAGACGCAATCAGCGTCGTCGAGCGCCAAGCGTCAATTACAGCTCCAGCAAACAACCGCAGGCAAGCTCAGAACCCTTCATCTATTGATCAACTTACCGGCAATTCGTCGGTGTCCGTGTAGGCATAACACCGAGTTTGAGCACACGACCTCGCTTATCGGAAGCAGTCATCAGAAACGGTCTTTGAGGAAGCAGTCATCGGGTCCAGGTTACCCACACTTCGATAAGCCACGGGGGCAAGCCTACAAGGAAGGGTCTGGTTCATCCGGGGTAATCAACATCTTCCAGAACTTGGTCCTCAAGTCCTGAGCGGATGCGACCGTATATGACTCCGGCACAACCAACTATGCGGCGAAGCAGTCTTCGCAAGAAGCTCCTGCAAATCATGCTCGGAGTTCTGCTGATCGTGGGGGTCGGCAACCTGCTGCTGGCAGCATGGACGAACTACCGCGCAGCTCAGCGCCAGCTGTCCGCTCTGGAGCGACAGATCGATCAGGGGATCCGGAGTCGCACCGACGTGCTCACCGCTAGCCACGCGCTTGCGCTCCGAGCGCTGGCCGCCGACAACGCGCTGAGTGACGTGCACAAGTTGGTGACAGACAAGGTCACCAATGAAAAGGACATCGTCTACGGCGTATTCCTAGATCCAAGCGGCAGGCCTTGGGCGTACGCCTCTCCCTCGACCGAGGGGGTCTCCCTGGAGCAGCTGCCACACCTCAACCCAGTAGCTGAGCTAGGGCTCTCACCAAGTGCGCTCACGCAGAAGGAACCCAGCAGCCGATCCCTGAAGCTATTTCAAGAACAGGTGTATGAGGTTGCTTACCCCGTGGTCGACCAGGGGCAACTGCTCGGATCGATACGCTACGGCGTGAGCACGGCCAGTCTGCGCGCTGCACTGGAAGACGCGCGCGACACAGCCGCGGCGACGCAGCGTGAGTCGATCTTGTGGATCTGCCTGATTGCGCTCGCCAACCTGCTGCTCGGCTCATTGTTAATCAATCGGGCTGCCAGACGCATCACTGACCCATTGAGCGACTTCACCCGCGCCGCCAAACGGATTGCCGAAGGCAACTCCGATGTACGCGTCGAAGTAAGGACGAATGACGAGCTAGAAGAGCTGGCGGAGGCGTTCAACCAGATGCAGGCTGCCAATGAAGATGCCTTCGAGAAACTGAAGGAGACCACTCGGCAGGCCCTGGAAGCATCGCGACTGAAGGGCGAGTTTCTAGCAAACATGAGCCACGAGATCCGCACACCCATGAACGGAATCATCGGCATGATCCGCCTGATTTTGAACATGGACCTGCACAGCAAGTTGCGCCGGTACGCGGAAACTGTCGACGCGTCGGCCAGTGCTCTGCTGACGATCATCAACGACATCCTCGATTTCTCCAAGATGGAGGCCGGCAAGTACAGCCTGCAACGAATGGAATTCGACCCGACCGTGGTCGTCGGCGAGGTCGTGGAACTGTTCGCGGGCAGGGCGTTCGAGAAGCAGGTCGAGCTCGTGTGTCGAACCGAGCCAAACATCCCAGCGAACCTCATCGGCGACCCCGACCGGTTTCGACAAATACTGACAAACTTGGTCGGCAATGCGGTCAAGTTCACTGACCGCGGTGAAATCTACGTCGAGCTCGCACTCGACCAAACGAACGACAAAGACGTCACGCTACGGGCCCTGGTGCAAGATTCGGGCATCGGCATCGAGGAGAGTGACATACCTCAACTCTTCGATGCCTTTTCCCAAGCCGACGGCTCCAGTGTGAGGCGCTTTGGCGGTACCGGTCTGGGCCTGAGCATCAGCAAACGACTGGTCGAGTTGATGGGAGGCAAGATCGGCGTCTCCAGCGAGCGCGGGATCGGGAGCAAGTTCTGGTTCACCGTCAAGCTCGAGCTGGGAGACGAAACCAAACGCGAAAGTGAGCCCTGCCCGGCTGGTAAGAGAGCGTTGGTGGTCGAACCGAACCGACGCTGGTCTTCCATCATCGCCGAACACATGCGCGCGTGGGGGGTTGAGTGCCGCCCCTATGAGCGCGGCGATGAGGCCTTGGCAGAAGTGCAGGCACTCGAGGACGAAACGTTCGATGCCGTCGTTGTTGGCGCGCGCCTGAATGACATGAGCATTGAGCGCTTCGTCACAGAACTGCGCGCCATACCAGCCACTTCAAAAACGCCGCTGATCGTGCTGACGCGACTGGGCACGGTGAGTCCATTGCAGCAAATCGAAGACCAGATCGCCGCTCAACTGACGAAACCGCTGAGGCTCTCCGAATTGTACGAGTGTCTGCTGACGTCGTTCGGCAGGAGCCCAACTCGGGTGCGGGCGCTCAAACGACGACAGCGGGCCGTCACCAAGGGACGATCGCTACGCGTGCTGGTTGTCGATGACAATGAGGTCAACCAGTACGTGGCTGCAGAACAACTGCAAGAAGCCGGCTACGCCGTCGACATTGCCGCCAACGGCGCGGAGGCCGTCCGCATGGTGCAGGAGACAGCCTATACCGCGGTACTGATGGATTGTCAGATGCCGGTGATGGACGGCTACACAGCTACCCGCGAGATCCGCGATTTCGAGGGCGATTCCAAGCATACCTTGATCATCGCACTGACCGCGCACGCGATGATCGGCGAACGCGACAAGGTGCTCGCCGCCGGCATGGATGACTATCTGTCCAAGCCGCTAACCCCCAGCAAACTGGAGCGCACGCTCAATCGTCACGTGCGAACGGATCTGCTCAGCGACCCACCGGGCGCGCCCTCTTTGTTACCGCCTGACCCGGATGACGCGTTTTTGGACCCGGCGACCTCCCGCTCGCCGCGCTTGATCGACATCTTTTTGAGGATGCTGCCCTCCCATGTGGATGAGCTCAAGACCGAAATCACGCGAGGCAGCGCCACGGAAGCTCGAGCCAAGGCCCACAAGATCAAAGGCAGTTGCTTGGCCATCGGGGCTTTTCGCATGGCACGTGTCGCCGAGAAACTGCAAAAGCTGGCCGAGGACAATCAACTAAGCAAAGCTGAAGCGCTGCTCATCAAGCTCAACTCGGAGTTCGAGGAACTGTCCGTAGCCTTGCAAAAGGAACTCGACAAAGGCGGGCACAAGCGTATCAATTCTCAGCGCCCAAGCTGAGCCGCGTCGCGTCCCGCTCGCCCGCTAGGCGATGTAGGGCATCGTGTGACGCGTCGACGCGGGCCCAACGTCTGTATCAGCGGGACCAGTCACGCGATCGCGCCCACTGTGCTTCGAGGCGTAGAGCGCGACGTCCGCGCGTCGCACGACCTCGTCCCCGTCGAGCTCGCCGGGTTCCGCAATCGCAACGCCGGCTGAGGCCGTCACTCGCAACTCGCGGCCTCGAAACCCGATAGGATGTTGTCGGATGCGATCGAGGATACGATGCGCCACGTTCATGGCAGGCCGCTCCTCGGCTCCGGGAAGGATGACGACGAACTCTTCTCCTCCGAAACGGCTAACGATATCCATCGACCTGCAAACCCCGCGAATCGCCTTGGCGATCTCTTTCAGAGCCGCGTCACCGGCGGCGTGACCATGGGTGTCGTTCAACACCTTGAAGTGGTCCACATCCAGCAGGATGACGCCCGTGCTCTGCTGGTTGCGAGTTCCGTGTATCAATAGTTCGGACAACCGCCGCTGACCAAAGTCCCGGTTGTGAACCTGCGTCAGAGGATCCGTCGTCGCGCGTTGATACAGCGTGAGATTCTCCAGCACCTTTTCCAGATGGGTCGCATACAACTGGCATGGCTCTCTGGAGTCTCGGGGCAAGCGTTCTGCTGCCACAACCATACACCCACGCTGCCCCTGCTGGGTGCAAAAAGGCAACAGCACCAACCCATCCCGGGCGACAATTTCGCGCCCGACGGTGGCATCCTGCAGTGCCAATAGCATCGCATCGGGAATATCCGAATGGCTGCGAATCTCAGCGAATTCACCCGACCAGGCATGCGCCTTGAAGCCGTCAGGGCCGAGCAACACCAAAACCCCATCCCCCCCCGCGGTACCGGTTTCATCTCCCGTCACGAGCTGAATGGTGTAGCGCAGAGCCGTGTCAAACAGCTCGGGCAGGGGTTGCACTCTAGAAAGATTGGGTGAGGCGTCCAAAATCCGCCGCAAGTAGTTCTTCTGCCGAGCTAGGCTCCTCAGCACCCGGCTGTGCTTCAAGGCTGCGTCCACGTGCAGCAGCAAACGAAACTCTCCATCTTTCTTGTAGTGGAAGCCCTGAATGTCCAATTCGGACAGCAGCTTGCGCACCGGGTCTTGCCCAGTCACACTGCTGACAAGAATCACCTGCGTGAGACGGTTAAACTCACGAATCGCGCGCACCACATCGGCACCACTGCCCCCTGGAAGGATGTAGTCCAACAACACTAGGTCCGGCTCGAAGTCGCGAACCAGCGCGATCGCGTCTTCGATGTTGTCCGCGCTTCGCACCTCATGCCCCTCGGCCACGAGCAGCTCTTCCTCTGCAACGATCACGATGGGATCGTCGTCGACGATCAGAATGCGGTGCTGGTGGTCTTCTGGCTCCGGTGGAGCTGAGGACATCATCGCAGCGACCCCAATCCTGACATAGGCATGGCCGCGTCAGCTGACCATGTGCTGATCGCGAACCCTGCGGTAGACGCGGTGCACCACTTGGCCAAGCTCGTCGATGCGTCCTTTTTCAAGCACCGCATCCGCGCCTACTTCTGCGCCGAGGTATTCAAGCCGCACGCTGTCACCACCGCCGGAAACCAAAATCACACCGAGCTTCGACAACCTCGCGTTGTCGCGCAGCAGCTTGGCCAGCTTGTCTCCGGGCATCGAGGGCATCAGGATGTCGATCACAACGACCTGGACCTGGTTGTGCAAGATGCTGCGCGTCACCCCAATCGCAGACGGCAGTTCGAAACACTCACAGCCGGCATCCTTAAGTTGCTCGACCATCGCGAGACGGACTAGATCGTCATCGTCGACGACCAGAACGCGAACGTCTTCGGTGGGCACGATTTAAACCTAGCATTTCAAGCCGGAACGCCCAATTTCTGGCAAGATCCATAGGCTTAATTTTTGCCCGGCGAGAAATCGAACTGCTTATTCATTGCGTTATTTCGTGAAATAGCCGCAACCGCCACCCACACATTGCCACCCCCGCCGACACGAAATTCGTGTGCTAGACTCCCGATTCGACAATGACAGAGCTAAAAGTGTTAGCCCCGAGCCGTAAGCTCTCACCAGCTTTAGTGAAGATGTTTCACAAAGTCATGCCTGGCCAGGTGGAGGACATTCGCGCCGCGGTATTAGCCGCGGATCTCGAGCAGACCCGGCAAACGGCACACAAGGCCAAAGGCGGGTGTCTCGCCATTGGAGCCCAACAGATGGCCGAGACCTGCAAGTCCTTGCAGCATCTAGGAGAGCAAGAATCCTTCGATACTGACCTCGCCAACCAGTTGATAACACAACTGAACATCGACTTTGACGCGCTGTGTGCAGCGCTCGAAGCCGAAGGCTAATTGCTGCGACGCGTTATCGCGTCCCTCCTGCTCAATGTTCAGGCTGTCCGAGACGGGCGACTAGATCTTGTGTGCGGCGTCGCCGAGATCCTTTGCCATCCATTTGCAGGGCCAGGCTTCGAAGAATTGCACATTCTGGAGGTTCAGTGTGTTCACGCTCAGCGTGCCCCCAGACACTGAATCCAGCTGATCTTCGTCCAGCTCGCCAGTGGCGGAAGTGTCCGCCTCCCGCAAGGCTTTGAGGCCTTCGATCAGCTCTTGTTCGTCCAGGCTGTAGCCGTTTTCTTGGGCAAGAGCGACCAGCGCCGGGGCGCTGTCGTAGCGCTCGTTCCAGCTCACCTGCAGCTCCGGCTTTTGAGATACGGCGTTGACGAACTGCTGAAACCCCTCGCTAGACATACGCGGAAGACTAACAGGGGTTGGCGTCGGCCGCAATTCAGCCCCTTGGGAGATGCTGCCGAGCGAATGCGACTTGCTGTTTGCTGGGCACACTGCTGAAGTCGCCCAGGTGAAGCCAGTGCTCTGGGCAGCTTGCCTGTTCACCCAAACCGTGTGCGCGTGTGCAGCCCCGACTCCCGCCGCGTCAAATCCAGCTTCAACCCCAGAGCCGTCGAACGCCGCCGCGCTATTCCCAGAGCCGGGACCTGCAGCGCCCGGGCCGACTGACACCGGGTCAACGCCCACGCCCGGCGCTGCAAGCGCAGTCGAGTCGGCGGAGCCCAAGTTGGCTGACGGCTACTTCGTGGTGCTCGAAAGCGACGACGACGACGACTTGCAGGTCGCGGAGGTCGACGGGACCGTCAGCGTAATGACCCGCCAAGGACGCGCGCTGGTCGTTCAGGACCAGTTGCAATTCGACCCCTGCCACCAGCGCGGCGTGCACGTCGACATGTCCGGCGGCGCTCTGCATCCACGAGCAGGCGTTGCCATCTGGAACGCGGTCAGCGCCCAAACGCACCAGCCCGAACGACGACTCTATCGCTATTCGACGGACCAAGGTTGGAGGCGACTCGCGCTGGCGCTCGGCTACAGAGAGCATCTTCAAGTCCGTGACTGGCGCGCCGATTCTTGGCTGTTGCTCACGAGTTTAGATGGGCAAACCGGAAGCCACCATCGTCTGCACGTTCTGGACCAGGCAGGGGTGCGGCGCGCGCCGTTTCAATTCAGCAATCAGCGTTCGATCTTGGAATGGTCCCCGACGAACTCCAAATGGCGGGCCTCTTGCCAATGGATGGCGATTGAGGACTTCCACGCCGCCCCGAGCGGTGATGCTGCCGTCGTCTGCAGAGTGGGACAGATCGGTCAGAGCGGCGGCATCGAAGTCTTCACACCCAACTCCAAGCTGGGCAAATTCGTCCCCCTGCCGCTGGCCAACCCGGAAGCACCCGGCGCCGCCGCCGTGCAGGTCGTCAGTCGCGACGAGATCTACGTGCTGGGCCCGGCCACCGATGGCGTGGTTCGCTTGTGGCACTACGACGGCAAGAAGGCGCGGCCTCTGGCACGAAACATCAGCCCCCATGTTCTCACCTTCCACACGCCGCGTGGGCTGCTTTTCGTGGAGCCCAGCCCTGAGAAGTCAGATCCCCTGACGGAGCTGCTCCCGGGCGGGCAGTTCGTGGAGCGCACCTCTCCGACGAAGCTACCTACGACAGAGCTGGCGCTCGGTAGCGATGGTCGGCTGTGGCTGGCTGCTACCTCGGGTAGCCCCGGACGCCCCGGGCGCAGCGAAGTCTGGGTGGAGACCGAGGGCCACTGGCGAAACATCCTGACTATCGGTGAGGCAACCATCGAGCAACTGCTTGTCACCCGCAATGGTTCAGCATGGATGGCGGTGTCCCAAAAGGGCAAGACTGCACTGATTACGGACTCTCCCCTGAAGAGCGTCCATGTCGAGCGCTCCAACCTACCAGACAGTCTCACCCCAATTTGTGAGTAGCCGTCGTCGCGCGACTTGCGGCTTTGCACTTTCGAGCGATACTTAATGAATGAGTCGGGTTCGCTCACTCGTGCGCTCGGTCCAGCGGGGCAGTGCCGCTCCCAGCCGCTACGCAGATTTGCTGGACAGTCGCCTGCCCGGCGCGGCCGGGATGAACTCCAGCAGCTTGGCCAAAGAGGTCGCGTCGGAAATCGCCTATTCGCTCGGCAGAGCGGGCAAGAAGATCGAAGCTGCGCTAGAGACACTCGAGCGTCTCGAAGCGGAGTTGTCAGCACTCGAAACGAGCCGCAGCCGAGACGAGCTGCGAGCGCAACTCTATCGACAGTTCAACCAGCAACGGGCCATTGCTGAGCGCTCACTTTGGGAGCTGCGAGTGCAACGTGAAGCGCTTGGCTTTCGCCGACATGATGAGCTGAGTGTCCGCTTTCGCATCCCCGCCGCAAAGCCCGAGCACGATTGATTCGCTTTTCAGAGCAACGGCTCGATGATGGGCACCAGCTGGTCTCTGACCACCTCACTCCCGGCGGGGTTGGGGTGCACGCCGTCCGTGAAGTGTTGACCTGAAAGCCACCCCGTGGTGTCCACGTAGCTGATAGCCATATCCCCCGCGTCCCGTCGTTTGTTCACTTCAGACTGAATGGACGCCTGATGCGAGCCGGCAAACGGGCGCATCGCCAAGATCTGCGCGTCGGGATAGGCCGCACGCACGTTGTCCAACAGCGAGCCATAGGCGGCCGCGAACGCCGTCGTGTTTTGATTGGAGCCGTCATTCGTGCCTTGGTTGATCACGACCACATCCGCCTGCCAATCGTCGCGAGGAACGCCTTCGAAGAACCAATCGAAGGCGTCCGCGGCGACTGGTACCCCGCCATTGCCTTCAATCAACAGCCCGAGCCGTCCAAATCCAACTTGCCGGTAGTCTGCCTCGAGAGCCATGCCCACCAGCGACGCGTACGCCACCCGAGCGTCCGCACGCCAAGACGCCCCGCTCTTGTCCCCGCGGTCCGCGTACATAGCCACGCCCTCCGTGATGCTGTCGCCCAAGAACTCGATCTTTGGCTGCTCCGGTCGCGGGGTAGCCAGCAGCACTCCGCCGCTGACTTCGAAGCCCAGAAACGTGGTACTCGCGGTCAATGGCGGCGACCAGCGGGACTGAAACTCACTCATTCCTCGCACGATTAGCGTGACATCGTGCTCCCCCTGAGTCAGCTGCTGCGCCAACGTCAGACTGGCGGCGATCTCATCCTCTTGCCATTGACCGCCATCAATCTGCCACGCCAGCGTCGGAATATCGCCCTGGTTGAGCGCGGTATCAAACGTCGCGACGATTGCCCCAGATACCTCCGTGACGTCAAAACTGGCCTGGACGTAGCTACCGCTGTTGACGGTCAACGCTCGTCCTTCGGTCGACAGGTCCCAACGCCCGTGGAAGTGGACCGTGCTGAGCTCTTCCGGTGGGCCCGCATCAGGGACCCCAGCGTCATTGCTCACGGGGCTTCCGCCATCGGACGCTTCACCCGCTGCACCCCCAGCACCTGCTGAATCGCCGCCAGCTCCGCCAGTTTCATCGCCACCAGTGCCGCCAGCGCCGACCCCACCGGCGCCAGCGCCACCAACGTCTGCCCCCGCAGCCCCGCCCGGATCAAAAGCCCCACCGCCAGCGCCCCCGCTTGCTACGGAGCCCCCCAACCCGCCGCTGCCAGCCGTTGCCGAGTCAACCGGGCCCGAGTCCGAGTCACACCCGAAGATCAAGCCACCCAACAAAACAAACCAAAACAGGGAACGAGACGTCACAGCGGCAGACTACACGCCGTCATCAAGCTTTGGAAGCTGGCAAGCGTTTGGCGGCGAGTCCTGGACGCTCGCACCAATTCAGGCCCCTGGATGATCCGCCGATCAGAATCCGCCGAGTTCGCGCAAGCGCTGCTGCGTCGACGGGACCGACGCTAGCGAACGCTGCACTACCAGGTAACACAACATATCGGACTTGGCGCTCACCGGCATCAGCAGATGGTGCTCGTCTTTCGTGGTCAAGACCACATCCTCCACCTGTTCTTCGCCGGCGATAACAGAGTTCAGCACTCGGATCTTCGACCAGACCACCGTCGGGTCCTTGGTTTCCCCACGAAACCCTTCACAAACTCCCGAGGCGCGGTCGATCACCGCCGCCGTCACGGCTCCTTCCAGGCTCATCACCTGCCCGAGGTACTGTTCGACGGCGGGGTTTGGACGCTCAGGCGGCACGAACGCAGCGTGCCAGCTTCCGCTGCTATCCGTCGCACTGGGCGGAATACTCGGCGCTGAACTGCGACCCAAGCTCGACAGATCTTCTTCCGACAGCACCTCACTCAAAGCAAACGAAAGCGGCGCATTGGCAGAGCTGTGCACAGTTGGAATGAACAGCACCTGCGGCGTGTGAAACCTGACCACCGCGTACATTCTGCGACGGATCCAGTCTCGCAGCACCGAGTCCAATCGCTCAGCGGTGACCAAACCCCAATTCAGGAGCACTTCGTGGAAGCTGCTGCCCGTTTTTCGCGCTTCGTCCACGGCGGCCCGCAGATCTTCACCCTCTAGGCCATCAGCGGAGAACATCTTGGCGAGCGACTCCCCTCCATCTGGGATGTGCACCCACGCCACGCGCCCTTCGTGAAATGCGATGCGCGCCACTGAATAGCCATCACGCACCAGCAGCTCTCCGCTGCCGCTAGCTGACGCTTCTTTCAGACCCGCCAGCACTCCTGCCGAAGGCATCGACGATCCACGCAGATGCCGCTTCGCCAATCGGAGGCGACTCTTCAGCACATCCGGCGGGATCGGCTTGGTCAAAAAGTCATCTGCCCCAGCATTCAAACCATTTGCGATGTCCTTACGCGTCGCGCGTGCGCTCATGAGCACGATGTAGTGCGGAATTGCAGCGCACTTATCCCGCACGATGCGGCATACTCGCTGACCATCCACATCGGGCAAGATCCAATCCAGAAAGATGAGTGCCGGCTCTTTGAGTGCCGTGATCTTCTGAATGGCGTCACCAGCCGTTTCGGACTCGTCCAAGTCTTTGGAAAGTCCGCCCACCAAGCGACTCAGGAGCTGACGAGTAGTCCGGTCGTCATCGACCACCAAAATGTGCATCAGGTATATGCTGACGACTCCAAGGCTCGCGCGCTAGGTTGGCGGAATTTTTCGCCCGATTAGGGCAGGGCTCACTCCTACGCCCTAACGCTCCCCCTTCAAAACGACGCATACCTCGGAGCCTAGGTCGGTCTTTGTCGGCCGGCGCTTGTGAAACTAGTGGCTCCGACGTTCAAAACAGGCGGTGCCGGGGTTGCACTAGGTCTCCGCAAACACGCAGTGGCTTACAGCGGTTCGAAGACGGCGCCGCAGTAGACGTCTTCGTCAGCTTCGAATTCGCACTCCGGCTGCGTGGAGTCCTCGCAAGGGCAAAGCAGGCCGTCGCTCATCTGATGCCCCCCTCGCCAATGGGCAAAAGCGAAGCCGTCGTTGGGCGTCGCCGACAGGCGCACTTGGGTCCCCAATTTCACTTCCACGCTGCACGGCGAACCATCTGGCGCTTGCTCCATTTCAAAGTCGGGCGCAGTGAACAAGACTTGGCCAGCGTCCACGTCCGTTAGTTGGGTAAGCCCTGGGAATGCGCACGGGCCGTCGACACAACCCGTGGGACACGCTGCCAACCACGCATACCCCGGTTCACTCATGCGCGGCGGTTGTTCGTCAGCCAAAGGTTCATCAGGGTTGTTGTTGCCCGTCTCTGGGTCGAAGTGTGCGTCTTGCATTGCAACGTTCGTCGCATTGCTGGACTTGGCGTCTGCGGTCCGGTCCGGTTGCGCACTGTCGTCCGCAGCTGAGTGATCGGCTGTTTCCGCAACTTGGGTGTCGCTCGCGCCGCAGGCGCTGCTAAACGCCAAGCCGGCCGCTGCACAACTGAGTGGTGCAAGAACTGGTCCCCAGCTGACTGACGCGAGACTGACTCGCACCAGCACCCGCATGTGATTACCCCGGACACGTCGCATCTCTTGGCGTTAAGCATGCTCCGTGCCAGCCGCTTTCGCTGCACTAAAACCCATGCCGACGTCAGTCTGCGATGACCCACGGTGCGCGTTGAACGCCAATGTTGTGCCGGACTGTGTCGCCCGACTGTGTCGCCCGACTGTGCCTCAGCACAAGCGCTCAGCACCCGTCTGAGTTGCCCCCGCCCAGCCCGGCACAATCTGTTACGGACTCGCCGGGCTGCCTCCCACACATTGCGTTGAAAATAGATCCTCTGGCGCAGTGTGATCCGGCTGGGTCGACGCGCTCCCTATTCAGTCGCGCGCCTCAACCCGCAACGTTGCTCGTTGGTCATGCCGGCACACCAGCCTGCCACGCACACCCCGTTCAGTCTCCTCGCTGGCGCCGTCGAGTATCATTACAGTCAAACCCGGCGACGCATGCCCGATAAATCAGCGCCAACTAGACGCGCTTTTCAACAATCAACAACACGCGGTCAATTGCAATACCCGGAGGAGCAGCTGTCGCCAGCATTGCAGCGCAGTGCGCTACTCCCACAGGGAATAGTGCAAAAGCCTCCAGCTAGGCCAAAGGGTTTGCATTGCCCCTCCTCCCCAACCC
>JBNLEN010000138.1:0-16526 GCA_050304975.1 Polyangiaceae bacterium
TCTTGGTCCTGATCCTGCTGGTCTTGGTCCTGATCCTGCTGGTCTTGGTCCTGATCCTGCTGGTCTTGGTCCTGATCTTGGTCAGAGCTGCCGCCATCCTGTTGCGGCGGGGGCCCGGCATCCGGGGGATCGGGCTTGTTTTCTTCTTCTTCTTCGATTCGGCGCAAGGCGATGGCGCGGTTGAACGCAGCCTTGGTCCCTACGTCGCTGCCGGCGTCCCCCTCGCCCCCGGGTGACAGCTTCAACACCGCGTCATAGCTGTCGACTGCGCTGCGATAGTCGTGGCGCAAGAACTCTAGATTGCCGCTGAGGTAATAAGCCTGCGCGCGCAGTGATAGCGGCAGCGACTCGTCGGCTGCAATTAGCCGCACGATGCGAAGCGCGCAGTCGACTTCAGCGGAGCGTTTGGCGAGTTGGGAGTCGGCAGCGCTCGGATCGGCGCCTGGTTGAGCCCCAGCACGCTCGCCGAACTTGTCGCCATAGCGTTCAGCGAGCTGAAATAGCGCCAACCCGAGGTCCAGACTAGCGTGGGGTAGATTACGTATGCTGTCGGGGGTTCCCAGGGAGCCATTGTCGCACTTGCCGGTGTTGAGATACTGCGTGAGGAGCTCCGAAGCCACGCCAGCGTCTTGGCTATCGAGCGCATCCACGGCTTTGTCGACTTCGGGGGAATGTCTCCAGAACAATCGCTCTTCCAGGGCCTTGCAGCCGAAAAGACCGAAGCAGAGCCAGACCACGCCCGCGACTTCGACGGCGCGCTTGGCAAAGCCGCTGAGCGCCTTCGAACGGGTTCTTCGCGTCACCAGTGGTACGAAAGTCTCGATCACGAGCAACAGCAGTACGAGTCCTAGCGGATAGAAGAACACGTCGGCGTAGACGGTCTCTACTTTTTCAGCCAGCTCCTCCGTCATCATTCGCTTGAGCCGCGCAGCGATTTGGTTGATGCCGGTTTGTCCGGATTCCGCGCGAACGACGCTGCCGCCCCCGACTTTGGCGATCTCCGCCAGCTGGGCTTCTCCGTCCGCAGACAGACTGGTGGTCAGCGGTTTGCCGTCTTCTCCGGCACGGATACCGCGAACTTGCCCCTGTTCGTCCACATTCGGGATGACCTCGGGGGCGCGCCCGCCGATTTGTACCACGTAGACCAGGACGCCGTCCTTGTTGGCCGCCTTGGCGACCTCCACCGGATTGCCTTCCAGATCTTCACCGTCCGTGATCAGCACGATCACTTTTTGGTGCTTCTCCGAGAGTGGATCTCGCTGCAAGAGCTCGCGCGCTGACTCCAGTGCCCTGGCGATGGCGGTTCCGCCGACGGGCATGTCGTTGGGTGACATCTGCCGGAAGAACTGCGCGGTGGCCCCCGAGTCGCTGGTCAGCGGGAAGCTGAGTGGCTCTCCGGCGAATGCGACTGCTCCGAATCGCGCCCCGGGCAAATCGGCGATCAGGCGCGCCAGCTCTGACTTGGCGCGCTCACTGCGACTGGGCGTGACGTCGCGCGCGTACATACTCTTCGAGTAGTCCACCACCAACACACAATCGAGGTTGGTTGCGGGGATCAGGCGGGTCCCGCGCCCGTACTGCGGTCCCGCGAGAGCCACGAACGCGAGCGCGACGGCGACGACCACCAGGGCACTCTTTAGGGCGCGCATGCCACCGACTCGAGCGGTCAGCAACGCTTCGACCAAAGGGCGCTCCCCAAAACGATCCAACGCTTTGAGCAGGCCGATCCCACCCAGCACGTAGAACGCAGCTACCAGTAGGCTGGAGGCCGCGCCCAACAGCCACCACGGTTCAGCGAACTTCATGGGAACCTCCGCAAGACGAGCGAGCGCAGCAGCGCATCTAGCGCCAGCAGCAGTACACCCGGAAGGAGCAAGAAGCGATACAGATCCTCGAAGCTGGCGACCGTGGATTCGAACTTCGTCTTTTCCAGTTCATCCAGCACGTCGTGGAAGCTGTCGCGAAGCGCCCGCGCATCGGTTGCGATGTACATCTCGCCGCCGGTGTCTTTGGCGAGTTTCCTCAGCAGCTCCGGATTGACTGGGAATCGATGCTTCTGATAGCGGGGCTGTCCGAACAAGTCGAACCCACTTTGCACTTCGACCAGGTCACCGGAGCCGATTTGGATGGTGTAGACTTTGGCCCCGATCTTGTTGGCCAGGTGGGCGGCGTATTCCGGATCGATGCTGCCGGCGTTATTGTCTCCGTCAGTCAGCAGAATGACCGCTTTACTCTCCGCGGTGCTGCGTCTGAGTCTGGCTACGGCGACCCCTACGGCATCGCCGATGGCGGTGCCATTGCCGTCGATCAGATCCAGCTGCATGCGCGAGACCAGTTGATCGAGCAAGTGGTAGTCCAGAGTTGGGGGCGAGACGACGTAGGCATTAGTGCCGAACACCACGACGCCCAGACGATCCGTGCTGCGTCGGGAGACGAAGTCTCTCATCACGGCCTTGGCGGCGTCCAATCGGGTCGGACGTAGCTGACGCGAGGGGCGCGCTGCGAGTCGCTCCAAGTCCTTGGGAAGGTCATCGACCACCGCACGCATGGATCCCGACAGGTCCAACACCATGACTGCGTCGATGCCCTCATCGGACGTACTCGTGGGAATCACGCTGTTTAGCGGTCGGGCCATGGCGCCAACTAACAGCACCAGCGCGACGCTGCGCACTACACCGGGCAAGTCACGCAACCAGACGCGCACTCCTTTGGGACCAGCGGCGAGCGCCCGCACCGTGCCCACTTTCAGGCTCACGGTGCGCTTGTCTTCACCGAAGGTGCTGCGCCAGAAGACGAACGGGACCGCCACCAGCGCAAGCAGGAACCAAGGCTGCTCGAACGTCGCATTGGCGAATGCGGGTCCCTTCATGAACCACGGATAGGCCAAGCCCAGTGCCAGGGTCAGAACCACAAACGCCAGGAGTAACGCCCAGCGCTGTAGCCGCTCCATGGCTCGCTGGCTCACGCCTCGACCTCCCCATCGCGGGTAGTCTCATGGCGAGCAGTGGACTGGTCTGGTGTCGATTGCACGACGATGCGTTCCGCCTGGTCTAGCAGTTCGTGGCATTGATCTTCCGTGGGGGCCACGTTGGCAAACTTGATCAGGTCTGTCTGTTGAAGGAAGGCCGCGACAGCCGAATCGATGGACGAAGCTTCCGGTCGCTTGTGCAGTTCGGCCAAGACTTCTTCACTCGTACTCTCCAAGCCATCGAAGCCGAAGCGAGCGCCAAGGTATTGTCTCAGCGTGTCTTCGACCCGGTCGACGTGATCCTCGAGTCGCCCCTGCTCAACCAGTCGAGCGTGGCGGATGTCGTGCAGAGCCAAAATCGCAATCTCCCAGGCCGGCCTTGGCGGCGGCGGCGGCGGCGCTGCTTTAGGACGGCGTGCCCACCAACGGTAGAGCAATGCCAGGAGTGCGGCCACCACCAGGCCAATTGCAGCGCCGTAGGAGATGTTGCGAAGGGCCTCCCAAAGTTCGCGTTGGCGCAGCGGTTTGGGGTTGGGTTTGGGGCTCGCGTCCGGCTTGTTAGCGACGGGATCTTCGATCGTGATCGTGTGGGGCTCCGTGCACAACGTGATCACTTCGCCACTGGCCCGCGCCATCGCGACTGGCAACGGCGGCAGCACGAGCTCGTGACGGCCGGGTTCTTTTGGCAAAGGCACCACATGGATCTCGACGGTGCTCCGAGCGCTGCCGTCAGAGGCCGTATTGGCTCGCACGCGCGGCCGGGCGGGACCTTTGAAATCGGGAAAAACGAAGCCGGCACCAGCGATCGCTTTGGCAGCATCGCTGTCCGTCTGGATCTCCAATGCGCCTGGCAAGACGCGTTCGCCTTGCCCGTGCTCGATCGTCACTTGAAGTGTTGCTCGATGCCCGCTCAAGCCACGCTCTGGAAAACGCTCGCTGAGCGTTGGGCGTACCTTGCCTTCTGGGATGTGCTCCACACAGGTGCCGCTGACGACTTTGGGCGGACTCGGCGTGGAGGCTGAGGGCGGGGCAACGCTGGGCAAGTTGGGGGCGCTCGCGCTCGGATCGGACGGCGGCAGAGCAGTCGCAGCAGCTGGAGGGGCGCCGCTCGAGCCGATTGCAGTCGGGCCGATTGCAGGCGGGGTAGCCGTTGGCGCCATCGGGGAAGCCGTATTCGGTGGGGGGGCCGACGGGGCAGCGTTGGACTGTGCAAGCGTTGCGTCTGCAAACGTCAAGGCGACGTTCGTGGCCAACGCGAACACCAGTTGGCGCTTGGTGTTGCCCATCATCGGTGTGCTCGCCTCGCTCGTCTGGCGAACAGATCACGCAGTGGACGCACGTATGGTGCGTCTGTTTGCACCACGCAGTGATCGAGCCCGAATTTCTTGAACAGTTTTAGTTGCTGCTGGCGGTAGGCAAGCATTTCGCGCTTGTAGTGCTCACGCACAGCTGGGCTAGAGGTATCGACCAGCACATCACGTCCCGTTTCCAGATCTGCGAAGCTGGCGAGCCCTTCGTCGGGCATTTCGACGTCGCGCGGGTCTGCGATCAACACCGGAACCAAGTCGTGGCGAACGGAGGCTGACGAGAGCGCGCGCTCATAGCCGTCCGAGAAGAAGTCGCTGATCATGAACGCGACGCTGCGGCGCCGAGCGACCTTGGCCAGGGTGTGAAGACCAACGTTCAGATCCGTGCGGCGCCCTTGGGGGTCGGCCCCGAGAATTTCCCGGACCACGCGCATCACGTGCTTCTGCCCCTTCTGGGGAGGGACGATCTTCTCGACTCGGTCAGAGAACAAGATCAGTCCCACGCGGTCATTGTTCTTGATGGCGCTGAAGGCGCACAATGCAGCGACCTCTGCGGCAACGCGCGCCTTGGATGAAGAACGGGTACCGAACAACAGACTCGAAGAGACGTCCACCACGAGCATGACTGTCATCTCGCGCTCTTCGACAAAAACCTTGACGTAGGTGTCGTCCATGCGCGCGCTGACGTTCCAGTCGATGGTACGAATATCATCTCCTGGCTGGTATTGGCGCACCTCACGAAACGCGAGGCCTTGCCCCTTGAAACCAGAGGTGTAGTTTCCCGACAGCTGCTCGTTGGCGAGCCGGTTCGTCGTGATCTCAATTTTGCGTAGCGCTTTGAGCAGCTCCTTCGGGATCACGTCAGCAACCTCTCTGACCAGGGATTACGGCGCACCGTTTCCTCGGCGCGCGGGCTTCAAGGGACTTCGACGACCTCAAATACGCGGCGAACGACGTCTTCTGAGGTCACTTCTTCGGCTTCAGCCTCGTACGTCAGAACGAGACGGTGGCGTAAAACGTCTGGCCCAATCGCTTTGACGTCCTCGGGAGTGACATAGCCACGATGACGGAGAAAAGCGTGGGCTCGCGCGGCCAAGCTCAGCGCGATGCTAGCACGTGGACTTGCACCGTGTTCAATCAGCGGTGCTAGATCGCTCAGGCCGGCCTGGGCTGGGTCGCGCGTGGCGAAGACGATGTTCACGATGTAGTCCTTGACGCGGTCATCGGTGTACACGTCGCGCACCACCTTGCGCGCACTGATCAAGTCCTCCGGATGAACCTTACCCTGGGCAGGTCCGGGAGGGATCCCCGTCATGCGGTCCATGACCAGGCGTTCCTCCTCCCGGGTGGGATAGCCAACCTTCACCATCAGCATGAAGCGGTCGACTTGGGCTTCCGGCAAGGGGTAGGTCCCCTCCTGCTCTATCGGGTTCTGGGTGGCCATCACCACGAACGGGTCGGGCAACTTGTATGTCTTGTCGCCGATCGTCACCTGATGCTCTTGCATGGCTTCAAGCAGCGCACTTTGCACTTTCGCTGGTGCCCGGTTGATTTCGTCAGCCAACACTAGGTTCGCAAACACGGGGCCCAGCTTGCTGGTGAACTCTGCCGTCTTCTGATTGTAGATGACGGTGCCGATGAGATCCGCCGGGAGCAAATCCGGCGTGAATTGGATGCGCGAGAATTTGGCCGAGATCGATTCGCACAAGGTTCGAACCGTCAACGTCTTGGCCAGCCCCGGCACGCCTTCCAGCAGCACGTGGCCGCCACACAACATGCCGATCAGCAAGCGCTCGACCATGTAGGTCTGCCCCACCACGACCTTGCCAATTTCTGCCATCAGGTCATCGACGAAGGCGCTCTCCTTGGCCACCATCTCGTTCAGACCGCGTACGTCTTGCATGTGCTTCTCCGCCCGCGGCTATATCCCGTCAGGCGCCCCTGAGACAATCGGCCTGGGGACGATATTCCGTAGCGATTCGCACAACTCGCGCGATGCTAGGCCCGCTGTTCAATTGGATTTTGCGCCCATCTCGCAGCGAGCGAGGTGGGGCTTGGAGAACTCAGTCGACCCCGCGAACCTTTGGAATTTCTACGGACCGCTGACGCTTCCCAGGCTCGAGCTTGCAGCCCTGACCCTCTTCAACGCACATCCCGCTCGTGCTCTCGAGCTCGATCTCAAACTTGTCTCGAGGCACCACGAAGAAGCGCTCGCGCAGCGTTGAGCCATCCTTCCAAGCCAGCTCCCAGCGGCCTCGCGCCAACTTCTTGACGACGCTCTGCTTGCCGGGCTGCTTGGGGAACTGCACGCTGATTTCAGAACGCGGCCCGGGATCCGGATCACCGGCCTTGGTGAGCGGGATCAACTTGATGGATGTTTCGCCAGTCTTTTCAGAGTAGCTGGCAGCGTCGCAGAAGGATTCGCCGTCTTCGCGGATCTTGTGACAGGTGGTGATCTTGCGCCGCAGATGTGACAGCGTCACGGTCCCGCCACTTGCTTGCGCTTCTGGCTCTGCCTTCAGGGGCGCCGGTTGCGGTCCTGAGCTTTGGTTGGCGCTGCTGCCCGCGGCCAGCAATGCGCCGCTGAACACAATCCCACCGCCGAGCAGCGCTCCTCGCACAGTCTTGGAGCCCGGCCACGAGCTGGCGCGAAAAATCGTTTGAGCAAATCTCGGAAGTGAGCGAGCCATAGTCTTTGAAGTATACCGCACCGCAAGGCACGATTGATGGGAGTCTTGGTGGTTGCGGCGATGTACGCGCTTTCGATAGCGCTGCCACACTGGATCATTCGCTTTGACGAGAAGCGACTGTCACCTATTCAGTACGCTCGGGCTTGGAACACCGCGTCGCATTGGTCAGCAGTGGTCGGCTTTTCCTGGTTGAGCGTGCTGCTGCACTTTGCCAAAACACGACGTAATTTCAGCGGATTTGCCCTGGGCTTGGGATGTGTGCTGGCTGGCGCGGGCGTACAAACCGCGGTCATAAGTCTACTCGAGCTGCTGGTCGACTGGCTTGGCGGATAAGCTCTCACCTCAGCGCCAGAGCGGTGGCTGCCGGTCGATGGACAGCCAGTGAGCAGCGCTTCAGCTTCCGTCTGATGCGATTCGGTCTGCGTCTGTGGAAGACGACGCGCCCGATTCAGTGAGCTCCGGCTCCACCACTCGACGTAAGGTGCCTGAGCGAGTCAACTGCACGCGCGTCAGAGCATGGGCGAGACTGGCGAACAGCGCCGACATTCCTTCAGTCTTGCTGACCAACGTTCCGACTCGCGCCGCGCGTTCATGCGAGTGAGGGTCCGCAGTTGCAGTGAAAAAGACTACGTGATTCACCAGCCCGCATTCCAGCATCCGGACTGCCAGATTGACTCCATCTCCATCGCCCAAGTTGATGTCGAAAACACCGAGCAGGAACGGCGCTGTGGGGCATGCCCGCGAGCTAACGAGCGGTGTGTCGATGAGTAGCGGCTGCGCCTCCGCACAACAGGCCAAACGAGTCACCTCGTAACCGCTGATCTTCAGCGCTCGGGTGACTGCTCGCGCTACGAGGTCATCATCCTCGACAAGCAGCAGGGGAATGGGGGCAGACATCGACAAGGGAGGTGCGCTGGCAGAAGGTGGCAGTGTAACGGTCGCTTGCTCCAACAGCTTCACGTTTTTGCTAGGAACTGCGCTGGCCTATCCAGAGCATGTGGAAAAGCGGTGGAAATCTTGATGCCGGTGGGAAAGGAGCGACTCTCAAATGGCCAAGAATGGCTGGTGCGGTCCACTTAAGTCGTGACCTGGGAATCCTTGTCCATTCGGTCTGCCGATTCGACCGCGAGCCAGAGGTTGTTGGATGAAACGCTCTGGACCTTTTTGACGAATCTTCGGCACGTGCTTGCTGTTGCGCGTTGCGTCAATCGGAAAAGCCTTGCCATGACTCATCAAGAGCGCGACGTGCAGGAGCGTGAGCGACCAGTTGCAGGTGCTGGCGGGAACCAGCGGCTTTTCTTACAAGGAGTGGCGGGGCCACTTCTATCCAGAGCAGCTGAAGGAGAAGCAGTTTCTGGACTACTACTCAGCCCGGCTGCCGAGCGTCGAGATGAACAACACGTTCTATCGCCTACCGCGCTCCAACGTGCTCGAAGCGTGGGCCTCTCAGGTGCCGGACTCATTTCGCTTTGCGATCAAAGCATCGCGCCGCATCACCCACTTTGGCCGGCTAGGGGATGTTGCCGATGCCACGTCGTACTTGCTCGATTCATTGCAGGTGTTGGGAACGCGGCTGGGCGTGGTGCTGTTTCAACTGCCGCCCAACATGCGACGCGATGATGCGCGACTCACCCAATTTCTCGAGTTGTTGGCAGGAAGAGTGCCTGCGGCTTTCGAATTTCGTCACGCGAGTTGGTTCGAGCAACCCGTGTTTGAGCTGCTGGAGCGGCACGGCGCGGCGCTGGTCTGCGGGGATCCGGAGGAGGGTGGGGTTGAGCCACCACTGCTCCGGACCGCGGAGTTCGTCTACATTCGGCTGCGCAGGGACAGCTACTCCGACTCAGAGATCGCAGTTTGGGCGCAGCGCCTCAAAAAATTGGGGGGGAAGCGGGCTTTCGTCTACTTCAAGCACGAATTACTGGGACCGGAATACGCCATGCAGTTGTCTGCAAGTATCCAAAATCAATCGTGAATTGCCGGGTCCCGGCCGGCGGGGTGCCGAGGCTGGTCAAGCCAGGCCGCTTGGGCTAAAGCAGGCGCCATGAACTTTCAGGACATCATCCTCGCGCTGCAGCATTTCTGGACGGAGCGCGGCTGCCTTCTCGTGCAGCCCTACAACTCCGAGGTGGGGGCTGGCACCTTCAATCCCGCGACGACGTTGAGAGCGGTAGGTCCTGAACCGTGGAACGTCGCATATGTGGAGCCCTCACGGCGACCAACGGACGGTCGCTACGGAGACAACCCGAACCGCCTGCAGCAATTCAATCAGTTTCAAGTCATCTTGAAGCCGAGCCCATTGGACATTCAAGATCTGTACTTGGAATCCCTGGAAGCGCTTGGAACTAAGCCGTTGGAGCACGATGTGCGCTTCATCGAAGACGACTGGGAAAGTCCTACGCTGGGAGCTTGGGGGTTGGGTTGGCAGGTGTGGTTGGATGGCTTGGAAATTAGCCAATTCACCTACTTCCAACAGGTTGGTGGCATCGACTGCAAGCCGGTTAGTGGTGAGCTCACCTATGGCCTCGAACGCATCGCCATGTACCTACAGGACGTGGACTCAGTCTATGATCTGCAGTTCAACGACCAAGTCAAGTACGGTGAGATCTTCAAGCGGGCGGAATGGGAGTGGTCTAGCTACAACTTCGAAGAGGCGGACGTGCAGGCCCATTTCCAGGCGTTTGATCACTTTGAGGCAGAGGCCAACCGCATGTTGCAGCGATCTGAAGATCCCAAGCAGCAACTCGTGCTTCCGGCTTACGACTTCGTCGTTAAGGCTGCTCATGCATTCAACGTGCTCGACGCTCGCGGCGCCATTAGTGTGACGGAGCGGCAGCGCTACATCCTGCGTGTTCGGGCTATCGCACGAGCCGTCTGTCATGCATGGTTGGCGCAGCGAGAAGCGCTCGGCTTTCCGTTGCTCAGAGACTCTCAAAAAGCAGCGCAATGAGCACTGACTTCGTGCCGGCGTACGAGCTGGTGACGGACAAGCAAGCTCAGCCATTGTCGTGGAAAACGACGGCGTTGGTCCTACACGGGGTCTTGGGTTCCGGGCAGAACTTTCGAGGGTTGGCGCGAACGCTGGTGCGGCGGCGACCTGATCTGGCTCTGGTCCTCGTCGACTTGCGCCATCACGGCCAGAGCAGCGGAGCACCACCACCGCAGACGTTACAGGCGTGTGCTCTGGACCTCGTCGCGTTGCAGCGACACCTACGCAAAGAACATCCGGAGCTACCCGACGTGCAAGTGCTGATGGGTCACTCTTTCGGAGGCAAGGTGGCGTTGTGGGCGAGTCGTTTGCCAGAGTTGCGGCTCACGCAAGTGTTCGTGTTGGATAGCAACCCCGGAGCGCTGAAGCCCGACAAAGACTACGAGGTCTTACGCGTGATTCGAGCAGTACGTCAGGTGCCCCAGCCGATCGAGTCCAGAGCTGCAGTGGTCGACAACCTGCTGGCACAAGGCCTGTCTAGTGGACTCGCCAACTGGATGACGACCAATCTGCGGCGTACGGATAGCGGCTACGAGTGGGTATTCAACTTGGATGCGATCGAGGAGCTGCTCGTCGACTACTTCCAGCAAGATCTGTGGGAGTACTTGGCGGAGCCGCGGCAAGTGCCGGAATTTCAGCTAATCGTCGCGGAAAACAGCGATCGCTTCAGTGGAACGCTCAGAGCGCGGGCGCAGGCGCTGCCGCCAACCAGTCAGTGCCACTACCACGTGATCCCCAACGCCGGGCATTGGCTACACGTCGACAACCCGGGCGCGCTGCTGGACTTGCTCGAGTCGACCGTCCGCTGACGTTCGGGTTGCTCGGGTCGGAGGTTGCGTTTGGGCGCGCATGCGGGCGCCCAAGTGCTGGTCCAGCAGGCCGAAAATCTTCTCGTTTCCACTGACTTCGTCCCGTTTGATTTGAGCTCGGTACGAGTCGAGCTGGCCGAGGAAGTCTTGCAGCAGCGTTTGACTGAACTCGCGGTGGGAAACCGCCCTGCCGCCGCCGGACTCGTTCAGCAAGTGACCGTTGATCTGCTGCTCGAAGTTGCCGGGCTCCGGAAAGGCCAGCACCGGTTTCAAGAGATACAGAGCTTCGCCGATGAGCTGGTTGCCGGCGGTGGTGATCAGAGCCTTGCTGCTTGCGAGGTCCTCGACAAAAGCCGAGGGAGACACTTGCCGAAACTCGACCAGACCACGTGATTCACGTCGCCCGAGACCGTAGACGTGGACCGGAAGCGCGCTCTCGTGCAAGACATCCAACACTCGCTGTGGGCAATTGCGGCGTAGGTATACCACGAGGTGTTCGCCGTGACGGATGTTCGCCAGTCGTACCTCGTCGCGAAGCAAGACCCCAGCTGTGTGCACGTGGCGAAAGGCGCGCTTCAGCTCAGGTAAATGAAACCCAGAAACAACCATCTGATCTGGCACGCCGTAGATGCGGCGGATCACGAAATTCATGCCCCAGATCTTCAGCCGCTGAAGTGAAGGCAACTGATCGAGCCTGCAAGTCTCCAAGTAGCGCTGGTGGTCGATGCTAAGAACTGGAATTCCGGCGGCTGATGCGGCACGCATACTGACCGGTTCAAAGTCTGAGATGACCAAGGCGGCACGCTTGATCCGCAGTTCGTCGCGCAGTTGCCGCACCAGCCGCGGCATGCGCAAGGCATAGGGAAGTCCGAGAAGCAGCGTCTTGGTGGGCGACATTCTGCCCCAACGATTGTATTCCAGGTACATGCCCCCAATGTCTCGGACCTGTACCTCCGTTCCTGCATAGATTGGGTGCAGCATTTCGAGCGCCTGACCAAAGGTCAGCACGACGACCTCATGCTGCTGCCGAAGGTGTTCGATGATGGTCTGGGCGCGCATGGCGTGTCCGCGCCCTTCGCCCGCTAGGCCGTAGAAGATGGTCGCCAAACCGCTACCTTTCTGAGGTATGAGCCCGCGACGCCCGCCCTAGACAGCGACCCGCTGGGGGGCATAGCTGATCTGAGACTCGCCACCCTCCAATGACTGAGCGAAAATCGCCAAGCCACGCCGGAGAGAAGTTTTCGGCGCGTAGCCGAACATGTTCCGGGCCTTGCTGATGTCGGAATACGTTAGCGGAACATCCCCAGGCTGCTTGGGGCCGTAGTGGCGAATGGCATTCACTCCGAGCGCCTGCTCCAGCTCATCTATTAGCTGGTTCAGCAACACTGGTTCGCTGCACCCGAGGTTGAACACTTCGTGGCCACTGAATCGGGCCTCGGCGGCGCCAATGATCCCCTGCACGATGTCTTCCACGAAGGTAAAGTCGCGCCTTGCGCTGCCATCGCCATAGATTTCGATGGGTTTGCCTTTCAGCATCAAGTGGCTGAATTTTGCAATCGCCATGTCCGGCCTTTGCCGAGGCCCGTAGACTGTGAAGAAGCGCAGGCTTGCCGCTGGGAAGCCGAACTGTCTGGCGTACACGTTGACCATGGCTTCCGCGCCGAGCTTGCTTGCTCCGTAGGGAGACGCCGGAGCCAGCAGCGGGTCTCGTTCGGAGAATGGAACCCGCCGGTTCTCTCCATACACGGAGCTCGACGACGCATTGACGAACTTCTTGACGCCCGCGTGGCGCGCGGCTTCGAGCATGTTCAGCGTGCCACGAACGTTTACCTCTTCGTAGACTAACGGTTCGGTCATCGACGGGCGAACGCCCGCGCGAGCGGCTAGGTGCACGACGACATCGGGCCTGAACTCAGCCGTGATGGCCTGCAGCTGCTGTCCCTCTCGGATATCGACCTCGACCAGCTGATAGTTGTCGTGGGCCGAATGCCGGTCGACGTTGGCGCGTTTGAGCGACGGATCGTAATACTCGTGAAACGCGTCGACGCACAGTACCTGCACTCCCCGAGCCAATAATTCGTCGATCAGGTGGCTGCCGATGAAGCCAGCCCCTCCAGTGATCAAGTATCGATCGTGCATGGCTTGCCTCGAATTTTTCGTCATCACAGTTGGTGCCAGCAAGTGTACAGCCGGTTAATAGTTCACTGTTCGTCAGGGGGAAAGCAACATCAGTGCTACGAGTCCGCAACCACCTTGGGGGGCCAGCTAGGCGGCGGCCATGCTACTGACATCCGGCAAATAGCGGGGGTGAGATTTCGTTTGTCGCGAGCGCGATGCGCACTGAGCGGCTCATCAGTCGCGGTCGGCGGCCCTCGCCATGCCTGGGTGAGGCCAGAAAGATCCGGCGACTCTAGTATTACCGTGGCAGTAATACCGAAGTTGGGCCTTCGGCTGCCAGGCTGTCCGAATTGCGGTTGACCCACTTGACAGCCAGGCGTCAACGACTTTTGCGCGATCTCGGGGCCAAGCGTGAATTTTCACAACCCTTCAGTTTCGGGGCGATGGCGCCTAAGCTGGGACTATCCGTGACCGACTATCGGAGCCTTCAGCGACTCATCCCGTGGCTGCTCGTAGGGTACGTGCTCGTGGCTTTGGCCGTGATCCCCACGCGTCGGCATGAGGTGATCCCGTTCTTCTGTTGGTTTCTGTTTCCTATCACGCCCAATGTTGAGGAGCGCTATCAGCTCTGGATTACGCAGAATGCAGGCCGGCGACTGCCACAGGCGACGGCCTTTGAACGAGCGGCTGCGTTCGTAGGACAGCCACACTCCATGGATGCCTACGTTGGTATCCAGACGATGGGTAAAGCTTTCCGCCAGCACGACGGCACCATGTTCGAGCGGGCTCGCCAGACCGTTGAAGCAAACTTTCTGCAGGCTCCTTGCGGCTATCAGCTGGTGTACTCGCGCCAAAATGCCTACGAAATCTGGCATGGCGGCCTCCCCGAGACGCGACGCATCCTAGCGAGCTTTCAGTGCGAGACGCCAAGCGCGCCTCTTCGTTTGGAGCGGCCCTGATGAGTCGCGGGCGACCGACGCTTTGGCGACAGCGCAAGTGGCTGACGAGCCGCCTATCGCCGCGAAGCTGGGCCGATGTCTTGCGACATCAGCGCGTCGCTTCGGTCCGCACGGCGACGTTGCTTCGTGCCTTGTATTTCTTTCCCGCATTTTGGATCCTGGCTCACGTCCCGCAGTGGGACTTGGTGGCGTTGCCTCGGCGGCCCGACTTGCTGTGGCCCGTGGCATGGCTGAAGTTCTTTGACACGACCAGAGCCGGGCCGACGCTGCTCGGTGCCGTCGTTGCGGGCTCAGTTGTTGGGGCGCTGGCCGCAGAGTATCGCTGGGCGCGGGTTCTGGCGTGCGTGTCGTTGTTGGAGTTCCTGGGACTCAAGTTCGCCTATGGCAAGATTCATCATCTGATGCACGCCTGGCTGTTGGTGTTGGCTTGCCTGATCCTGTTGCCGAGAGACTGGGCTAGGCCGGAACGACTGACCAGAGCGGGCCAACACAGTCTACTATTGGTGTTGAGCACTGCACAGCTATTCACCGCGCTGACCTACTCGCTAAGTGGTGTGGGGAAGGTAGGCGGCATCATCTACCAACTGTGGTTGGATCAAACCACCAGCTTGCACCCCTCATCCCTGGCACGTCACCTGGCTGATCGCTTACTTCAAACGAACCAGCTCAGTCTTTGGGGGCCATGGATGATCGAGCATGGAGCCTGGCTCTGGCCATTGATGATTGGCACTATTTACCTGCAGCTATTCGCGTTGCACTTCGCGGCTCGACCCCACCTTCACCGCTGGCTTGGCATTGGACTGGTCAGTTTTCATGTGCTCACTACGATGAGCCTGACGATCGATTTCACGCCAGCGGTTGTGCTGGTCGGCATGCTGTTCATCGTCAGTCCGCTGCAGCCTGAGCAGATTCAATGGAAGGCAGCGCTGCGAGAACTGCCTTTGATCGGCCTGTGCTGGGACCTCATGCAACGCCGGTCTCGACCGCAGGCGCGAACGGCTTCTGGCTAGCCGGGAGCTGACCGCGTTCACAGATGGATACCGTTGGACGTGACGCAAGGACGCGAGGTTCAGCTATCGTCGGCGCTTGTTGCGTGTTGACTTCCGCTGCTTGCGCGCGGCCTTTCGGTGTTTCGATCGTGCTTTCGTTGTGCGTTTGGCTGCCTTGGCGCGACGGCGTTCGGCGCGTTTTTGCTGCGCCTTGTATTGGCGCGCACGCTTAGCGCGAGTACGCTGCACGCGGCGTTCACGCACCGGATTGTCATCGCGAAGCAGCGCCTGGCAGACGCTGCCATCCCGCTCGAGCCATACGGCAGAGCTGAACAGCTTGCGGTTGCTGCCGATGGCGATCACTCGCCAGTCGCCTACGTGGGCGCCAATGCGTTTGGTTCGCCCCCGGGCGTTCCGGCCCCGGGCCATTGTCGCCATGTTGTCTGCGGGGTCGCTGAACAGGGAAACGACGTAGACGTAGACGTCTTCGCAGCGAGGCGCGTCGAGCTCCGGTCGTATGATCTGCGGAGCGATCGCTGGTGGCGTTGCTGAAAGTGGGGGCGTGGCTGGTCGCTTTTCTGAACGCACGCCAGTTGTTGAACGTGCAACTGCTGGCGTCTGCCGCGGTGGGGTCCCCAACTCGGGCATCCTCTTTTGCGCTGCTAGCGCGGTTGGCGGCTCTGCGCCCAACCGCGGGACCTCTGGCGCGGCGAGCAACGTGCTGGTGTCGAGTAACACATCGACCAGGTCTTCCGCGGCAGCCGCCGCCACGGCCGCGAGGATGGTTGCCAGCCCAGCGCAGACGGCCCAGAGCATGGCCCCGCGTTGGATAGCCCCTCCATATTGGTGCCCATTCTTTTCCGGATGGGTACCAGCTAAAACAGATCGGCCTTGCTGTGTCGTATGGGAATTCGTTCGGTCTAAACTCACGCCGCGTTACTCTCGGCACTTTCTCGAAATCGTTTTAGCTTACGATACAGACTGCGTCGGTCAACTCCAAGCACCTTGGCAGTCTGAGTCTTGTTGCCAGATAGCAACTTGAGCACTTTCTCAATGTAGCGATGCTCTAACTCGCTGAGCGTCAGCAGGTGCTCCGGGTGTGGCTCCAGCTCATCGATGCGCGTACCCACGTGCCCGCGTACCCGTTCAGGTAGGTCACTGGGGGTTACCTTCTCGTAGCGGGTCAGCGCAACAGCCCGCTGCATCGTATTCTGCAGCTGTCTTACATTACCCGGCCAGTCGTATCCCAAGAGCTTGGCGGCGGTATCGTTGGTCATGCCGGTCACGTGCTTGCTGGATTCTGCGGCGGCCTGTTCCAGGAACAACTGAGCGAGCAGCAAGACATCGTTACCTCGGACTCGGAGCGGAGGTAGGTGTAGCTCAACCACGTTGAGGCGATAGTAAAGATCTTCTCTGAAACGTCCCGCTTCTACCTCTTCCTCCAGGTCCCGGTTGGTTGCGGCTACAATTCGCACGTCAATCTCAGTCTCTGTTTGTCCGCCCACTGGACGCAACTTGCGTTCCTGAAGAACGCGCAGCAGTTTGGGTTGCATCTCAATTGGTAGCTCGCCGATCTCATCCAAAAGCACGGTGCCGCCGGAGGCTTCCAAGAACAGTCCTTTACGCGCTCCCTTTGCATCTGTGAAGGCGCCTTTGACGTGCCCAAAGAGCTCGCTTTCGATCAGCGTTGCAGGCACCGC
>JBNLEN010000139.1:0-16163 GCA_050304975.1 Polyangiaceae bacterium
CGAGGTGGGCATGAAGTATTTCCCGGACTTCGCCCAAATCGCGGACGCGTACGGCGCCAAGGGCTTGCGCGCAGAAAAGCCGGAAGAAGTGGAAGCTATCCTGCGCCAGGGCATCTTCGAGACCGAAGGCACCGTGATCATGGACGTAATCGTGCACAAGGAATCCAACGTGTTCCCGATGCTGCCCGCCGGCAAAGCCCACTATGAGATCGTGATGGATCCAGAAGTCTTCGGAGAGGAAACGGAACAATGAGCGGCGAACGACGTCATTTGTTGTCTATCCTGGTGGAGAACACACCCGGTGAATTGGCTCGTATCGTCGGGCTGTTCAGCGGACGTGGCTTCAACATCGACTCACTTGCGGTCAACACTACGATTGAGCCATCCAAGTCACGTGTCGTTTTGACTACTCGTGGCGACGACCAAGTCGTAGAGCAGATCACGAAGCAGCTGAACAAGCTGGTGAAGGTCCACAAGGTGCTTCACCTGCAAGGCTCCGGGCATCTGGAGCGTGAACTGTGTCTGGCAACAATCCGAGCGCAGGGACCGAAAGGCCGCGCTGAGCTGGAGCAGCTACTGCGCTTGTGCAACGGTGAGATCGTGTCCTTCTCCAACAACTCGTTCACGGTCGAGCTGACCGGGACCGAATCGGAGATTGACAACTTCTTGGAGATGGCTCGGCCCCTGGGGATCCGCAACATGGTGCGTTCCGCCCCGATCGCCATCACCAAACCAGCAGAAGCCGACGCCGCAAACGCGGAAAGCGCGGCCTGAACGTGTGGTCCTGGTCCCTGGCTTCCTGATCATTGATGCCAGGGGACCTGCGGCCCCGGGACTAGCCCGCTTGGGCTGAGCGGGCGTGTACTTCAGTACGCACACGCTTGCTTGCCCCAGCTGCGGGCATTCAAAAGGTTGACACCCTCGCCTCGTCGGCTAAAAGCCTTGACCAACTTCGCGTGAAGCCGAGTGCGAACAAGCCTCAGGTTTCATACGCAACGCAAGCGCCGAGTGACACCCCACTCGGCGTTGGTGTTTTGTGGCTTGGCGTCCCGGGGGCGACGCCCGCACATGACTGAGGACGCACGGCTCCGCAACCACAACGCGAGGCGTCATTCGCATGCAGCCGCGCCCGACGACGCAAAGCGTTAAAACCGCACACATCGTTGTCCATCGATATTGTTGCGATTTCCATATTACTAACAATTATGGATAAGATGTGAAATATCTTGAAATGGCACACAGCCCACTCAGCCACGAACATCGCGAACCGTGGCAGGTGGACATCACCAGTCACGGCAACAACTCGCACCAAGCGAGACCAACAATTATCCGAGGTGGAAGATGCAATCAGTGGAACTGGTGGGCGAAGAAATCAACATCGCCAAAGCGCAAGACGCACAAACAGACATGCTGCTCAGCAAGGCCAACGTGATCGGCGTTGGGGTCGGTCGAAAGTTGAAAGAAAGAACCGGTGAAGTCTTTGACAAGAAGCCTTGCTTGAGCGTTTTGGTGAGCCAAAAACTCGACGAGAACGAGCTGAGCGACGCTGACCGGATTGAAAAGAAGATTGACGGGTTCGAGACTGACGTCCTCACCGTGGGCGAAGTCTTCGCAGGAGCGATGCCGCAATTGTACGACCCCGCATACAACGACACGGAGCGCGGCAGCGGGCCCCCTCCTCCCGCCGGTATGCCAGGCCCCGCTCCAGGACCTGGCGAAGACTATCTGGAAGAAGGTGAACCGCTGCTGGACGCTGACATTCAGCTGCTACGCGGGAGGGTGCGCCCAGCGATGGGGGGCTACAGCGTGGGGCACCCCCGGGTGACGGCGGGTACGATTGCGACCGGCGTCGTCGATTCCAACGCCGCACCGGGGATCCCAACCAAATACTACATCTTGAGCAACAACCACGTGCTGGCCAACTCCAACTTCTCCCGCATCGGTGATCCGATCCTGCAGCCTGGCACTGCAGACGGAGGGCGCTATCCGAGGGACATGATCGGTCGGCTGTCGCGCTTCATTCCAATCCGTTTCGGCGGACCCGCCAACTACGTGGACGCGGCAATAGCCGAAGTCCCTTTTCACAACTTGAATCGGGAGATCTTTTGGGTCGGATATCCCGGAAAGACAATCGCAGGCGTTCGAGTGGGCCAGGTCGTGCAGAAGACAGGCCGCACCACAAACTACACGCAAGGACGAGTCCGCGTTCTGAACGCAACCGTCAATGTCAATTATGGTGGAGGCCGCGTAGCTCGATTCGTGCGCCAAATCGTCACGACCAACATGTCCGCAGGAGGCGATTCGGGCAGCTTGGTCCTGGACTTGGATGACCGTCCTATCGGGCTGTTGTTCGCCGGCTCATCCGTGGCGACAATCCTCAATCCCATTGGGTACGTCCAGAACCTGCTGCGTATCAAGATCGGCCTGTAATAGTCTCGGAGGGGCGGTCACTGAAACAATGGCCGCCCCTTCGAAGTTTGCTGAATCCCCAAAAAGCTCGAAGAAGCCACACTTGGAAGCATCATGGACGAACAAGAACGACTACTTGAAGCGATCGACGCCGCGGCGTCGTGGATGGACGTGGCGGGCGTCCACCTGATAGGCGCGGGAGAAGATGACGGACGCCCCTGCCTGGTGGTGCACGCGAGCCCCCCACTGGAGCGTCTCAAAGTCGATATTCCGTCCACATTCCATGGGTTCAAAGTGCTGCTGATCGAAGACACGCCGCCGACCGCGTGATGCTTCGCGCGTCCCTGGAGCGAAGCCACGAACGCTACTGCACTAGCTCCCGCGTCAGCTCCCAAAACACCTCGACCACGCGGCGTTTGAGGCTCCGAGGCCGTGCGCAAAGAGAAACCTGATAGCCGCGTGGCGGGGTCAACTTGTCCAGCACCTGCAAACTGTCACGTAGCGGACTGTTGACGAGAACCAATTCCGGTACGATCCCGATCCCGCTGCCCAAGCTGACCATCGCCAGCATGCCCTCGTTTCCGCGCACTTCAGCCACAATGCGCGGTGCCACTTTGCGGCGCCTGAGCCATTGCTCCAGTCGCTCCCGCTCCAAGCCACCGATGGGCGCCACGAGCGGCACTTCCGCCAGGGTGGAGCCGCGCTGAAGCGAGCTTTGAAGCACGGCCGGATCTCCCAGCAGTGCCAAGTCCTTGGGAGCCACGAACAGCAGTTTGGTCGATGCCAGCGCTTGCACCTGCAGCCCTTCGGTGCGCTTGGGATCCGTGGGGATCACCGCTAGATCCAACTCCCCATCTTCCAATTGCGCTCGCGAGCGCGCCGCATCTTGCGTTAAGAGGCGCGGCGTGATGTTCGGATAGCGCTGTCTAAATTGGGTGAGCAGCGTGGGCAAGATGGTATGGCACGCCGTGACCGTGCAAGCGATGTTGAGCTCACCCGTGGGCGCCTCTTGCTCACTGCGCAGGTGGTTCTGGAGTTCTTCATACTGCTCGATCTGGCGCCGAGCGTAGCGCCGCAGCACCTGCCCTGCATCCGTCAGCTGTACTTGGCGCTGATCCCGAAGGAAGAGCGCGCGCCCGAGCTCGGATTCTAGGGCTTGAATCCTCCTGGTTAGGGCCGAGGCGCTCATGCCGCGCGCGCGAGCGCTCTGCCCAAAATGGAGCGTCTGCGCCAAGTGCTCGAAATGTCTCAGATCATCTAGGTCCACAGCGGTTCAGACAGTATTGCGTAATTTGCAACTGAGGATACCAAATATATCAATTGTCGCAACACGGGACTGGCCCTACCCTGGGCGCCATGGCACGCACGAATTACTTCAACACTCTCAACATGGCGCAGAAGCTAGACCAGCTCGGGCGCTGTCGCTTCATGTCGCGCGACGAGTTTGCCAACGGCGTCGACAAGCTCAAAGGCAAGAAGGTCGTGATCGTCGGCTGCGGCGCGCAAGGGCTCAACCAGGGCCTCAACATGCGCGACAGCGGCTTGGACGTCAGTTACGCGCTACGCGAAAGTGCGATCAAAGAAAAGCGCGCTTCCTACCAGAACGCCACGGACAACAAATTCAAGGTAGGCACCTACCAGGAGCTCATCCCCACTGCAGACTTGGTCTGCAACCTCACACCGGACAAGCAGCACAGCTCCGTGGTCGAAGCGATCATGCCGCTGATGAAAAAGGGCTCCACCTTGGCCTACTCCCACGGTTTCAATATCGTGGAAGAGGGCATGCAGATCCGCCCCGACATCACAGTGATCATGGTGGCTCCGAAGTGCCCGGGCACAGAGGTCCGTGAGGAGTACAAGCGTAACTTCGGTGTTCCCACGCTGATCGCTGTGCATCCGGAGAACGATCCCAACGGCGAAGGTTTGGAGCTGGCCAAGGCCTACGCCGCCGCGACCGGTGGCGACCGCGCCGGTGTGCTCGAAAGCTCATTCGTTGCCGAAGTGAAGAGCGACTTGATGGGTGAGCAGACCATCCTCTGCGGCATGCTTCAGGCCGGCTCGCTGCTGTGTTTCGACAAGATGGTCGAAAAAGGCGTCGACCGCGGCTACGCAGCCAAGCTCGTGCAGTACGGCTGGGAAACCATCACTGAAGCGCTCAAGCACGGCGGCATCACCGCGATGATGAACCGCCTCGACAACCCTTCCAAACTCAAGGCCGCAGCATTGGCCGAAGAGCTACGGGGGTTGATGGGTAGCCTCTACGCCAAGCACCAGGACGACATCATCACTGGCGAGTTTTCGCGCACGATGATGGAGGATTGGGACAATGACGACAAGAACCTGCTCGGCTGGCGTGCCGCGACGGCAGACACCGGGTTTGAACAGACCGACGCCACCGACAAGCCGATTGCCGAGCAAGAGTACTTCGACAACGGCGTGCTGATGGTGGCCATGGTGAAGGCCGGCGTGGAGCTGGCTTTCGAATGCATGACGGCAGTCGGCATGAAGCCCGAAAGCGCCTACTACGAGTCGCTGCACGAGGTTCCGCTGATCGCCAACTTGATCAGCCGCAAGAAGCTCTATGAAATGAACAAGGTCATCAGCGACACCGCCGAATACGGCTGCTACTTGTTCGCCCACGCTTGCGTGCCTCTGCTGTCCGACTTCATGAAGAAGGTCGACACCAACGTGATCGGCAAACCCTTCAGCCCGGGCAGTAACGCGGTGGACAATCAGGAAATCATCGCCTGCAACGCCGCCATCCAATCGCACCCTGTCGAGGTCATTGGGCGCGAACTGCGTGGGTACATGACCGCCATGAAGGCCATCGCGGTCGGCGGCTGACACCACAGTGCATCCCTCGCTCGGTTCGCGTAGGCGATAGCGAGCCCAGCGCCGAGTCGAACACGCTCGGCGCTGGTCGTTTTGTGGCCAATGCTCCCAGGCGAAGCGCATCTAGAGTGCATCGCGCAAACCCGCTAGACTGGCGAGCTTGGAGCTTGGAATCTGCACAACATGAATCTCCGAAAACAACGGTTCTGGCAGCGGCTCCACCGTTTGATGACCGTCGCGGATCCGCCGCTGGACGTGGTCCGGGCGCCGCTTTACGGAGTCACCAACTACACCCTGCTGGCGGGCTGGGTGGCGTACATCGGGTACGCACCGCTGTACGCACTCTTGGGTCTGCCCTGGATCACCGCACTGAATCTCGGTGTCGCTTCGCTGTTTCTGGTCGCGTTTTGGCTGACCCGGCGCGCGTTCATCTTTTCGGGTTTCCTGCTCGTGAGCGCCTGTGTGATCGGCCATTCTTGGCTGCTCACTCTGAGCCTCGGTTGGGAAGGTGGGTTCCACTTCCCAATCATCCTGACGATCGAGCTCGGCATGCTGTACACCTTCATCGCGACTCGAGTTCGGGTGCTGTTCTCATGTCTGGTGAGCGCGGGCTATGTTGGCCTCTGGCTGGCCGAGCGCATGCTCTCTCCGCAGCCAGAACTAGACCCCATCTACGTACAAGGCTTCGGTCTACTCAACGTCATCGTCTTCTTGGGCGTGACTATTCTGATTGCCGGCTATTTTGGCTGGAGCGAAAAGCAGCACCGAAGCCAGTTGGAGCGTCAGAATGAACTTCTGCGTGCCCACGAAGCTGAACTGGCTCAGGCGCGTGACCGAGCTCAAGCAGCCAACCAGGCGAAGAGTCTGTTCTTGGCAAATATGAGTCACGAACTGCGCACGCCACTCAACGCGATCATCGGCTACTCGGACTTGATTGTGGAAGAGGCGGAGGATCAGGGCAAGGACTTAGCTTTCCCGGACGAGGTTCAGAGGATCCGCGGCGCAGGACAGCACCTCTTGGGACTCATCAACGACATCCTGGATCTGTCGAAGATCGAAGCTGGACGGATGGAGATGGACATCGTCGAGTGCGACCTGGACCAGCTGCTGGCAGACGTACTAGCAACGGCTGAGCCCTTGGCACACAAGGGGCGTAACGAGTTGATTGTCGAAAAACCAGAAAAGCTGGGCACACTCAGCAGCGACCCCACGAAGATTCGTCAAGTACTGCTCAATTTGCTTTCGAACGCCGCGAAATTCACAACCGACGGGCGGATTACTCTGCGAGTTCGCACGCATGAAAGCCAACGTCCACCCGCTTTCGACTTCGAAATCACCGATACGGGCGTCGGCATCTCTGCTGACGCGCTCGAAAAGATATTCGGTGAATTTTCTCAGGCGGATAGTTCGACGACCAGAAAATTCGGTGGCACCGGACTAGGGCTCGCGATCTGTCAAAGCTATTGCCGCATGCTGGGCGGCAGTATTCGTGTGGAAAGCCAACTGGGCAAGGGCTCGACGTTCTTCGTGGAGCTGCCCAACCTGGAGCCTGCTCACAATCCTGAAAACATCAGCGGATAGACAACCGTCACCGCACCGCCTTCGGGTTTCGGAAAGTTCAGCCCGTGGAAGGCACGCAATACGCACCGGACCAGTGCGGGGTTGTTCACGTTCGAGCCCCCGTCCGACGCACTTGTCACGGAGCCGTTCCGGTCGATCAAGAATCGAACGGTCACGCGTCCCTGAAGCAAGGGGTCGGCAGCCCGCGCCCGCTCGTAGCACGCTTCAAACGCTGGTTGATTGGAACGCACTACCCGCTCCACCACGTCCTTTGGCAATCGTCCGTTAACCGCTACCGCTCCCATGCGCAATTTGGACGACTTGCCAGCGCCGCTGGTTCGTGGCTTGGGCCTCCCGGGTACTGGCAGATTGGGCCCTTCTGGAGCAGGGGCGTTCGTGTTTGGCTCAGCCGCGCCGATGGGCTCCGGCGCCGCCGCCGACTCCCGCTGCGCCTCGCCCTGCTCCTGCGTTTGGTTACACCCCAACCCCGCCAACCCAGCGGCGATAGTCAGCGAAAACCGCCACCCAACTTGCATGTGGGCACTCTAGCTCAAGCGCATCCGCGTCGCGTCAGATTTGTGCCAAACGTGGAGTCACGCGCAGGCTCCGCGCAGACGCAGCGACATGCTCACAGCGTGCCAAGCTTTTTCGCCGTTCAAAGTGCCCAAGTTTCTTGGTGTTGGCGTTGGCTGCCGCGATGCGCCATGCAAAACTGCTTGCGGTCGACGAAGCGGCACCGGATACCTTTCTAGGAGGAGAAAGTCATATGCCCGGAAAGCGATCCAGTTGGCCCTACAAGACTTCAGCTAACTACAACCGCTACGACGGTGATGCCTTCTTCCCGGATCCGTTCGACGGCCCGGCGTTGGCACCCGATGACTTCGCCGAGGAGATGGCTGAGGGATACCTCAGCGCTGCGATTTCAGGACAGGGCCAGACCGCAGACGCCCATGACGTGGTGTTCGAGGAAGAGCAAGGTGGTCCGTTCGTGATCACATCCAAGCGGCACGAATTCTCTCGCGACGAGCCTGGCTTCGAAGACGGAGCGCCAGAAGCATTTCCGACGTCCAGCGCTCAGCCGTTCATGGATCCTCCGGACTCGGATCCAGAGCCTGAAGACTACGATTAAAGCCGGTCCAAGTTTCAGACGTAGGCGTCAGTAGGATTTTGTGAAAGCATGCCGCGCTCCGGCATGCGTTCTCGACTCCTCACCTCTAGCTTGTGCCTTATCGCGACACTGGGCCAGACGGCTCTGGCTCAAGACCCGCCAGAGACTCCTCCGGCAGCGGAGGCGTCCATTGACGTCGCGCGGGGCCCGATCACGGGTGGCCCTCGACTGCTAGGCTTGGGCGGCGCGTTTGTCGCCATCGCGGCTGGCACCGACGGCATTGTGTCGAACCCCGCATCGGTGGCTGTGCGCACCCCCTATTCTTGGAGTGAGTGGGACTATGACCTGGGCTTTGACGTGGGTATCGGAGCTTGGCTTCCGGAAACCGAGTTCTTTTCGGCCGCGACGGAAGAAGTACGACAGACCTCATCCTTCTTCGGCTCACTCGCCTTCTTGATCCAGAAGGCGCACACCGGTGTGGGAGCCTCTTTGGGTGGCCAGCGGCATGCACTGAGCCGCGGAGCCACGCAGGCCGGACTATCGCCAGCGGACTTGTCTGCGAACTACGGCATGGTCCATCTGAGCCTGGCTCACGGGTTTCTCGGCGGACAGTTGCTATTTGGCATTGGGCCAAGAATGACGGGCGTGAGCTTCGACGCCAGCAGCAGCCCCGCCGACCTGGTCAGCGTCACAGGAGTGGGCTTGCAGCTCGGAGCCATCGTGAAGCCCGCCAGAGCCAGGTTTCGACTGGGCGCCGCATTCAAGTCCTCCATAGCTCCCCCAGCGTCCGAGGATGCCAACTCAGGCCCGAGCGCACGCTCCGTGCATGTGCCCTGGGAGGTCGTGGCTGGAGGCGCTTACCAGTTTGGTCCCCGTCCGCTGAGTCCGGAGTTGCAGATTGTCCCTGAAGATGACCCAGCAGCTCAGGCAGAGCAGCTCGCCAGGTATCGCAGCCGAGACCGGCGGTACCTGCTCGTCAGCGCTCAGCTGCGTGTACTTGAACCTCCCACCGACCGTGTCGATCTGATCCAATACTGGCAGGGTGTATTGCTGCCTTCTGACGGACAATTGCACATGTCTCCGAGCCTGGGGTTTGAGGGGGAAGCCATCCCACACTGGCTGAAGCTTCGGTTGGGCAGCTACTATGAGCCAGCTCTTGGCAGCAACGCCGGACGTGTTCACGGTACACTTGGATTCGATATAAAGATGTTCCCGTGGAGCGTCTTCGGCCTGGTCGAACCCTTTGACTTCTGGACGTTGTCCGTCGGCGCCGACGCCGCGCGTTCCTACCTGAACACCACCTTCAGCCTGGGGCTGTGGCACTGAGTCAGCCTGGGCTGTGGCACTGGGTCAGCCTGGGCTGTGGGCACTGAAAAGTGCTTGCGCTGACTCAGTTTGGAGCATCCAGCTCGCTCTGCGAAGTGGCTGGAAATCTCACAAAAACCGCCACGAGAAGACAAAAGTATTCTGAGTCTTGAGCCGCCAGGCCAGGTTGCGCGCCGTGGATACGGACCGCTACCTTAGAAAGCAGCTGAGGCGCACCTGCCAAGCATTTGACCTGCTCCAGGATGGCGACCGCGTGATGGTCGCCGTCAGCGGCGGCAAAGACAGCTACAGCCTGTTGCTGCTGATGAAGGAGCTGGTCGCGGCCCTTCCCTTCTCGGTCGAGCTGGTCGCGGTGCATCTGGACCAACAGCAGCCAGGCTATGACGGCCGCCCTCTGCTCGAGTGGCTACAAGGCTTCGGGGTACCCTTCGAGATATTGTCCGAAGACACGTATAGCGTGGTGACGTCCCATTTGGATGAACGCACCACGTACTGCTCGCTGTGCTCACGCCTGCGGCGGGGTATCCTGTATACGGCTGCGGAGCGGCTGAACTGCAACAAGATAGCGCTCGGGCACCACCGCGATGATACCCTCGAAACGTTTTTGATGAATTTGCTCTATGCCGGCAAGTTACAGGCGATGCCCGCCAAGTACACCACCGATGACGGCCGCTTCGAGGTCATCCGCCCATTGATCGAGTGTAGCGAACGCGAAATCGCCAAGTTCGCGCAAGCGCAGGGTTTCCCAATCATACCCTGTAACCTGTGCGGCTCTCAGACGGGACTCAAGCGCGACCGCATGACGGAGCTGCTGGACCAACTAGAGGCCGAAATACCAAACGTGAAGAGTATCATGCTGGCCGCACTGGGTAACGTCGCGCCGACCCACCTGCTTGACACGGATCTGCATCAGGCCTGGGATGCGCGCCCCAAAGACGTTCGCCCAACACCACCAAAACCCCGGCGGCCAGCCCGCAGCAAGGCGTTGCCGATCATCGGCCAAGACTTCGACGCCTGAACAGCTGCAGGTCACTCCTGGGGTGGTGGCTCACTCGTCGGATAGATTGCGAGCCGGTTCTCCCCCTGGAACTCCAAGTCGCAGATCGTCCCGGTGCTCACTTCAGTGAAGTAGGCCCTTTGCTCGCCGCCTTCGCTGCCGAATGCGATCTGGAACACGTTGCGGTTGCCGTTCGCAATCAGGGCGTTACCGTTCGCCACCCAAGTCAGTGCGGCGACGCCATCTAGCTCGCGCTCGATCGTCATGTTTTCGATATGAAACTGCACGACCTCACGGTTTGAGTCGTAGACGCGCGTCGTCTGAAAGTCGCTGCTCGGATCCTCGAACACCGCATACGGGCTGACGACGGCTGAGTCGCCAGAGTCCGGCGCACTTCCTGAGTCAGCAGGACCGCCGTCGTTGCTCGCACTCATCCCTGGCGAAGCGTCGGGGGACGCCGCGTCCGCGAACTGCTCGGCGCCTGAATCGCGGACAGCCGCGTCAGCGCTCGCGTCGGCAGCGGCGCCGCCATCCCGGTCATGCTTGGCTCCGCCGGCGTCGCCATGCTGAGCACTGTCACCAGCGTCGCTCGCTGGCGGAGGGTCACCAGGTCCTGCGTCCTCGTTGGACGTTTCGCGCCCGGCATCGTTCCCCGAATCACCGTCGCTCTCGGAGCAGCCGGGCAAAGTGAAAGTAGCAAGTATGAGTAGGCTCAGAAAGCGCATTTCCCGCGGACCTTAACCGGCGGCAAGCTCTACGCCTAGCCCTATCTGATGAGCTCAATCCTCCAGCAGCGTACACGCGTCGCAGAACTCCCAGGGGGACATGCGACGCGCTCCAAAGCGACGCGCTCGATCTTGAAGGGCGCGGTCCGAACTGATGACGAACACGGGGCGCTCAGCTTGCAGTCGTTCACTGAGCTGCACGATGAAATCGTCCGCAGAGGGGTGAAAATGCACCTGGATATGGCTCGGTCCGGAAAAACGTTCGGAATCAGGTTTCGCAGCGTCGAACACGACGCACGCTTCCCCCAAGTCAAACGTCTCAACCAGACGCACGACCCGCTCCTGCTTTTCCGCATTCCACCAGTTTTTCCGATCCCGTCCGCGCAACACCACAGCGTGCATCAGATTGAAGCCGTCGACGACGTACAGCGGCGAAGGGTCGCTCGGAGTTCGCCTAGCGTGTGCCGCTCGTTCCGATCCCTCGGAGGCGCCTTCGGAGTAGCTCGGTGCTTCCAAGCTGAGTTTCGGGCTTTCCATCTCTTACCAGCCCCTTGGGCGATGCGCAGCGGACATGGGCACGCATTGTTGACTATCACAACTAGGCCCCACAACGCTTGAAACTCTCTGAACTAGTTGCTGGTCGTGCAGCCCCAGCACTTGCGACAGCCGCAAACGATGCGACGACACCAGCGTGCAAACTTTCTGTACGACGGGTAGCAGTTCTGGAGCGGCCAAACGCAACGACAACTCTCGATACCGCTTGAGCGCCCAGAGACACATCACCCAGGCTTGCGGCCCCCGGTAGAACTGCCCACGTTCGTCAATCACCAAGATCTCTCGCTCCGGATGCTGCGCACGCACGCCAGGAAAGCGTTCTTCCAACGTCGCGTCCTGAAGTGGGATGAAGACCAGTGGAACGAACTTTGGCTGCTGCGTGAGCCATTGGCGAAAGCGTGCGCAGAGACCGCAGGCGCCATCGTACAAGACATATAGCTGCTCTGGTGAGTAAGTCATGTCAGCCTCCGGAAGTCGGCGGTATGGGTGCAGCCCCTGCCCCGGCGTATCCAAGCTGTCCGCTGGGGGAAACAGGGGGAGGCACGCGATGCAGACGCTCACGGTTTCGCCAGCGACTGAACACCAGGATGTTGAAGAAGTGCATGCCACCCAGCACCAACATCACCACGCCGACTTTGGTACTCAGAGACTCCATCGCTTCGGCCGCGCTGGCCACGTCCATGCCTCCCTTCAAGTACAGCGATACAAACCCCAGGTTCATCAAGTAGAAGCCAACCACCAGCAGGTGATTGACCGAGTCGGCGATGTTCTCGCGGCCTTGGAACGCCTCGACCAAGAAGATCCTTCCGTTCTTAAACAGTGTCCGGGCAACCCACACCGTCATGCCGATGGAGATGATCAGGTAGACACAATAACTAATGAATGTCGCGCTCATGGTGTTCTCCTTCTCACTCGGAGGAAACTTCCCCCGCTGGTTCCGCTCAGTTGACGGAACCTTAAAAACAATACTTTCAGGAATTTTTGAAACTAATCTTGGAAAGAAAAGCCGGAAGCCCGTAGGCGCCGACTTGGAATCAAAACTGGTCTCGCGGTCGCGTTACCTGAAGGTCTGGCTCTGTTACCTCAGCACTTTCAGCAACGCTGGTAGCACCTTCGAATCATCGGACGCGGCGATCTTGTCCATGACAGAAGCCGCCTGCGACACGAACTCTTCCAAGGCATGAATTTGTTGGTAGAACTGACGCGCCTCGTTGCCTTTGACGCCCTTGGCGGCTTCGGCGCACTGTTGCAAGACCTTGATCGTCGGATCGATCTCGCGCCGCTTTCGTTCCCGAGCGATGATGCAGAAGATCCGCCACACGTCTTTTTCGGCCTCGAAGTAGTCGCGCCGATCCCCCTTGCGATTGATCTTGGTGATCAGGCCCCAGGCGGTCAATTCACGCAAATTGGTGTTGGCGCTTCCACGACTCATGTGGAGCACATCCATCACCTCGTCGGTGGACAGCGCCTCAGGCGACACCAACAGCAGCGCATGGATCTGCGACATGGCCCGGCTGATACCCCAGGTGGATCCTAGGCTGCCCCAACGCGCGATGAACTCGTCACGCGCTTGCCGTAGTCTGGTGTCTTCGCTCGTCATGGTCACAACCCACCATTCACACATTTCAGAATTTACTGAAAGTTCAGTAGACGTCAAGCAGGTCCCCCAAACTTTTCTGAACTTGACCGTATTTACAGCGATGCTGTCGCCTCGACTTGCAGCTTACCGATGGCTGCGGCCCCGAACGCGCGATACAGCGCGGGCAACACCAGCATATTCAACGCCGTGGACGTGATCAGACCGAATAGGATGACCAGCGCCATGGGCGCCTGGATTTCGCTACCAGGCTCCCCCGAGCTCAGCGCCAAGGGCAGCAGGCCCAAACCTGATGCCAGCGCGGTCATCAGGATGGGGGCCAAGCGTTCGAGTGCCCCGCGGCGTACCAACTCCTCGGGATCTGAAACGCCCTCAGCCCAATGCAAGTGATGGAAGTGCGTCACCAACATGATGCCATTGCGGGTTGCAATCCCAAATAGCGTGATGAATCCAATCATGGTCGCCACCGAGAGAATGCCCCCAGCCACATACAAGCCGACTACTCCACCAATCAAGGCCAGCGGCAAGTTGACCAGCACCAAAGCAGCATCCCGAACGCTGTTGAGCGCGACAAACAGCAGAGCAGCTATCAGCAGCAGCGTCCCTAGCCCAACCAACAGCAAGATGCGCGTGGCCCTCTCCGCGCTTTCTAGCTGCCCGCCGTACTCGACGCGGTACTCGTCTGGCACCTGCACCGACCTGGCGACTTCTGCCTGGATGCCTTCCACCACGGACTGCAGATCGCTGCCGGCCACATTGCTAGATATCACCAGCTTGCGTTCGACGTTTTCGCGATTAACTAAGTTCGGCCCGATACTGCGCTCGACTGTCGCCAACACATGCAGTGGCACTCGGGCACCGCTGGGCGTGCCGATCCTAGCTTCTTTCAACGCCTCGAACGAATCCACGGAGGCCTGGTCGTAGCGAACCACCAAGTCGAAGCTGTTCTGCTTCTCCAAAACTTGACTGACTCGACGCCCCAAGAACGCTGTCTCGATCTCGTGAGCAACTTGCTCCACCGTCAGACCGTGACGCGCAATCACTGGGCGGTTGAACTTTACCCTCACGAACGGCACATCCGCCTGCTGGTCCATGCTGACGTCCGCGACTCCCTGAACTCGCTTCATGGCTGTCTCAATTTGTTTGCCCAGCTGCCGCAGAACCTGAAGCTCCGGCCCGAATACCTTCACGGCAATGGCGGCTCTCGTCCCAGAAAGCATATGCTCGATGCGGTGCTCAATTGGCTGCCCAATGATGATGCTGACTCCTGGAACGTGCGCCAGATCTCGCCGAAAAGCAGCTAGCATTTCTTCCTTGCTCCGGTCCTTGAGCGCCAGTCGCACTTCCACTTCACTGGAACTCACTGGCTGCGCATGTTCATCTCCCTCCGCGCGACCAGTACGGCGTGCGGTTGAGACGACCTCATCATGGCGGAGCAGGATCTCCTCCACCTGCTGTCCTAGGCGGGCGGATTGTTGAAGTGAGGTACCGGGCAGTGTAGCGACGCTGATCGTTAGGCCCCCTTCATTGAAGGCCGGCAGGAATGAGCGCCCTGCCACTCCTAAGCCCGCCACGGCCGTTAGAAGAAGTCCAACCGAGGCCCCAATGATGATCTTCTGATGTCGAAGCGCCCACAAGAGATGCGGCTCGAACCGCCGTTTTAGCCAGCCTAGCAAGGCGGTTTCTTCACCACGCTGCACGGCACGTGAGTTCGGCAGCAGCAGTGAGCATAGCGCTGGCGTCACCGTCAATGCGACGAGCAAGGATGCAAACAACGCCACCAGATAGGAGAACGCCAGAGGCCTCAACAGTCGTCCTTCGACACTGCTGAGAAAGAACAGCGGCACAAAGACCAGGCCGATGATCACGGTCGCAAATACGATCGAGCGTCGCACTTCCTTGCTGGCTTCGAACACGACCGTCAACAGCGGCCGGCGTTCAGCTGATGGTATGAGTGCCTCTTGGCGCAAGCGACGCACGATGTTCTCCACATCGATGATGGCATCATCCACTAGGGCGCCGACCGCAATAGCCATGCCGCCGAGCGTCATCGTATTGACTTCCATGCCCCGCCAACTCATCGCCAGCACTGCTGCCAGCAGCGATAACGGAATCGCCAGCGCGGTGATCAAGGTCGCCCGTGTGCTCGCCAAAAAGACCATCACGATCAAGATCACCAGGAACGCGCCATCGCGCAGAGCAGTGGCCACATTGGCGATGGCCACCTCGATGAAGTCCGCTTGGCGGAATAGATTGCGTTCAATCTTCATGCCTTCTGGCAAGGCACGCTGGATGGCGTCCAGTTCCCGGTCAATCCGACGAGAAAGCTGCAATGTATTGACCCGAGGCTGCTTGCGGATCCCGATCAACACTCCGGGCTTTGCGTTCACGCTGCCTTCGCCGCGCTTCAGGGCAGATCCGATGCGCACCTTGCCGACGTCCTGCACCCGAACCGGTAGGTCTCCGCGCATCGTCACCAATGCTTGGCCAATGTCCTCCAGGGTTCGAACTCGCCCTACCCCATGGACTAGCGACTCGGTGCCGCCTTCAACCAGCACGCCCGCCGATGTATTTTCATTCGAGAGCTCGAGCGCATGCGCTACGTCATCCGCGGTGACCTCATAAGCGTCCAGCCTCTGGGGGTTGAGTGCCACCTCATACTGACGGACGTCACCACCGATCGGAATCGCTTGCGCCACGCCAGACACCGCCAGGAGGCGCCGAGCCACAGTCCAGTCCGCCGCAGTTCTCAGGTCCATCGGCGTGTGCAAACTGGACGTCAACCCGATGAAGAGCACATCACCCATGATGGACGTGATGGGCCCCATCACTGGGGGCTCCGCATCCGCCGGCAGACTCGCCCGCACCAGCTGCAAGCGCTCCGCCACGATTTGACGAGCCTGGTAGATGTCCGTGCCCCATTCGAAATCGACGGAGATGACGCTGATGCCCACAGTAGTCTGAGAGCGCACACGTCTGACGCCGTTGGCCCCGTTCATGCTGGTTTCGATGGGAAACGTGAGCAGCGTCTCGACGTCTTCGGGCGCCATGCCA
>JBNLEN010000140.1:0-16022 GCA_050304975.1 Polyangiaceae bacterium
TCTTCGACATCTCGGCCCACCATGCCGCGGATCAGCTGAGCTTTGCTGACGGCTTGAAGAGAGCACTCGTCAATCCACTTGCCGTCGCGCAAGATGGTCGCTCGATCGCCGAAGCTGAACACTTCTTCGAAGCGGTGAGTGACATACAGGATGGCGACGCCATTCTGTTTGAGCCGTTGCAGCACGGCGCCCAATTTGTCCACTTCGTCTTGCGACAGGGCTGACGTTGGCTCATCCAAGATCAAGACCCGGCAGTCGTCCAGTAGCGCCGCTCCGATCTCGACCAGCTGCTGCTGAGCAACGGACAGGCGCTCCACCGGGCGTGATACGTCCAGCTCGATGCCTAGCCGACTCAGGGCTTGCTGCGCCTTGGAGCGCATTTGTTCGTGATCCAGCCGGCCCCAGCGTTTGAGGGGTTCTCGCGCTAGGCTCATGTTTTGCGCCGCGCTGAGCGTGGGGATCAGGTTCAGCTCTTGATAGATGACGCTGATACCGAGGTCCCGAGCGCGGCGCGGGCTGAAGTCGATGATGGCTTGGCTATCGATCCACACCTCGGAGCCTACGTCGGGGGCGACGGCGCCCGCCAGGATCTTGACCAACGTGGACTTGCCAGCGCCGTTTTCTCCCAGCAGCATGTGGCACTCACCGGGAAACAGGTCCAGTTTCACGTCTCGTAGAGCCGCCACCCCGGGATACGTCTTGCGCAGCCGGCGCAGCCTGACGACAGGTTCACTGGCGGCAGTGTCCGTTGCGGGGATCACTCCTTCCAGCCGGCGTAGCTATCGGCGTTGTTCTTGGTGACCAGAGAGCCCAGGATCGGGATGAAGTCGTCTTGCTGTTTGCCTTCCATGGCGTTGATGGCTTCCAAGACGGCACGCTCGGCCATCTTGTCCGGGTACTGCGCTGCGGTTGCGGCGAAGACATGGCCCTCCTTGATCGCGCTGACCGCCTCGGGGGATCCATCGACTCCAACGACGAAGATCTTGTCGTCGCGCTTGGCTTGTTTGATGGCCTGAATGGCACCCAGAGCCGTGGGATCGTTGATCGCCCAAACGGCGTCCAAGTCTGGGTTTGCGGTCAGGATGTTTTCGGCGACCTCCATCGACTTCAAGCGCTCGCCTCGGGTCGCCTGTTCGGCGACGATTTCGATCCCAGGATGTTCTTTCAGCACGCTCATCGCGCCTTCTCCGCGTCGCCGTCCTGAGCTGATCAATGGATGAGTCAGCATTGCGATCTTGCCTTTGCCTTGCAGACGCTTGACAAGGTACTTGCCGGTCATTACGCCCAGCTGAAAGTTGTCGGACGCGACGAAGGTGGCCAACTTCCCACCCTCGGACTTGACGTCGATGGCGACCACCGGCACGCCCTTGGCGTTGGCCTTCTCAACCGACTTGACGATGGCTGCAGAATCGACCGGGTTCAGCAGGATAGCGTCGACGCCCTGCGCCAAGAAGTCTTCGATGGCCGCCGCCTGTTTGTTCGAGTCCAGCTGGGCGTCGTGCTCGCGGAACTCCATGCCCTTCGCTTCCACGGTCTTTCGAGCGACGCTCTTGATCACAGCGAAGAATGGGTTGTTGTAAGTCATCAGTGTCATACCGATGATCTTCTTCTCCTTCTGCTCGCCTGATTGCGTTGTGGGTGACGAACTCGACGAGGGAGAGCTTTCGCTCTCGTCCGCTTTCTTCACTTTGCAGGCTGGCAGCCAGCCCGTTGCCAGTATTCCCGCCAGCGGCAGCAGCTGAGTCGTCAGGTGGTTGCGTCGATTCACGTCGGTTATTCCTTGGCTGGAGGGGGATCTGGTCTTTTCTGCAACCAGCAGCGCGAGACAATCGCAATGGAGTCGCTTGGGGGCTTTTACCCGACACCGTCGCTTCACGGAAGAGTGCACCTGAAAACCGACGAGTGCTCCAGGAACCGACATGAGCGGCTGCTTCCCCCCGCGGTTCTGCTCCGAGTGAACGAACTTTGAGTTCTCTCACTCGGTCGCCACAGAATTGGCGATGCCAAAGCTGGGAACCGCATGCCAGTCAGCCTGGAAATGCTTGTCCAAGCTGCAGCGTAGGGTTACGCTCTGGGATGTTCTTCGAAGGGGGGAACAGCCGGCTGCGGCTGGCAAGTGAGAATGTGGTCACGTGGCTCAGGACAACTGGCTATCACCAGTCGAATGGGGTGGGTGATGGCTGACGACGAGCGCTGAATTTGGCGGACCCAGACAAAGACACCTTGTACTCACCCGCGCACGGCTTGGCAGCAGTGGGCTCAGAGTCCTCGGATCCCCGCGCGGCGGCGGAGACATTTCAGCGCCGCATTGCTCCGGCTGGGGCTGGGGGTTCCGCCGACGCGTTGCTGGGCACCGTGCTTAGCGGGAAGTACCGCATCAACGGCGTCTTGGCCGAAGGCGGCATGGGGCGCATCTATACGGGTGAACATTGCAGTCTGGACCGCAAGGTCGCCGTCAAGGTGGTGTTGCCGGAACTGAGTGCCAACCCCGACGTTGTCAGTCGCTTTCGCCTGGAAGCTCAAATGTGTGCGCAACTCAGCCACCCCAACGTCGTTTCGCTGCTGGACTTTGGTCAGCGCGCACCCGAAGAGGGGGGCGAGTTGTACGCAGTCATGGAGCTGGTTGAAGGCGCTACGTTGGAAGCGCTGATGATGTCGGGCGCCGCGATGCCGCTCAAGCGCGTCGCGGTGTTGGTTGAGCAACTGCTGATTGCGTTGGATTACGCTCACGGCTACGGGGTGGTGCATCGTGACGTCAAACCTGCCAACGTGGTCGTGCAGAAGAGTAAGAGCGGTCATGATCGCGTGAAGCTGATCGACTTTGGCATTGCTCAAGCCCAGCTGAATGCGGGCGCGCAATCGGCGGGTATCATTTCTGGGACGCCCGAGTACATGGCTCCAGAGCAAGCGTTGGGTGAAACGCCAACCGGTTCAGTGGACATCTACTCGACCGGCATCGTGCTCTTTCAGATGCTGACCGGGTGCATCCCCTTCTTCGGCACCACGGTCTCGCAGATTCTGGGCAAACATCTCGCGGTGGATCGACCTGATCCAATCAAGGTTGCCCCTGAGCGCAACATTCCCGAGGCGTTCGCTCAGGTGTGCATGAAGGCCATGGCGCTGGAACCACAGGACCGCTACGAGAGTGCCTCTGACTTTGCCGAGGCGCTGGTCCAAGCGCGCCGTAGCTTGTCATCGAGCCAGTCAGCCGGCAAAGCTGTGCAGCGTCCTTCGAAAACCATGTCGCGTCCTGTGGGGCGCTATTCGCTGAAGCCAGGGCGCGACAGTTCCGAGATCTTGCTGGACACTGCAGGAGCCGTTTCCAGCATGCCTCCCTCGATGCGCGAGCAGCACGACTTTGGCAGTTTGATGAAGATTGAGGCCGAAGCGGACGCGTTGCTTGCAAGCGGGGAATCCGACAAGGCGCTGGCTACTTTGCTTCGGGGATTGAAGGCGGCCCGCGCGGCCTTCGGCGGTGGGCAAAAAGAAATGGGGCAGGCGGCGCTCCGCACCTTTTCGATCAAGTTGGGCAAGGTTTACGCCGAGCTCGGTCAGCTGGAGTTGCGTCGGAATGTTTTGCTCGGAGTTCTCAACTTCGTCTCCAGCGAGGATGTGGGCCGGGCTGAGCTGCTGAGTCAACTGGCTCTCGCTGAGCAGGCATTGAACAACACTTCTCGCGCAGAGCGCTTTCGCGCAGAGGCACGAGTCCTGGCGGAGCGCCACGGCGACCGCAAACTGATTGCGGAACTGACTCAGCTGCACGATCGCGTCAGTGAGACCGTGATCAAGTCTCGCTGAGCACCGCGCTACAACCCTTGTGGTACTAGGGGGCCTGCAATAGCAGGCTGACGTTGGTGCCGCCGAATCCGAACGAATTGGATAGAGCCAGGTTGAATGCCTGATCTGTCCGCTCTGTCACCGGGGGATAGTCTGCCAGTTCCGGATCGAGCGTGCCGATGTGCACGCACGGGGATATCCAATGGTTGCGCAACATCTCTAATGTGAAAATCGCCTCGATGGCGCCGGACGCTGAAATACTGTGACCGGTGTAGCCTTTGATCGAAGAGTAGGGAACCTTGCGGCCACCGAACATCTCACGCATCGCCTTCACTTCGCTGGTGTCGCCCAGCGGTGTCGAGGTCCCGTGAGTGTTCACATATTGCACCTCAGACACGTCGGTCCCGCCGAGTTTTAGAGCCGCTTGCATGGCCCGCAGTCCTCCGTCCGGCGCGGGGGCGACCATTTGCCCTGTCCCGTCCGACGACATGCCGAACCCTTTCAGCACTCCCAGGATTTGTGCGCCGCGAGCCTCCGCGCTGGACCGCGTTTCCATCACAACCACTCCTGCCCCTTCACTCAGGATGAAGCCCTGTCGGTCGACGGCGTAGGGGCGTGAGGCGCTTTCGGGCTTGTCATTGTCTTGGGAGTTGAACGCGCGCATCGAGTCGAAGCCAGCGAAGAAGCTGATATGCAGTGCGTCGGCGCCGCCCGCTATGGCCATCTGGGCGCAGCCGGCGCGCAGCAATAGCGCTGCCATCACTATGTTGTAGGGGCCGGTGGCGCAGGCGGCGGTTAGTGTGCAGGATGGTCCCGTAGCTTCCAGCACCGTAGCCAGGTTCGCTGAGACCGTGGACGCCATCAATTTCGGAACCGATGCCGGAGACACCTTCTTCATGCTGTGTTGGGCATCGAGCTTGGCACGGATTTCGTCGAAGGTTTCGCAGTCACCGACTCCGCTTCCGACCAGCACCGCCAATTCGCGAGTGTCACACTGGGCTTGTGCAACGGCTCGTCGGGCTGCGGACAATGCCAGGCGAGCGTTGCGCCCCATGAAGCGACCCTGGGCCGCGCTGACGCCCAGCGCTTGGTTGGAAACGTCCGTCTTACAAGTGCCGACCAACTGACACCGCCCGTCGTACTCCACCGCCGGTTGCCAACGTTCGAAGGGCTTGGTTTGACCGCTGCGTAGCAGCTGGGCGACCTCATTTACGTCGTCGCCGAGCGGCGAACAGATCCCATATCCGGTGAAGACAACATCTTCATTTGCGGCGTTCATAAGCTTCTCAAGCTATCGGGAGAGAGCCGGCCCCACAAGCGTTTTCCAACGGCTCGGCAGCCGCGTCGGTATCAGCGTGCTCGGACCTGCTCAAGGGGTACAGAAGAAGTTCCGGCGACCGACATCGTTGCACACGCAGTCGACGTCTTCGTTCGGGACGCAGATGCCAAGAGTGCTATTAGCGCGCAGCAAGCAACTTTCGCTCAGGGGGCAGATCGTCCCTTCGGGAGGCACGCCGCAAACGCCCGTCGACGGGGCGCAGACCCCCGCTTCGCAGGAGAGATCTTCTGGGCAATCAGCGTCTGCTTCGCAAGTCGAGCCCACGTCGCCGCAGTCGGCGGGTTCGTCCCGACATTCTACTTCCGCGTTGAGCATGCCTTCGGGGCACGGACAGCAACCCATGTCGCGCGGCTCTTCCCCGCACTCGTTGACGCACATGTACGGGACAAAGCAGGTAGGGGGACATGCCTGGCTGCTGTCATCAGGGGTGTCGTCTGGGGTCCCTGCGTCGGGCTCGTCGTCGGGGGCCGAGTCGTCGGGGGCCGAATCGTCGGGGGCTGAGTCGTCGGCAGAGTCCGAGTCGTCTTCGGTCGTGTCGTCATTGGCTTCGCTCGAGTCGTCGTCCGAGTCTCCGCTGCTGTCCACGGCGTCGTCTGGGCTCTCATCTGAGCCGCAACCCTGCAGTATGGGCAAAGCTATGAGGCCGAGCATGACGACTGAGAAGAAGCGAAGCATAATCAGTAGCGTGCCGAATGCACCGGCTTGGGGCAAGCGGCACGTGTGAGTGTTCTCGTGGCAGGCCGAAAATCACGCCACCCGCTGAGCGAAACGGATCATGGAGCGCCGACGCTCGCGCTTTGCACGGACGATGAGTTTCGGTGAGAGTGTCCGGTTGTAGTCCAGGCGCCAGCATGATCCATGGACCACTGACCTAGCTCAAGCAGGCGCACCACTCTCAGGCCCTCGGCAGCGTCGGTTCGGAAAGGCTCGGCTTGGAGCGACGCGTCCACGAAATGGGCAAGCTCCCGGAGCAACGGTTCGTCGTTGATCTTTGGCAGCATCGGCGCGCTCGCGGGGCGCCCTTGGGAAGCAAAGCGAAGCTTTGGCTCCGCCAGGTCGTTGAAAACGACTTCGCCAGAGCTACAGGACAGGTGAAACTCGCGTCGCTTTTGTTGTCCGTCCGCGGACACTTCGAGGCGGACCCGTGGACCATCAAAGTAAAGCAGCTCAGCCACTGTGGGGGTGCCACGCTGGACGCGCAGAGCCGTGGGGGTTCCAAACCAACGCAGACACAGGCACAGATCGTGTACGCCCAGATTCCACCAACAACACGGTGCATCAACGCGGGCTGGACTGATGCGGTATGAACGAAATTCCGTGGGGGCTCCGAGCCGTTCTTGCCGCAGTGCGTCGGATATGAACTCGATGCTCGGATGATAAGTCAGGAGATGGCCGACCATCACTCGCTCGCGAGCGTGCTGCGCTAGGCGGGTAGCGTCCCTCAGGTTGGTTGCAAACGGTTTCTCGACAAAGACCGTGGAAACGTTTTGCAGGGCGAGCATGGCGAGGTCGGCGTGGGTTTCCGGAGGGCTCGCGATGAGCGCGGCCTGCGCACCAGACGCCCGCAGCAGTCGCTCGGCGCTGTCAAACGCGGGCGCGTCGGGGAGCCGTGTGCCGCTGGGATCAAACGTGCCCACCAACTCGGCGTTGGGAAGGCGCCCCAAGGTCGCAGCTATGTTGGAGCCCCAGCGTCCGAGGCCGAGTAGCGCGACGGGGAGCTTGGGCACCGAGTGGCGATAGCGTTGAACGGCTTCTGATTGCAAGCTGTCTAGGTTGGCGCCAGGCGACTTTGCAGCTGTGATGCCGTGTGCGTGGTTTACCCACCCAACGATTTGGTCCTTCTCAACAGGGCCTGACTAGCTGTTAAGCTAGGCGCCATGTCTGCGTCTTGTATATCCAGGGCCAAGTACCCACGACTAAGCGGCAGCTTGCTGAGCCTCGCCTGCGCCGCTTTGGTTGGGGCATGCACGACCGACCTGCGAGACGACTTTGGAGGCGACGACCCCGTCATGACTGGGGACGATTCAGACGACCCACCTGACGCGGCTGTCCCGGACGATGACGATGACGCCGATGACGACAACGCCGGCGGGGCAGGCCCAGAGACCCCTTCGCCGTTCAATTTGGTGAGCGCGGTGCCAGAAAACGGGTCCACGGATGCCCCAGTGCTCACTGACATTCAACTCGAGTCTGATGCGGAATTTACCGCCGGCGCTGGCAACGTCAGGATCCGGCGTGCGGCGGACGATTCCCTGTTCGCGTCGATCCCCATGGACGGCGACCCTCAGGTGACACTCGAAGGCACGACACTCACGATCGCTCCTTTTGCCGCGTTGGCCGGTGACACGCAGTACTACGTCGAGTTCGAAGCTGGCGCGCTGGTGTCCAACGGCGAGCCGTTGGGCGCCTTTGGCGGGGTTGACTTCTACAGCTTCACGACCGCAAGCGCTGAAACCCCCGGGAGCGTATCCGAAGGTCTGGTTGGTTGGTTTGACGCGGCCTATGCCGGGACGATGATCCTTGCGGACAACGAGGTGGTGGTCTGGAGTGATCGATCGGGTCGGGGTCTCAACATGCGCGCCCAAAGCTCGGAGGCCCGGCCAACCTACGTACTGGATGGCCTGAACGCTCTCCCGACGGTAGACTTTGACGGTGCGGATGGGCTGGTTGGGAAGGGCATACTACCCGGCGCCGACGATTCGGTGACGGTCTTTGCCGTGTGGCAGTCCGACGTCAGCGCGGCGCAGTTAGTCTTTGACCAAGACTCCAACAGCCCAGCGGCGGGCAGCAAAGCAGCCCTGCTGGCGAACGCGGATGGGACGTACGGGTTCAGTGGTGGGGGCGGTGTCGAATTCCAGAACGCGCACAGCTACGCGGTCGGACAGCCTCAGGTATCCATTGTGCGGCTCACGGGCACCAATGAGATCAGCATCATCCACAACGGGCTGATCGAGACCAGCAACATCACCGTCAATTCGCTCAATATCGCAGATGACGGGGTGGCGTTTGGCCAAGGATATGCAGCCCAGGACAGTCCGCTGGATGGGTATTTGGCTGAACTGATCTTTTACGATCGGCAGCTCAGCTTTCACGAGGAGCAGAGCGTCCAGAAGTATCTGGCTGACAAGTGGGGTGTCCCGCTCAGCGGTCCGCAACTGGTGAGTACGTCACCCGCGACGGCTGCGGGTGATGTGGTGCAACATACGGACGTGGTGCTGGCGTTCGACCGAGCGGTGTCTCCTGGTACTGGCGAATTTCGGGTGTTGCGGCGGGATGATGATACCGTCGTCGAGCGCTATGCTGCTGACGCGGAGCAGCTGACCTATGCCGATTCAACCGTCACGCTCGAGCTGGACGGCTTGTTGGCTGGCGCCTCCGAGTTCTACGTCACCGTAGATTCCACCGCCGTTCTCGATGCGGATATGGCGCCGTTTATCGGCTTCAAGGACAACGCATCGCTTTGGTTCACGACGGCGGATGTCGTTCCAGGAGCGCTGGAGCAAGACGTGATCTTGTGGTTGGACGCCTCGTACGCGCCGAGCCTCGAGACGGAAGCAGACAAACTAGTGCGTTGGCTCGACCGTTCTGGCAAGAATCACCATGCCGTGCAAACCAACGTGAACTTGCAGCCTTCCTTGGTTGCTGGTGCCGTTGGGAGTCTTGGGGTCGTGCGCTTTGGAGAGATGGCGGATACTTGGTTGCGCTCGTCCTTGAGTTTCGACCCGAGTGACGGGTTTGAGCTGCACGCTGTTGTGAAGATCGAAGACACCGCGAGCGGGCAAGACACCGTGGTGCACGTCTCGCAAGGGACCGGGCCGGAGTTGCCCGTCTTCTATCGAGACGCAACCCAGCGTCAGGACTTCTGCGCCTTCACTGGTGCACAGATCCTGTGCGCGCCGATCGCCATTCGCTACGACTATCAGTTGCTGGCGATCGACTACGACGGCAGCACAGCGCGACTCTATGTCGATGCTCTCGAAGAAGAAAGCGTGGTTGTCGATCTGCCGGTGAACAAGGGCAGCTGGGTGATCGGGTCGATGATCGGATCTGGGTATCTGAGGGGCGACATTGCGGAACTAGTCGTGCTCGATCGAGACATCAGCGCAGATGAGGTCAGTCCCTTGGAGCGCTCCCTGACTGACACTTGGGGAGTGCCCAACCGCTCCCCCAACAACTGACCTGCGGAACCCGGCGTAGTCTGGGGGGGCTAGCCAGGCGTGCTCAGTGTGACGCTTTTGCAACGAGACGCCTCCACAGGGTCCGTGATGGGCCGTCGCGCGTCTGGCAATTGTTTCAGAAATCAACGGCTTTGGCGGCCGAGCGGCGACGCGGCTTGTGAGCTCCAGCGAATCCTCCTAAGTTGAAGCCGCGTGCCAATTCCCCTTCCCAATCGCGTCGCGGCAGAGTTCGTCGGTACCTTTGCCCTGGTGTTCGCCGGGTGTGGCGCGATCATGGTCGATGCTGTTTCGGGCGGCGCGGTGACTCACCTGGGGATTGGTCTGGTGTTTGGCTTGGTCGTGATGGTCATGATCTACGCCACGGGGCATCTGTGCGGCGCTCACTTCAATCCAGCGGTGACGATCGCGTTCGCGGGCATTGGTCGCTTTCCGTGGAGCGAGGTGCCCGCATACGTTGCTGGGCAGGTTGCGGCAGCGGGGACAGCCTCCGGCTGCTTGCTGTTCCTACTCGGCGACGTGCAGTCACTCGGGGCGACTGTACCCTCCGGGACACCGATGCAAGCCTTCGTGTTTGAACTGCTGCTCAGCTTCTTTCTGATGTACGTGATCGCGGCGGTGGCAACAGATGCGCGGGCTGTTGGGATGCTGGCAGGAGTGGCCATCGGGGGCACGGTTGCGTTGGAGGCCACTTTTGCGGGACCTATCTGCGGGGCTTCCATGAATCCAGCGCGTTCGCTAGGGCCCGCTCTCGTGGCGGGTGAGCTCGAGCACCTGTGGCTCTACTTGATTGCGCCCACATTTGGGGCGCTGCTCGGTGGGTGGAGCTATCGCCTGACCGCATTCCCAACCCGAACGGAGGCTTCGCGGTCGCCCCAATCGGAGCTTCAGCCAGAAGCCATGGACCGCAGTCCTGAATTCGAGGGTTGAGCCGTCGCTCCGGCTTGGAGTTGGGGGATTGTGGAAACGGTCTTGGCGGAAGCGAGCGGCGTGGCGTTGCGTCAGCGAGGGCAGCAGTTGCTGTTCGTCGACCTCGGCACGAATTGGGTCTACACGACCGCGTTCGTGCTGGGGCTCTTGACGTTCATACTTGGAGTCAATGGCATTGTTCAGCTTGGCCTGGCCATCGCTGGGGAGGGCATACTCCTGCTCGGTGTTGCGCTGACGATTGCGGCGTCGCTCTTCGGCTTTGCACTGTACAAGCTGGTCCGTCGGGTGCCGACCCAGCGCCAAAAGCCGTCAGAGGCGCTGAAGGTGTTGTTGATCCTCGATGCCCAGTCGCGGCAAGTGCTGGCGTCCGACGGGACAGCGCTGGCTTCATTCGACCAAATCCGTTTCGTGAAGCGATTTCAGTTTGGTTCCAGCAGTCCAGCCCTGGCGATCGAGTGGCCGCACGGAACCCGAGTGCTGGTTCGGGGAAACGTTTTCGCTGGTGGCATTCAGGCGTTCTTGGATGTTCTGTCGCAGCAAGGGTTCAGCGCGTAGTTAGGTGGTGCTGGTGCGGACCACTAGCTTGGGCTGAGATCTCTCAAATAGCGGGTGTCCGGGTTTTCGCGGCGCCAGATCACGAAGTCCATGAAGTAGTGGTGGATGTTGACGATCGCGAATAGCGCCGCAAAGTACGGGGTTGGACCCAGCGGCGCATCAGTGAAACTGGGCGCAATCACGTCGTCCAATAAGTTAGGAGCTGCGTGAAATAGTACCCAACCGAGACCAACGGCGAACGCCGCCGTCTTGACCAGCTCTCGACTGACCCCGCGAGCAAAATCGCCGGCGCCCTGATTGGCGAGCGCTTCGTTGCGCTTCAGAAGGTAGACGAAATAGATGTATTGCAGCGAGTGCAGAGCCGGAATGGCGTACACCATCAGTGGGTCGAGGTCGGAGTAGACGGTCCAGAGCCAAACGCTGACGAGTAGACCACACACTGGAGCCAAGGGCGTCAACTCTCGCCGCCGAAAGCGGCGCCACAGCACGCCGAGCATGAGCAATGAACTGCCGAAGAACATCAATTGCGTCAGCTGTTCCAGACTCGCTGGATGAACCATCGAAGTGTAGACCACGCCTTTCTCCTCCACCAAGCGCCCAGGATCTGCGGGACTGGCCCAGGCATACGCCCAGGCTGCGTAGCAATGACCCAAGATCACGCCTCGTTCGAGCCTGCTGAACTTTGCTCCGCGCCGAGCAGACAGCACGACTAGCACGCCAAAGCCTTGTTTGACGTAGTGCCAGCCCACCAGCAAGAACATCAGTTGGATCAACGCTCCCATCAGCCAGGTGGAGCTGCTGGAGATGGCGAGCGCGGCCCAACAACTTAGTGCAGCGGGCACGAGCAATCCGGAAATCCAATATCGAATTCGCTGCGCCGGAGTGAAGGCGGCTCCGAATGCGCGCTGGTGAAAGTCCTTGTAAAAGAGCAGGTACGTAACGGAAAAGTGCGGGTCGTTGATCAGGTGGGCGCCGTGGAACGTCAGGAACCCGACGACCAGCTCGGCTCGACTTAGCCCAAATGTGGACTGCATCAGCCAAAAGACGGGAAACAGCAGCAGGGTTGCCCCGCCGGTCCACAGGAATTCCGCGCTGGGGTTTGGCGGCTGTTTGGGCGACAGTCCCGCCACGTCGAAGGCGGCCTGAGTCATCAGTCCGCCCCGAGTGGATGGCTCATGAGCTCACCAAACATGGAGATTACTGTAGCAGTCAATCTGCCTACAGAAACGCAGTTTGTGTCGGCTCTGCTCCGAACGCGCCGTTCAACGCGCTGAATACCCTCTGCGGAATCAGAGGTGCGCGGAGTCTCGATACAGCCTAATCTAGATTGGTGAGTCAACAACTCAGGGGCAGACTCGAAGCGCTGCTCGCTCGCTTGGAAGACGCAGCGACGCGGTCGTCAGCACTGGCTGAATTGCACCGCCTGCGGCGCGAGCCAGGGGATCCTGCCTTTCAGGTTCGGAGGTTTGAGCTCAGCACCAGCGTGTTAGAGGTGAGCCTCGACTTGTTGCTAGTGCCGTCAATCTTCGAGCCTGAGGATTGGAGCTACACCTTTTTGGAAGGGCTACTGCGCTATCCCAGTGAAGCGCTTGACGGGCGCAGTCTGGTTGAGTTGGGCTGCGGGAGCGGGTGGGTCTCGCTGGCGCTACTCAAAGCGACTCGTCTGGGGAGCATCGTCGCGCTGGACCTCAACCCGGTAGCGGTGCTCGTGGCTCAGATCAACGCGCTGCTCAACAGCTATGACGAGCTGGGGCAGCCGCTACCAGGGCCAATCTTGGCTGAACGCATTCAGGTCCGTGAAAGTGACCTTCTGCGGTCGATGATCCAGCGCTCGCAACGTTTTGATTTCGTGGTGGGGTGCATTCCCCAAGTGCTGTCGCCCAACCCCGACTTCGACCCGACCCAGGCACTCAGTGAGTTGGATGAACAACGGCTCTACGATCTGTCCAACTACTTCGCGCTTCAGGGCGTGTATGAAGATCAGTTTGGTCTTGGGCTGTTGGCTCGTGCGTTGGAGCAAGCGGTTCTAGTCTTGGCTCCCGCGGGGAAAGTCATCCTGAACGTGGCTGGTCGGCCCGGCGCGAAGGTGATTGAGAGCATGTTCGCTCGCCGCGGATTTCAATTGCGGGAAGTTTGGACGCGGCGCGTGAAGCAGGCTGAAGATACGGACATTGGGGTCCTGGCGGAGCTGGAGCAGCGCACGGGCAACGCGTTTGAATTCTTCGTGGGAGCGACGAGTCACGAGCCAGTGGGCGCTCATACGGCGCATGCACTGCGTGGCGCAGGTATGAGCATCTGGCATGATCTGCGCGTGATTGAAGCGACCTTGCTGTTCGAACAGCAGCTGCGTCCGTTCTATCACGCGATGCTCGAGCTAGGATATCAGGCATTCCTCGATCAGTTGGATCTGTCGGCTATTAGCGAAGAGCAAGTGACGTTTTTACGCTCTCTGGCTCAGGGATTTACCGAGCGCAAGACCGCGCCCTATACCGACGCTTGTGGTGGAGAGGCGCTGAGGCGAGGTATTGCGCGCTATCTGCAGCGCCAGTTCGAACTCGATGTGCAGAGCTCGCAGCTATTCGTAGCCCCCAGTCGCCAGGAGTTGCTCTACGGCATCGTGCTGTGCTGCCTCGAGGCTGGGGAGCGCGTGGTGGTGAGTGCTTCCCTGGCGCAAGCCTACGGGCAGCCTCTGGGCAAGGCCGGGGTTGAGGTTCTCGTCGGCAACGACGACTTGGATGAACTGACCGAAATCGCGGATGCACTGAATCCGAAGATGGTGCTGTTGGCGCTCGAGACGGAAGAACGTCGCAACATCGCATCATTGACGCGGCTTGCTGAACGCGCGAGAGCGGCGGGACGGTTGGTCGTGGTAGACGCCAGCGAAGATTTCGAGATCACCAGTGGGGTGCACGCCAACCCCCTGCTGGAGTGCTTCGCCACGAGCCTCTCCTCGATTGGAGTACTCGTGCTCACGGGCTTGATCAAGAACCGGGTATACCCTGGACTCGCACCGGCGTTTTTGGTTGGCCCGGACAAGAACTTGCTGGTCGCGCTCGAGGCGTTTGCTGAATCCACGTACAGTCGGGTGGATAGCTTCACTGAGCGCTACTACACGGCGCTCTTCGACGAGATCCTGGCGTTTCAGCTGCGTCGCCTGGGGCAACCGAATCCGTCGCTGCGCCCGCAAACTGGAGCGGCTGACGAGGGGCGTTTTCCCCTGAGTCAGAGCATGCGGCGGACCTTGAGTCTTCCAGCCTTCACCGAGCCGGAGTATCAGGGGACTGCGCTACGACTCGACTACGGCGAGAATGAGCTCGACATGCCGGACCGCCTGGTTCAAGGGCTACTCCTAGGATTTACCAACCTGAGTAGTGACGTGAGCGACCAGCGCTTGGCGGAGCTCGTCGCCGCCTTCGAGCTCGAGCGCTCGGGGGAAGCGGTAGACGCCACGCAGGTTGTGTTGGGCAACGGCGTGTTTCCGTTGCTGGCTGACGCGGCGTTGGCATTGCGGAAACGACTGGGACGAGCGCCACGAATCGCTATTGCAGCCGGACACTACGGTTACTTACCGCCCGTGTTCACCCTCGCCGGCTGCGATGTGGTCCAGGTTCCGGGGGCTGCCGAGCAGGGGTTCATGCTGAATGCGGCAGAATTGGGTGCGCTGTCCGAAAGGCCGGATGCTCTGCTGATCGTCAACCCGAACAACCCCACTGGTGTATTTGCCGAGCAGGCGCAGCTGGATGAGGTGGTTGCATATGCGGTAAAGCATGATGTGTTGGTTCTTTCCGATGAGATATTCAGTGGTATAGATCTGGAGGGATCCGATCAGGCTCCGCGCGTGCCCTCGGATGCGGCGCGCATTCTGCGTTTCAACGGCCTTTCGAAGATGTTCGCGGCCGGTGGTTTGCGAGTGGGATGGGCTTACGGCACGGATCGGGAGCTGCTCTCGGCCATGCGCCCTGCCAGGCTGACTTCATTGGCTCGGCACAGCCGGATTGCGACGGAAGTGTTGCTACGAGGCTTTGCCGCCGGCGGTACACAGTTGCAGTCCGCTAGGCAGATGTTGGACGAACATTTGGAAATTCAACGCCTAGCGCTGCGGGCGCAGCGCCAGCGGTTGGAGGATTGCCTGCGCAAGAGTGGAGCGGAGTGCTCCGCTGGGCGTCCTGGAGGGCTCTTCATCTTCGCGGACGTCCGCTCCTGGGAAGGGCGAGAGATGAGCTTGCCAGGTGGGCAGCAAGTCACGTTGACTCAGGAGAACATCCCACGCATTTTGGAGGCGCACTTTGGGCTGCGGGTCAACAGCGGCACGTGGGCGCGTGCTCCGGGGTACATCCGTCTGTGCTATTCGTTGACTCCGGAACGCTTCTCGGAGACGCTGGTCCGGTTGGAACACTGGAAGCGAGCTTTGGGCGCAGGATCAAGCCTGCGCACAAGGTGAGGAATGCGACGTCAGGCAAGGCGCAGGCCAAGTTTCAGTCAAGCCTGCGCGCAGGGCGAGGAATGTCCGGGCGGCACTGTCTCGACGGTGAGTGCGGGTCGGACAACCCGCTCGGTGGCCTAGCGAACGTGTTTCTCGGCTTCATCTGTGCAGGTGGGCAACTCTAACTACGCCAACTCTAAGCACGCCAGCGCGGATGACCTGACAGCCGGTTGGCGCCCCCTTGTCTGCTCGGCGAGGGTTCTGTAACGTTGGTCCCAATTCGCTGGGGGCCGAATCTCTGCGTCCCCGCACGTCCATTACCCGGGATTTCCAACTGGCATTTCCAATCAACGGAGTCGTCATGAATTACTCTCCTGCTTCTCGCGCAGTATCCATTCTCACGCTTGCTGCCGCTTTCGGCGCGTCTGCCTGTGCTGGCAGCAGCTCCCAACCAGCGGAAGAGCCGCAGCAGCCTCAGGTGGCTGCCCCAGCCGCACAGCCGCAGGCTGCGGCACCCGCCCCGACAACCGCTGAGCCCGCGAAGCCGGCTGAAGCGCCACTGCCACCCCCAGTCGTGGTCAAGAATGCTGGACTGAAGACGCCCGAGTGCGTGCTGTACGATGCAGATCAGGATGTCTACCTGGTGTCGAACATCAATGGCAAGCCGACCGACGCGGATCGCAATGGCTTCATCTCCAAGGTGAGCGCTGACGGCAAGGTCACTGAGCTCAAGTTCATCGACGGTTCAAAGTCCGGTACTTGGCTGAGTGCTCCCAAAGGGATGGCCGTGCATGAGGACACATTGTACGTCGCGGACATCACC
>JBNLEN010000141.1:0-15910 GCA_050304975.1 Polyangiaceae bacterium
CGTAGCAGCGTTCTCCGTTCGTGCAGTCCGCGTCAGTGAAGCAACAATTCGGGATGTCTGGCAGCTCGGCGGCGCAGATCCCATTGCCGGCGTCGACACCACCAGCTGTGGCATCGGGAGTATCGTTCATGGATGCGTCCGGCTCGTCGCTGTGGCTAGCATCCGGAGCATCGTCAGCAGCATCGTCGGCGTCATCCATCACAGAGTCATCCGGGCCGCCCATGTCATCACCCGCCATGTCGTCATCCCCAGAGTCATCTGAGTCATCGACTCCAGAGCCACTCTCCACGCGACAGCGGCCACTCACACACGCGGCGCCCTCCGCCAGATCTGAACAATCGCCATCTGCGGAACACTGCCAATCACACGCCTTTTCTTCGTCACACGCTCCACTCGAAACAGTCGCCAAACACTCAGCTTCTTCATGCGCGCCAGAGCATTCCCCGTCACTGGAACAAGTGAGCGTGCAAACGCCACAGATGCAGTCGTACGGTGCGCTGCAGTTCTCATCACACGCCTCCAGAAAGTGCGTCTGGCTACCATTGGTCTCCGCAGTTTCAGTGTCGGACTTGCTACAGCCAAGACCAGCCGCAAGCGCCAGGCTCAGTAGGCCACAATTGACCAACCATCGCCCCAGAAGGTCAGGACTCGGACGAAGCCGAAGTTGCCTCAAGTAGCTGCGCCGGCTGGTCTCGGAAACTTCAGGGTTCATGTTCTGGGGGATCGGCATCACGATTTTTCCTCTGCGCTGTTTTCCTCAGCGGACTCATCTCGAATTGTGACGTTTTGACCGCCGTAGACCACCACTTGCTGGTATCGGTCTGGCGGAGGGTGCTGGCGGTTGTGAGCTTCCACGCGCTCGAACAACTCGGTGTGCGCGGCACGGAACCGGGCGAGTGTTTCCAGCACTTCCGCTTCGTGCGGATGGCCCGGCCAAACATCGTAGGTAAACGTGCTACCGCCCACCTGCTCCCGCTCCACATGGGCGCGTGAGTCTGGTGCCAAGCGCTGACAGATCGTGCGCACGAGCGCCTGATAATGGTCATAGACCGCCGCCTCCCAGCCGGCATCGACATCTAGCAGGACCTCCAGTGATGACGCCGCGTACAAGCCATCACTGTGCGTGATGCAACTTGCATCCAGCAATCTTTGGAGGGCCGGCGCCAACGCCTTCGGGTTGGACGCAGCGAAGCTATCCAACTGCTCACGATCCACTGGTCCTTCCCGATAGATGTACGCCCAGACCAGCTCATCCAACCCCGATGCAGGCCCCAAAGCTTGCATTTGGGTCTGTTCCGCGGTCGTCGTCGCACGAAAGACTTGCTCCGCGCCGCTGCCACTAGTGAACACCAGGCCAGACTCAGCCAAGTCGTGCAGTACACCTCGCACGAGCGATTCCTCATCCTGAGCAAAGCGCTGGAGCACTTGAGCTCTAGAGCGGAGCCCATTTTCCGACAAATAACCGAGCACCGCCTCCCAGAGTGTGCGCCCCCGATCCGTGGAACTTTCCTTTAGCCACTGAATGCGCCGCAGGTACGTGCGCAGCGCCATGCCAAACATGTCCGCGCTGACTTTGCGACTGATCCCCTGGGCCTCCAACTCCCGGCTGAGGTCCAAGAACACCTGATTCGCGACGTGTGCTAGCGGCGCCCGGGTGCCACCGGCTGTCGCCAACTGCGCCACCAACACCGTGGTGTGCCGCACTATCGAATCAATCAGGATCTTGACGTTCATCGGCGACCTCGAGCGTTCCAGCACTGTGCCAGATCGCTCGAGGCTCGGGGAGTGGCAGCTGTGACACTCCCCCAACTCGGCGTATACTCAGAGAATACGCCAGTCCACGTCGTCGTCAGGCTTTGAGCTCGGTTAGCTCCGTGCCGCCGTTCCAGTCCGCGGTGGGCACACCCACGGCGTTCAGCACGGTGCACAACATCTTGTGGCTGTGACCACTCGCGCCATCTACTCCAGCGATATCCGCGGTGCTGCCGTTGATCACCAGCGACTCGCCGAGCTTGAAGTAACCGCCGCCGCCGGCGATCACGATCGGCAAGTCTCCCGTGGTGTGGCCTTGACCATGAGAAAACTCATTGGTGTAAAGCACGACGGAGTTGTCAAGCAAGGTGCGTCCGCCGGCCTCTTGATACGAGTCCAACAAGCTCAGCAGCTTCACGAACTCGCTGACGTTCCAGCGGTCGATTTCATGCAGCATGTCTTGCCAACCCACCACTTCATCACCGGCAAAGTCTTCGGTCGTGCCGTGGGAGATGGGGTGATGCCGGTAGTTGTGGCTGATGCCATCCCACTGGTACATGGGGGAGCCGGCCACTGCGGCGCCCCACTGCAGCACGACGGAGCGCGTGTGCTGGCAAGCCAGCGATAGGGCGGCAATCTGCACGAAGTAGCGCGCCATGTGTGGGAAGTTTTCGTTGGCTTCCACGGTGTCTGCGTTGATGGCTTCCAGCTCCGCCACGGTGTTCGGTTCGAGAATGCAAGCGACCACCGCTGGGTCGTTCGTCATGCCGGTCTCCAGATCACGAATCAACTCGAAGTGCTGCTGAAGCTTCATGCGGTCGGAAGTCGACAGATCCAAGCTGCGCAATTCATCGACCTCAGTACGGGCGAGATCGATCACACTCTGACGCTTGCGCACGAGGCGCTCCGTCGCTTCATCGGGTGCGTCGCCCGGAGCGGGTGCCGCGGGCTGGGCCAAGCCCATCATGGCGCGATACGCCAGGTACGGATTGGACTCAGCGTCCACCCGCGCCCCCGAAGCGCGGTAGGAAATCGAATTGAATCCTGGCACGCCCAGATCACGACCACCGGGGCGCAGCACCAGCGCTTCACGCCCCGCTGGGTTGAGCGCACCAGCGATCACCTGATCGATCGATGCCGACTGCGCGCTGGTATCTATGTGCGCTGCAGCGGTGAGCGCTTGGGCAGTGCCCTCGGAGTGCCCAGTCCAAGTGCCCACGGGATAGCCATGCACACCACGGGGGATCAACAGCCGGTCAGCGAACGGCGCTAGCGCTTCTGTACCGCGACCAGTGAACGACGCGGCGCTCAACGGGCCAATCTCCGGCCAGAATAAGTCTGTGTTCACACCGCTGCTGCAGTGGAACGAGAGAAAACGCCCGGAGGTAGCCCCCTCTTGAGCTTGAAGCGGTCCCGAGCCGATGCTCTCCAGCAGTGGCAGCCCTAGTGAGACCCCTGCTACCCCGCGCAAGAAGCTTCGTCGTTGAAGAAATCGTGCGGCCATGTTCAGTCCTGATGAGGGGGAAGATGGTTGAAGGCGGCGCCAGTGGTCATCGTCAACAGCACGTCGCGCGCGCCGTACTGCCCAGTGCCGAGGCCGCTGGTTATCCGACCGAGCGTGCGCGCGTCACTGGCTGATTCCTTGCGACCATAGACATACTTCAGCCAATTCGTGGCGTAGCAAGAGCGAGCCCGAGGCAATCCGGCGACCGACGCGGTGAAGTCCGTGGCGTTTTGAAACTGCAGCGTCTGGCCGCCAACGCTCACACTGCCCGACGCGTCGACCGGAACATCGTTTTCGGTGGCGCGGTAGGCGCCAATCCCGTCGAAGTTTTCGAACGCAAAACCCACCGGATTGATGCGACTGTGGCAGGCCGTGCACACCGCCATCGATGTCTTCCATTCGAAGTACTTGCGGGTGGTGTTGGGCTCCTCGGCAGGTTGAGTCTCGGGTTCTTCCATCGCGGCGCCAGGAGGTGGCGGTGGAACGGTCTCGCACAAGATCCGGTCCAGTACGAACACACCTCGTAGGATCGGAGAGGTGCGTGTGCTTGCTGAACTGTGTCCGGTCAAGAAGGCCGCACGAGTCAGAATCCCGGCGCGTCCAGAATCCGCCGGCAGATCCACAATGGTTGGCGACGCACCGTAGTCACCGGAGACCCCGTACAGCTGAGCCAAAGGCGTATCCACCGCGGCCGCCTGAGTCGTCAGCAATTCCACGATGCCCCCGCTGCGCGCCAGGGTGACCTCCTCCACTAGGACGTCCATCTCAGCTTGCATCGACTGCACGAGTTCGGGGTTGAACTGCGGAAAAACGGATGGATCCTTGCCCGCCGCACGCAGCCCCTCCATCTGAAACCAACGGTTGTGAAACTCCAACACTCGGGCGCGAACGCGCGCGTCGTTGGCAAGACGCTGGGCTTGTGCCGCGAGACCGTCGGGCGTAGAGAGCGTACCCGCTGCCGCCGCGTCCAATAGCTCGTCGTCTGGTCCGCTGCCCCAGAACAAATACGACAGGCGGGCAGCGATTTCGAAGTCGCTCAGCAAGGCGCCTTGCGCATCTTGCTGTCCGCTTCCTTGCTCGATGATGTACAAGAACTTCGCCGACTGCAGCACGGTTTCAAGCACTAGCTGCACACCGTCACGGAAGTTGTCACCCGAAGCGACTAGGTCGGGGCCCTGATCAAACAGGGTACTAAAGCGTGAGCTTTCCTCCACAGTGAGCGGCCGACGATAAGCGCGTCGACCAAAGCTCTGAATGAACGTATCGCGACATCCAGCCTGGGCGGGGTCGCAACCAACGATACTCGTGTAGCGAGTCGCATCTTGTACGGCTTCTGATGCCAGCTGTTCCGCAGCCAAGACGATACCTTGCAACAGGCGTTCATTCACCCCGCGGGCGCCACCATCTTCGTACGAGCCCAGGTTGGGCTGCTCCGCCGGAAATAGGTCCGAGGGCGTCACTTGGGTCAGCAGCAGCTCGGAAACGCTACGGTCAAACTCGGCGTAGCTCAATCGCCGCGCACGGCTCTGCGCCGGCACGCCGTCAGGCAGACTTTCGGGGTCTGCCGTCTCGAGATCATCAATGCTGAGCGGCCCCCCAGTGTCGGGCATGGCCGCCGCTCCGCCAGCCCCGCTCGGAGGTCCAGCCATGTCATTGTTGCCACCGACTGGAAGGTCATTGCTCGGCTCGGGATCTACGGCTGCCTGTGAGCAGGCAGCCGCGACGGAGACAAGCAGCGCACTCAGCCATACGCGAGAGCTGGTCATCCCAATCCATTGATTCCAAAACCCTGATAATGGGTACATTTCTCGCTCCGACCCCCGGTCTGCGAGCTCTCTGGTGGAAGTGTATGGTTCTACTGAACCCGAGCGCACCCCAGAGCGCTTCCGACCCGCGTGCCGCTCATCCAGATCGCTGCTCGGATGCTGTGATTGTAGTTCTTTTGCTCCCCTGGTGGCGCACGCACCGACGTGTAGCGCCTCAGCGGCGCACCATCTAGGCACTCCCAGGTTCAGCGTGGCGCATATTTGACCTTTGGGGCGCAGGTGCCTCCCGAATCTGTCCGTAGCAAGAGAAACACCCTGGACGGGTTCATCAGCGCCTGTGCGCTGACCGATCTCTGGCGGAAGATGCACGAACGAATCACGACGGAAGCTGGTTTCAAACTGATGCACCGCTTCGGCACCGCCGAAGCATTCTTAAAAAGCGATAGCGCCGTGCTCGTCGAATACACGGGCAAGGCGACCGGAGGCTTTGCCGACGAGATCTCCGAGTACTTGACCCAGCACTTCCTGGAACGACCGTTCCACCTGTTCGTGGACGCCGCCTCGCTACAAAGCTACGAGACCAAGTTCCGCCAAGTGTGGACCGACTGGCTTGCCACCCACAAGAGCATCGTTCTCGGAACGCATATCTTGTTTCGCTCGCGAATCGTCGAGATGGGCATCGGCATGACGAACGCCATCTTAGGCGGCACCATTTGCGCCTACTCGTCGCGATTGAAGTTCGAAAGCGCGCTGAAAAACCAGCTCTAGCCTCCACCTGCTCGATAGCTCTGCTGCCGGCAACTCTGCCCGCCCGGTTCACTCTTCCGCGAGAAATGAACGCACTTCGTGCTGGAAGCGCGGCCACGCTGGCTCATCCGGCAACAGGATGTGATTCCGACTCTCCAACGCCACGAAGCGGGCGTTCGGGATCCCCGCCGCCAGTGAACGCCCCTGCTCGAATGGCACGCGCGCGTCCCGGTTGCCGTGCAGCACTAAGGTCGGTGCCTGCACTTTAGCCAAGCGCTCACTAATGTCGATCCAAGCGTTCGCCTCGGAGATCTTGGCAGCATTCTCCGCCGAACAAGAAACGCGCTGCAGTTCGTTGAAGTCTTCGAATTGTTGAGCATTGCCGCCGGGCATGAACAAGCTGGAAAACAGTTGGCGAAATGCCGGATTGTCCTGACCCCAACCAGTACGGATCAGGGTCAACATTGCCTCGCGAGTCTTCTGTTCCTCGGCCGAGCGGTGCCGCCAGCCTTGCACATATCCCCCGTAGAGAACCAGGCGTGTGACGCGTTCCGGGTGGCGCGCCGCATATTCGACCGCGGATGCTGCCCCTTGGGAAATCCCCAGGAGCGCGAACCGCTCCAAGCCCGCCCGCTCCACGACCGCTTCCAGATCACTCACGAACGCCTCGAACGAGAAGTGCGGCACATCCCAGTCCGAGAGTCCGTTGCCGCGCTGGTCAAAGCGCAGCAATGTGAAGTCCTGACTCAGCGCCCGCGCGATGTGACTCCAAATCGGGCTCTTCCAATCGTGCTCCAGATGGTTCATCCAATTGGCGGTCTTCACCAACGGAGGACCTGAACCAACGCTTGCATACGCCAGACGCACACCATCGGCGGCCTGACAAAACTGCACTCGTTGTGAGATCGCCGGATCGCTCGCTGGCGGAGCCAGCGACTCCGCCTGAGCCGACTGCGCAAGGGGGCCAGCCACGAATGTTCCCCACGCCGCGCGCAGCTGCTGCACCACGAGTGGGCCGCCATCCTTGAGCTTGTGGAGCGCCACCTGATACTGCTCTTCCGCTTCGCTGCGCCTGTCCGCTGCACACAGCGCTTCGAGCAGGGAAATCCAAGCCGCGGGGGCGTCAGGGGTCAGCTGAGTGAGCCGCAGCGCGAACTCGACAGCGCGATCTGGCTCCGACTTCAGCTTCGCCACCAACGTGGCGAGCAACTCCGCTTGGCGTCGACGCCAGAGACCACGCTGCGCGATGCACCAAGCCTGGAACGCGTGTTGATCGGGTTGGTCCAACCCCTCCAAGAACGGCCCACGAAAGAGCTCGACCGACTCGGTCAATTGCTCGATGCTCAGCGCTTCTGGACCCGACCCCATCGATGCTTCGAGGCGGGCGGTGTCGACCTTCACCGCACCCGGCTGGATGCCCAGCTCATCACCATCGGCGACCAACAGTCCAGCCTGCTCGACGCCGGGCAGCTGCCTGAGCCGACTGAGACTCCAGCGCAGGGACGCCCGCCTGTCGGACGCATCCCAAAACAGATCCGCCAAACGTTCGCGCTTATGGGATTTGCCGGTGCAAGCCAGGTATCCGAGCAATGCGCGCGTCTTCTTCGAACGTGGCAGCTCGACGACTTCACCGTCATTCAATAACTGAAGCTCGCCGAGCAAACGGATCTCAAGCATGTGCCAGTCAAGACACTACCACGATTCGGCGAGCCAGCCGCATTCAAGCCGTCAGCGGCCGCAGCCGAGGGCTTCCGGGCTAGGCGGTTGGATCACGGAGGTGCTTGGCACACACATCCCAAGCTCGTCGTCACACTTGAGTCCGAAGTCGCACCAGTGGGACGTGAACTCTAGTTCGCTGCAGGTTTCCCCCTCGAGCAAGAACGCTTTGCAATTGCCGGTTCCCAGATCACTCAAGCTGTAGCAGCCGGTGCCCGGCTCACAGAACCCGCGGCTTTCGCCACCGCACGGGGAGCCGACACTCAGCAGTCGACCCGCAGTACAGACAGATGGCTCCGTCGGCGACAGCTCGCAAGCCAATCCGGCGAGCGCGTCACAACCGTCGTCACACGGATCTCCCTCCTGCCCAGGGAATGGCTGGCAGCTACCATCAACGTTGCGCAGCAAGCGATTCTTGCAGCGCCCGTCATCGGAAGGGGGATCGCCAACGTTTTCGATTCCAGTGGCTTGGTCCCAAGGCGGCGCGCGACCTCCGGCGTCTTCAGCGCACGCCTCACAACCTTGGCTCGATCCGTCGTAGCAAAGTCCGCTTTGACACTGATGGTCGTGGTAGCAGGGGACCCCCGCTGCAAGTGAACCAGGACCAGTCAAGCAGGACTCCACGTTGACGTACCCACCGCGCAAACGGGCGCAGTCGGCGGCGCGCATGTCTTGCTCACACTGAGCCAAGGCTTCCACGGTAAACGTAGATCCAGCGAATCCCAGGTGCGCCGTACAGCGACTCATCTCGGTGCGCTCGCAGCGCTCCCGGTCAGGCGGTGGCAACGGACTGAGTTCAGGATGACAGCTGTGCTGCAGCTCACACTTGGTCCGGGCGTAGCTCTGACACGCCTCGGGCACGTTGATCAACGGGTCGACGCCCTTAGCCGGCGGGACCGCCGCTGCATTCTCGCCGTCATCGTTGCCTGCGTCATCGTTGCCTGCCGGGACTCCATCAGCGTTCAGCTGCCCATCCTCGGGCTGCCCTGGAGTGGGGGACGCCGCCGGGTCGCCAGCGGCGACAAGCTCGCCGCCCCTCGAACCGCAGGCCGCAAGGTTCAGGATCAAGATCAGGAACAGACAACTCGTGAACAACTGGCGCACTGTGCGGGCACCCAAGCAATCTCCATGCCTGCCGCAATCAGGCGCCACAGACGCTGGTAACCGACTGCGTAGGCTTTGCAGCGACTCGGTGACGTGGGTCAGGCTGTGCCACCCCCAACACAGATTACTTTCATAACTCTGCGCACGAAGCTTCGACGAAAACTTCCGCACTCGCTGACGACACGGGTTGGCGCCCACCATCGACGCAGCGAAAGGCAATACTATGAGCGGACTCGGAGGCTTGAACAAGTCGCCCAATGGCGTGGTGATCAGTGTGGTGCAGCTGCAGCTGCCGGTAGTGGAAACGCCGGAGCACCTGGCCAAACAAACCGCACGCATCGTGGAGATGGTGGGCAAAGCGCGCCGCAATCTGGATACGGCAGATCTCGTGGTGTTCCCTGAGTACAGCTTGCACGGGCTGAGCATGGACACCAATCCGGAGATCATGTGCGCCGTAGACGGCCCAGAGGTCGCGGCGTTTCGCCAGGCCTGCGTCGACCACGACATCTGGGGTTGCTTCTCGATCATGGAACGCAACCCAGGGGGCAACCCCTACAACACCGGGCTAGTGATCGACAATCAGGGTGAGATCCGCATCAACTATCGAAAGCTCCACCCGTGGGTACCAGTAGAGCCTTGGGAGCCCGGCAACTATGGCATCCCCATCTGCGACGGCCCAAAGGGCTGCAAGTTGGCGTTGATCATCTGCCACGATGGCATGTTCCCCGAGATGGCGCGCGAGTGCGCCTACAAGGGCGCAGAGATCATGTTGCGTACCGCCGGCTATACTGCGCCCGTGCGTGACGCCTGGCGCTTCACCAACCAGAGCAACTCATTCTGCAACCTGATGGCCACCGCCAACGTCTGCATGTGCGGCAGCGACGGCAGCTTTGATTCCATGGGTGAAGGCATGATCGTCAACTTCGACGGCACCATCTTGGCCCACGGCTACTCCGGCAGAGCCGACGAAATCGTCTCCGCAGAGGTCAGGCCCGACCTGATCCGTGAAGCGCGCCTGCACTGGGGAGTTGAGAACAACATCTACCAGCTCGGCCACCGAGGGTACGTCGCGGTCAAAGGCGGCGCCCGGGATTGCCCCTACAGCTACATGCGCGATCTGGCCGCGGGCAAGTATCGCCTGCCCTGGGAAGACGAAGTACGCGTGACCGACGGCACCAGTTGCGGCTTCGCGCCTCCAACCAGAGACTATGAGCCGCGCTGAGCGCAAAACTCCGCGAACAGCCGCAACAGGTGTTGCTTGGGATTCGAGTAGTACGCATCGGGCGTGACGCCCAGGTCCACACGCCGCGTGGCTTCCAGCACTTGCGGCCTCGTGCGAGCAAACTGACGGATCACCTCCGCATGCGGCTTGAGTGAGCCGTCCGGGCGGATCAAACCGAAAGAGCGCTCGTGCTGTGCTTGATCACAGGGCGGGCGTTGCCAGAGTTCTGGCGCGTAATCCGCGAAGCTCCAAAGTAGCGCGCCGGTCGCCCCCACCTGCTGCAGTTTCGGTAGCACTGCTTGCAGATACTCCGCCAGCGCTTCTTCAGATGCCATGAACTGCTTGCGAGGCCGACCAAACGCTTCGAACTCCCACAATCCTGAACGCTGCCCGGCAACGGCGGTACAACCGCCGAACTCCTCCATCAGCGTGGGTTTGCCGCACAGCGCGCTGGTCAGCGCGCAGCAGAACGGCACCACCTCCGTGTCCAGCGGGTTCCGCGACCAGTCTTGATACATCGGGTAGGCGTGCATGGCTGCCACGTCCGTCTCGGCGAACACTTGATCGACGCGAAAGCCTACGTCCTCCAACAGCTCGGACGTGTGCAATCCGAACCCCACTGGCTGCGTTGCGCCAACGGACTTGACCGTCTCCACCATGCGCCGCGTCCAGGTTCGGCCTGCCTCAGCATTCGGCGGGTGCGCGACCAGATCTGGCTCGTTGCCCAGGTTCCAAATACCGATTGCGGGGTGAGTGCGAAAGCGCTCCACCACAGTCCTCAGCAGCAGCTGTTGAGCCTCTATAGCTGCGGCATCGGAGAATGGATTGACATACGCTGAGTCCACAGCGCACCCGGCGCTGACCACTTGGTTGACTCGCGGGGGCGTCCGACCAGGACGTAGCATCCAACTGGGGATCCAGTTGGGCCCGCTCATGTGCCCAGTGAAGAACGTGACGTTCAACGAAAGCCGATGGCGCTGCGCCAGCTCGCAGACCACTTCCAAATGGTCCAAAGCCTGGCTCGATACCAGCCTTGGTTGCGGCTGAAAGTCTTCCCACAAGAGGAAGATCCGCACGGTGGACATGCCCAGCTCGGAGATCAATGCGAAGTCATCCGCGATGACGCCCGCGTCGAACTCCGACCACATGCGCATGGCTTTGGTGCGCGGCCAATAGTTCACACCCAGGTGGAATCGCTCTTGTGCGGACATACTTTGACCCAATAACTTCTTTGCTCGCGGTTATGGCGAAGCGGAGCCGGCACAGTGGCACAGCCCGCGCCCCACGGCCCGCGAAAAGCCGTGGAGGCTCCGCCGAACGTCGCACCAATGGACCTCTCAATCCCTCAAAAATAGGTGGGCTGGGAAGAAAGTCCCCTCCTGGCCGCTCTGGCGCTCAGCTCCGTACGGGTCGCTCAAACCAAATCCGATCGCGGACGGGCACACCACGCACGTTCAGCTCCGCGGGGTAGCCGCGCTCCCGGGTGAACCAATTCGGCTCCAGCCGCACGGGACGAAAACCCTGGTGCAAGTAGAAGGAAACTGCGTCGGTGTCTTCGAAGGCGGTGGCCAGCTTTAGAATCTTCTGGCCACGCGCCGCCGCGCTCTCGGCAATCGCATTGAGCAGCAGAGTCCCCAGGCCGATACCTCGAAACTCTGACGCCACCGCGATGTTTACAATTTCCGTGGCGTCGCCAGCTTCCTTCAGGATCGCGACGGCCACGCGCCGCCCCTCCATGCTGACCGCCAGGCATCTTCCCCGCTGCCAGTAGGCGCGGACTTGCCGCTCCGAGTCGTCCGCCAACAACAGCAGTTCGAGCAATGGCTCCCGCTGAGCGCCAACGTCAACCTCTTCCAGCCTTGGATATAGCGTCTCGAGTGAACGAACGAGAAACAGGCTGTCATGATAATCCAACTCGGTTTGGTAACAGCTCGCCGCTGCTGGACCGGACAATCGCGAGCGCTCAAATCCCGCCTTCGAGTAAGCCCGAATCGCTCGCTGGTTGCGAGCGGATGGTTGCAAGAAAGCAACATCTAGTTGCAACTCGACCGCCAGACGTCGACACAGCTGGGTAACGGCGCGACTGCCAAACCCACGACCCAGCACATCTGCGCCACGCAGCCAGGTGTCGATCTCCGTGCAACGCTTGCCATCCGGCAGCCGAACTACCTCGTTGTGGGCCAGCATGCCAACCCGCTCGCCTTCCGCGAAAATCAGAAACACGCGGCCCAGCTCCGGCTCCGCGTGCGTCCAGTAGCTGGCTACCCAGTCCGCGCAAAATTCCTGAAATGTTGGCACCGGATGGTCCGCAAACGTCGGCGGCCCCAGCATCTGTTCCACGATACCGGGCGTGGTCATCCAGCGGTGCACCTGAGCTCTGTCGTCAAGCGTGGGTCGCTGTAAACGGAGACTCATTGTATCGGGCATCATCGCACGAGCCAGGCTCGATTGGGAGCCGCGCGCCGATGACAAGCCGGGGGAAAAATCCACGGTGAGCGCCGGGCGCTCGTCATGTGACTAAATCGAGTTGGTCAGGAACTGCCTGCGATCCCCGCGATCCGCTGGATTGATCAAACTGACGCGAAGAACGACTCGGAAACTGCTGGCGCCACGTCCCACACGTGGTCATAAACCGCCGTACGCCGCTGCCGGGATTCGCAGGGGCGAGGAAACCCTTCATGCTACTCCGCACGGCCATTTGTTCCACTCTACTTGCCACCCCGATACTTGCCACCCCGATGCTGCTCGGGTGTTCGAAAGACGACCTTGACGACGGGGGTTCACCAGCCTCAGCCAAAGACGACGACTCGAACGCGTCCGACGATTCCGACGACGAGGATGACGATAACCAGGATGACGCCTCGTCGGACAACGACGCTCAGGATGACGACGCTTCGTCCGGTGACGACAGTCTCATCGTAGGAGAAGAAACTCCAGATCCTGGCTCTGCCGACGCTGGCGCTTGTGTGGCAGAGCATGTGCCCGCGGAGCTCGAGCCGGTGATCTTGGCATTTGCTTTCGATGTCTCCGGCAGCATGGGAAAAGGCGACTTTCCGTACCACGACCGCAGTCTCAAGTGGGAACCGGTGGTCGCGGCTACCAAAGCCTTTTTCGACGATCCAAGTTCGACGGGGCTCTCGGCCTCGCTGACTCTGTTTCCCGTGGACGGCGAGAATTCAGCGGTGTGCAGCTCAGCGAGTTACAGCCAACCCGTCGTTTCACTCACAGAGCTCCCATCTCAGGCGTTTGCCGACGCGATTGACGCCGCCACGCCTGAGACCGCAAACGACTGGCTCGGTGGTACGCCCACCTGGGCAGTTCTAGAGGGCACACTCGAATGGCTCCAGGAGTCGATCGCGCAGCACCCCGAAGCCAAGCACGCCATCGTATTAGTCACCGACGGCTCCCCCGCCGGCTGCGGCTCGGCGAGGAATGACATCGATGACATCGCGGATTTCGTCGGAGGCTACGCTGACGTGGCGCCCACGTATGTGATTGGCGTCGCCAACCCGGAAACCGAAGAAGAGCCCGATCCACCCAATGTCGTTGCGAATCTCGACCTGCTCGCACAGCAAGGAGGAACCGAAGCAGCGTTCATCATCGATACCGGTGATGCAGACCAGACAGCAGCCGACTTCTCAGAGGTGGTCAATTCGATTCGGGGCAACAGCCTCAGCTGCACCATCACTATCCCGCCTTCGCCGACTGGAGAGACGCTCGACACCAAACTCGTCAACGTCACCTACAACGGCTCGGAAGGCCCTTTGGGACTCGCCTACAGCGCTGACTGCAGCCAGGATGAGGCTTGGCGGTTTGATGATCCCGAGTCGCCGTCCACCATCGAGTTGTGTGACGCGACCTGCACGGCAGTGCGCGAGGATCCGGAAGCCAGCCTGGAGGTCGAGTTCGGGTGTCTGCGGCGGGTCATGCCGGAAGGCGCGCATTGAGGGGCGAACCCGGCCGCACCCATGACAACACTGAAGCTGACCGCCCTGGGAGCGACCCTAGTCATCGCGGGTATGGCGCCGGGTTGCTCGAAGAGTCCGACGAACACTTCGAGCACCAACGACTCGACGGCTAATGACCCAGCAGACAAGTTGAACTCTGCCGCCGCTCCCGCCGCGGATCCGGAAACCCAAACCGTGACCATCCCGGCAGGCCTGATCCCGGCGGAGGCCGGGCGAATCATCCACGACGCCAGTACCAAAGGCAGCAAAGGTACTCTGATCAATGTTTGGGCAACCTGGTGTGGAGCCTGCAAAGCGGAGCTACCGATGTTGCTGAAGTTGCGCGAAGAGTGGAAACCCCAGGGAGTGGACATCACGTTTGCATCCGTCGATAAGCTGCAGGACGCTCCTAAAGCTTTGGCATACTTGAAAGAACAAGGCGCCCCGCTGCCCAGCTACATCGTCTATCAAGACCTCGAAGAGTTCAAACCGATGATGAGCCCTCTCTGGAAGGGTTCTCTGCCGGCCACCTTCCTGTTCGATAGCAGCGGCAAGCTGCGCTACTACTGGGGCGCCCAAGTTTTCGAAAACGAAATCCGCCCGATTGTCGAAGGCTTCATCGCCGGCGAGCACATCGATGGCGCCGCGAACTTTTCCATCCGGCGCGGCGCTGCTGCTCCGTAGATCCAGGATTGCTCCAGCAAGCTGAGCGGCCCGAAGCCCGTAGAGGGTGGGGGCTGCTCCGACCCTGGATACAAGTAGCCGTGAAGGGCGATCAGCGACTATAATGGGCAGATGGCGGCACCTCTCACCTGGCTTGCGTTGGCGGCCGCCACGACCATGATCGCCGCGGCCGTGTTGGGGTTCATCGCCTGGCGTGAACGCAACCGGGCACTCCGACTGTGGGCGATGGGCTGGGCTGCGTGGGGTCTCGCCGTCTTTCCGATCATGGTGTTGGGTGCCAGTGCCGATCCGCTGGCGATGGTTGCGTGCGGTCTGCTCTGGGTATTGTCGACGCTGTGCTTCCTCGCTGGAACGTACACATTTCGTGAGCGCCGCTTGCCCTTGGCCTGGCTGCTGGTCGCCGCGGCGTGCGCGGTCACGGCGATCATTCTCGAGATGGGGCCAGCTGGAGTCGTCGGCATGATCCCTTTGGTGCTTTTTCAGAGTGGTGGCCTAGTTGCGAATGGCATCCTGATCATCAAGGCCGAACGAAAGCGCGGAGGTGCCTGGCTGTATGGCGTTGCGGTGATCGCGCTGGGGGTTCACGTCTTGTCCGCCCCCGTGAGCGCAAGTCTGGGTCATTCATTGGCCTGGGGATTCGTGGTATCGACTTCGCTCACGGTGATCGCCTCTCTCGGCATGTTGATGCTGTATTACGAGCACGCGCGCTCCGAATTGGGCGAAGCACAACGCCAACTGGATGCTTCACGCAGAGCTGAGGCTTTGGGCCGTATTGCTGGCGGCGTGGCGCATGACTTCAACAACCTACTGACAGTGATTCAAGGGCACATGGACTTGATCCGCCTGGCAGGCGATCCGTCGGAAAAGATTGAGGGCTCTTTGTCCGCCATCGAGCAGGCGACGGAACAAGCGGGCAGGCTCACCAAGCAACTGCTCACCTTCGGTCGGCGCGCCGTGGTTTCGCCGGAGTCTGTCGACGTTGGCGAAGTCGTCGCGGAAACTCTGAAGCTGCTGGAGCACAGCATGCCGCAACACGTCAACATCAGCTACCGGCGCGCTACCGGGCGGCTCGTTGCCTCGTTGGACCGGGGACTGCTGGAGCAAGTCGTGCTGAACCTGGTCTCGAACGCGAAAGATGCTGTCTCCGACGGGGGAAAGATTGAGGTCTGCCTCGAAGTCCAAGAGCAGCCTCGACCGGAACTCCGTCTGGTGGTCACAGACGACGGTGCTGGCATGTCACAGAGCACAATCGAACGCGTGTTTGAACCGTTCTTCACGACCAAAGAGCAAGGCCGTGGAACCGGCCTCGGGTTGGCCGCCGTGCAAGGAGCGGTGAGCCAAATGGGGGGCCAGATCCTCGTCGAATCCAAGCCGCGTGAAGGCAGCCGATTCGAAGTGCGACTACCTTGGGCCGAAGCCAGGGAAAGCAGCGTCCCAGCTTCGCACCGGCGGTCTTCTGAATCACTCA
>JBNLEN010000142.1:0-15817 GCA_050304975.1 Polyangiaceae bacterium
CCGGACGCGCAGGGCGCCCCTGGCGAAGCCATGGTTGCGCACTGCAGCCCGCCGAGCGTGAGCCCGAGGCCATCATCAGCACTCTCGAATTGGCCGCTAGTGTCTGTAGCCCAATAGCTACCCCAAATCTGTGTCGCGCCGGCGTCTGCGCCTACCAGGCCTCCGAGGAGGTCCCCGAAGCTCTCGACGCGACCCGTTGCGTAGCTGAAGACGATGGTCGTGCCGCTGCTGCTCCCGACCAGGCCTCCGGCGGTCAAGTAGCCGATCACGTTGCCAGTGGCGAAGCTGGAGTCGATCAGGCTGTTGTTAGCGACGGCCACCAGACCACCGCCGGAACGCGTCGGCCTCAAGTTGCTGAGGCGCCCGGTTGCGAAGCTGCGACGAATGATGCATCCGTTCGCAACGCCCACGAGTCCTCCGAGATTGGTGTCGCCGACGAGGTCGACCGATGCGTAGCTCTCCAGGATCTCGCTGTTCTCGCAGATGCCGAGCAGCCCGCCGCTACCTACTTCGAAGCCACCGCCGACAAACATGCTTCCGCGCGCGCCCACTCTGCTGATCACGCTGTTCACAACGGAGCTGGCCAGGGCGCCACTCGGAGCTGGGCTGGGGCCCTCGCTGACATCCACGTCTAAGTACAGGTTGCGAACAGACGCGCTGTCGATGCTGTCGAAGAGCGCGCCTGGACCAATTGACACCATGTGCATGCCGCTCAAGGTCATGCCGTGCCCCTCGAAGTCCACAATTCCGCCCACCAGACCCTCAGCGTTCAGCTGCGGAAGCGGCACCCAGGGGCTTCCCGACAGATCGATGTCGTTCATCAGCTCGAAACCATGGCAGCCATCAATGGGGCAACCGGTGGTATAGCCGTAGAGGGACCAGCCGCTCGGATCGTTGGCGATCTCCTCCAGGTCCTCTCGGTCAAAGATCTCAATCAAGCCATCGCGGTCGTAGTCGATTTGGTCGCGGTCAGGCGCTGCACTCGCAGCGCCGGCCCACAACGTGAGCGCCGCGGCGGTCGTGCCCGCTAGTAGCAGTCGCGATATCAGTTGGGGTGTTCTCGTTTTGATCGTCATGTACTCACTTCCTCTGGCGTCCAGGACAAAGGTGCCCATGCGTCCTTCGTCTCATCCAACGACGGCGACGCACTCGGCACTTCGGCGCGCCCATCTCTTTCAGACGCGCACTTCGAAATCAACTCAGTTCAGCCGCAGCGGCATTGTGCGCCGGTCCTTGCGGAGCGGTGAAACGGCTTCCTACAGTTGACTCGAAGGTTGTGCTTGGAGAGGAGACGTGTTACGCGCTTGCGTGCCTTGCCGTCGAGCCTTCCACTTGAGCATCGCTCGCAGTCCCATGTGCGGGCCTCATTGTGTAATGGTGCGCTGGTAGCGCTGCTAGCATCAAGCGCAGGATTGGCGTGCTCTGCGAAGACCCACTCGATCGTCGATGCGGGAATCGCCGATGCCGGTAGCGGAAGCGTGGGGAGTTCCCCCGAAAGTGATGCAGCATCAATGGACGCACTGGATTCGTCGATTAGGTCGAGCGATGGGGGCGCACCTACGTCGACAGACGCGGGCCCAGACGCATCACTGCACGTAGATCTAGACACGTGCCTACCAATTGAGGAGGATTGGTGGCAGTTCGTTGAGGATCATGCGCAATGCGAATCGGATCGTGACTGCGCGATTTTCGAAGACGCGGTCTATACCGATGTGGAAGACCTCAACTGTGAAGGTGGGCGCGGATTGTTGGCCGCGCTGAACAAGTCGGCTTTAGCGGAAGCTCAGCGGTACGCCGCACTATCAGCTGCGTGTGAGGACCGACTTCTGCCCCATATCAATGATATCCAGAGCGACGAAGCGTTTCTGTTCGATACTCTGCGCTGCGATAGTGGCCGCTGCATGTTCGATCGGCCGAGTTGCATCGCTCCACCGGAGGAGGACACTCCGGATACTGGTGTGCATCAACCGCTCGATGCCGGGGAACTGCGCGACTCGGGAAACGACCGCTAGTTGGTTCTCATCGGCGGCGGACGAGGGGGGTAGAACGACCATGATCCGCTCGAGCTCCAGCTGCACTTTCTGGCCTCGGTGACCATGACCCTGCGTTGGTAGTCTCTGTAGCAAGGAGCCCACGCTTGCAGCGCCGGATTGAGATGGAACCCTTGTTCGAGTAACTCGACGCGGACTTCCAGAATTTGGATGGTTGGGTCTTTGGCGGTTCAACACTCTCGCAAGCGTAGCCTGGGAGCTGAATGTTGCCTATTCCGCAAGCCTCTATCTCACCTCCGCTTCTTGCGCTTGACTGATTGAACCCCGGCGCTGCGCCCCTCGAACAGCTCTCGTTGGTCGAGAGACGCTGAGTCAGGTGATCACAAGACGCACGCACACGAGCGCTGGCCCGTAGGATCCTGGGCCCGCTGCCCGAGTGAGTCCGGCTCCGAACGGACGCGGCGCTGAGCCCGGTGTTGGTGTATAAGTCGAGCATGGCTCTCGGTTCCACCTTGTACCGCGTGACGCTCGACCTGTCCGACGTCGATCGCGCCGTCTACGAAAGCCTAGACTTGCGGGTGGCGTGTCACCCATCGGAATCCGAAGAACGGCTCGTCACGCGCGTGCTTGCCTACGCGTTGCTCTACGAAGACGGCATCGAATTCGGACGCGGGCTTTCGGACAGCGAAGAGCCAGCGCTTTGGGTCCGGGACTTGACCGGACAATTGCTGCACTGGATTGACGTCGGCCAACCCAGCGCCGAGCGCATTCACTCGGCGAGCAAGAAGGCCGCTCGCGTCAGCATCGTCTGCCACCGGAGTGCTGACGGGCTGCAGCGTGAGATGCAGAAAAAGCCAGTGCACCGCGCGCATGAAATTCAGGTTACCCTGATCGAGCCGCAATTCGTGGAGCAGCTGTCCAAGACACTGGACCGTTCGACGCAGTGGACCCTAGTCCACTCTGACGGGGAGTTGAGCGTGACCGTTGATGGCCAGAGTTTCGCTACCAGCTTACAGCACATTCCTCTGCCGCAATAACCCAACGAATCTACCCCTTCTGCCAGCAGCCCTGAACACATTGATCCCCGTTCATTCCGCGACGCCTCGTCAAGTATCCGCGTGATGCAACCACGTGTAAGCTTGCGGTCACGAAAGCACCACCGTGAGGGCTCGCGGCTGACCGCCGTCCAATGTGGTTCGGAAGCTTATGTAGCCGTCCTCAAGCGCTGTGCGGAAGTCGATGCGGGCTGAAGTGGCGTCGTCCGGGTTGGTCACCGATATCTCCTCGCAATGAAAACTATCGATTTCGAAGCCACAATGTCGCGCGGCCAGCGCCGTGGCACGTGGAGTTGGGTGTTCGAACGCGATCGGCGTTTCCGGGGGCAATGACGCCGCGTAGACTTCGATGCTCTTCATCGTTTCGGTGACGTGGTCGACCAGCTGCCACAGAGTCGCCGCGTGGCTCGCATGGGGCCCAGCTTCGGTGCCAGCGACGCGAAGCATGATGCCGTCTTGCGTATAACCGATCCAGATGCCGTCACCAGTCGCAGCGCTGCTTTCTGGAGGCTTTTGCGGGAAGAATCGGAGCGCGGGGCGGTCTGTAGCCATAACTCGAACACTTAGCACTTGCGGTCGCGTCGTCGAGTTGGCGGCTTTGCATGGCCAGAGCGGCAAGCGCCCTAGGAGCCTCGCGCTGGTTACTTTTTCCGGGGTGGGGGCACCGGTACAACACGCCCCGTGACGGGATCGGTGATCAGCTCTGCGGTGATGCTGACCGTTTTTTCTACGCGGCGTGGCGGGGGCACGGGCGGTGCGGGCGCCTCCATGGGCATGAGATCGACAGCCGTTAGCTCGAGCGTTTTTTCGACGTTCCTTTCGGGACCGGGTGCTTGAGGAGCAGAGGGATCCACTTGGGGCTCGGGTGCGTGAGGATGTGGTGCATCGGGCAAGGGTACGTACGGGGGCGCGGCGCCCTCCGCCCAGCTCTCTGCGGAAACAGCGTTGGCGGAAGGATTGACGCCGGCCATTCGCTGCACGGCGCCTTTTGCTTTAGCCCAAAAGGACGCGCGCCGATGGGCGGGGGCCTTGACGCCGAAAGCTACAAAGAAGGCCTCCCACAACTCGGTGACGCTCCCAAAACGCTCATTGCGATCCATCGCCAAGGCACGCGCGGACCACTCGTCCACTCGAGGCGGCAGGTCGTTGCGGAACTCGCGCAGGCTGCGGTGCTTGCCCTGAGTCGCACCCAGGAACTTTTCGATCAGGTTTCGACCGCTCAGAGGTAGCTCCCCGGTCAGCATCAAGAAGATGACGACGGAAAGAGAATAGACGTCTGCCCGCGGGTCCAACAAGTCGGACAACCCTCGCCAAGTTTCGGGCGCCATGAAGCTGGGCGAGCCCATCACCGTGCCCGGTGCAGTCAACGGCGCACCTTTCCTCAAGCGCGCCATGCCGAAGTCCAGGAGTCGGACGCCCCCGCCCTCTAGCAGAAAGATGTTGGCTGGCTTGAGATCGCGATGGATGATTCCCGCCGCGTGCGCCGCCTCGAGGGTGCTCACGATTGGATCGAGCGTTTCGACCACCCACTCGGGTCGCACGCGTTCGCCGCCCCGGATGTTGTACAGGTGCTGGTCGAGGTCTTCCCCCACGAGCAGCTCCAGCACCAGACACAACTCGCTTTCGTTGCTGCGAAACATGTCGAGCACTTTCACGGCCGCCGTGCCCTGCAGCACATTCAACGCGTGAAGTTCGCGGCTCAACCGTTCAATGACGGAAGTCTCGGTCTCCTTGGCGCTCAAGACTTTGACCGCGACCGGGGATTGCGACCAGCGATCCAGCGCGCGATAGACCGTCCCCTGGCCTCCCTGACCGATCACCGCCTCCAGCTCGTAACGCTGGCCGACGACCTCTCCAATTCGCTCGTGCGGTTTGGGCGCCACAACGCTCCACTCTGCCACAGGACTCGCCCCCTCGCCAACACGAGAAACTCAGTCCGACGACGGAAGTCATGGGAGCGGGGCGGAAAATCTCACCTCACCTCACCTCACCTCGCTTCGATACGAGCAGGTGAATTTTATCCCGCTGGCTAGCTGTAGCTCGTCGCTCTTGCCGCAGTTGAGCGGATGTCGCGGTAGTGTGACCTCAGTCAACGAACTCAGAGCGTGGAGAGGTGTTGGGTCAAGTAGCGGGTTCTTGTACAGGCTGAGTGAACGTAGGCCAGTCAAGGAGCGCAGCGACGAAATCGTTTGGATCTGGTTATTCTCCAGATGGCGTGGGCTGCTCAGATCGGCGAGACCGTGCAAACTGGATATTGGGTTATTCTGCAGACGCAGGAGCCTCAGTTTGGATTGGGCAACGCCGCTAGCGGGCTCAGAACGTCGTTGGGCTCGGGGCGAGCGTGCGCGAGGCTCAGCTTGAGCTCTTGACGCTGACTCATGGACGAGAGCGGTGTCAGGTCCTCGACTAGATTCCCGAGCGCTAACCGCGTCAGCGGTAGATCACTCAGGAAGCTCAAGTCGTTGGTGTCCACGCTCGAAGCCATGAGCTCCCTGAGGTGGGGCTTGCGTCGAAGTTCATCGGCATTGATCAGAGCCGATGGCTACGCTTCGCGCTTGCCCCGACTGGCGCAGGAAAAGATTGCCGAATGCATGGAACAGTGGGGTTATCGAAGCTCGTGTCACGCAGCGTCTCAGCCAGTATCGCCCTCGTCCTCCCGGCCTGCGGCGCTCAAAGCCAATCCGCTCCCCCGTTCAGGAAGCCCATACCTCACTTTATCGCCAGCTAATGCGCGCGAAGTTCCAGCGGGCGCCAGCCACGAGCCAGGCTGCACAGCCGCTCAAAAAAAGGACGGGGTTTGGTTCCAAGACCCGATGATCGACGTCGCCGTGCGTGCGTCTACGGGAACCCAGGAAGAACTAGGCGGCACGCCAGGTCAAGCAGCTGAATCTGCACTGCACATCCCAATGGGAGACATTGGACCAGGTGATGGCGCCCAGCCGCTAGCGTGCCGTGACTTCGCCCTTGGGATATTGGTGTGCCGTAAGAACCCGCGCCCATGGATTCCTTAGCCTGGTTTCCACGTGAGCACCTACGAGCTGAATTCCTCGTCTTGGTGAAACGCTCCAACGGGCCCTCTGCAAGCGTCCGTATCATCTACGATCTCAGGTGCTTCAGGAAGTCCTCTTTTGGGGTCTTGCATTAAGGCTCGTTTCGCCAAATGCCCCGTCGCCTCTTGAGGGACACAGCCGATAGCGCATGAATTGCGTCGCGGCCAATGCGCTATCGATGAAGTTATTCGGTCCGGTTTGATTCGGTCTAGGGGCGAGCCTTTTTGGGATCAAACTTTAGCGAGTCGGCAAACAACTCGTGCGGGCAGCGGAGCGCGAAGGTGGAAATCATGGGACCCAGACAATCACCGAGAATCAAGAATGGCGCGGTGGCCCGAATACTGACGCTGCTATCTTGGTTTGCAGCACTATGTATTGGCTGTCAGGCGCAAGTGGACGAGCATCATCGCGTCTCAGCGGGTGACTGCTCTAGCTGCCATATTGACGAGTTCCATGCGGCGACGAACCCACTGCATCTGGGCGTAATGCCCGAGACCTGCGAAAGCTGCCACAACGAAAAGTTCTGGTCTCCAGCACCGGGCTTCATTCACAGTTGGCCACTGACGGGTTCGCATCAAGTTGCCCAGTGCAACAGCTGTCACACCGGACAGCCTGCGGTATTCGCTGGGACCTCGCAAGCGTGCGTAACCTGCCACTCGGAAGACCGCGCCGCAGTCGTGGCACCTGACCATTCCGGATTCTCTGATGAGTGCTCGACTTGCCATACCACCCAAGCCTGGTCTCCCGCAACGTTTAGCGGCGGCGAGAATTTCGTCCACCCATGGCCTCTAGAAGGAGCGCACGCGAACGCATCTTGTTCCAATTGCCACACCGGTGACCCGCCCCGCTACGAGGGTACACCAACCGAGTGCGTGGGCTGTCACGCTGATGATCGGGCGACAGTTCAGTCCCCGGACCACACCACCTTTTCTGATGACTGCACCGAATGCCACACCAACAGCGGATGGAAACCCGCTCAAGTCGGTCCAAGCTTTGCGCACTCGTGGCCACTGGTGGGCGCGCACACCACGGCTTCCTGCAGCAGCTGCCATACCGGTGAACCTCCGAGGTACGAAGGCACTCCTACGGTATGCATCGGATGCCATGACGGTGAGCGGAATCAAGCGCAGCCTGACCATGGCGGCTTCTCCACCAATTGCCTTGACTGCCACACAAACGTCTCGTGGAAGCCGGCTGGCTTTAACCACCAATGGCCGCTAACGGGGGCTCATCAACTAGCAGCGTGCGGCAGCTGCCACACTGGTGACCCACCGAAATATCAAGGCACTCCGAGCGCGTGCGTCGACTGTCACCGAGACGACTACAACGCCAGCACGTTCTCCGGTCACAACGACTTCCCTACCAGCTGTGCCGATTGCCATTCCACGGCAGGGTGGAAGCCTGCCAGCGGTGCGCATCCGAACGACAAGTTCCCGATCAATGGTGGCCCGCACGGTAGGTACGCCTGCGGCGACTGCCACAAGGCGGAGCTCGGCCCGAATGGGGCAGGAAATACCGACTGCGTCAATTGCCACGACGGAACACACACACGCGGTCGTATGGACGGCGAGCATCGGGAGGTGGGGAACTATCCAAGGGGGGATGCCCCGGTGAACTTCTGCCTCGATTGTCACAGGAACGGTCGTGAGGACTAGTCAGAGACGGCGACGGTGACTTGCAAACGAGCGTGAATCGTCACTGGTCCAGTGCATTTTGAAAGAATCATCGATTGTCAACCACCGTCCTAATTGGATCCATCTTCCTTGTCTCATTCCTTTGCTACTTGCTCTGGGACCGTATTGAGGGCCGCAAGGAATCGACGGTCGCCAGGATTGAATCTGACTTGAGTGGGATGGGCGAAGTCATCGCCGCAAGTCTTGCTCCAAAGATTGACCCCTATGCGTGCATCGGATCTACAGCGTGTATTAAGGCTTGTCCCGAGAAGAACGTGATTGGCCTCGTTCAAGGGCGGGCGCGACTGGTCAATGCACTTGGCTGCATTGGTCATGGCGCGTGCGAATCGGCATGCCCACTTGATGCGATCTCTTTGGTGTACGGCTCGAAAACGCGTGGCGTTGAACTGCCGCGACTCGATCCCAACTTCCAAACCAACCGGGCAGGGATCTACGTCGCTGGCGAGCTCGGGGGCATGGGCTTGATTGCAAATGCGGTTAACCAGGGGCGCCAAGCCGCTGACCACATCATCACTGGTTCGCCGGAGAAGGGAATTCCACCAAGGCGTGGAACGCCGAATGCCTACGATGCGGTCATCGTCGGGGCGGGACCAGCCGGTATCAGTGCCACTCTTCGATTGATGGAGGCTGGGCTTCGCGTGCTGCTCCTCGAGCGAGAATCTTTCGGTGGCACAGTGATGCACTACCCGCGAGCAAAGGTGGTGATGACAGGTCCCATGGAGTTTCCGCTCTACGGTAAGGTGCGACGAAAGAGGATGTCGAAAGAAGAGTTGGTTGGTGTTTGGCGAGATATCCGGACAAAGACAAACCCGCCGCTCCGAACTGGTGAACTGGTCGAACAAGTGACGCAGGAACCGGACGGTTTGTGGCGAGTGTTGAGTACATCAGGCGAATGCACGGCGGCAAACGTAGTGCTGGCCGTTGGTGTTAGAGGTTCCCCGAGGAAGCTGGACGTTCCAGGTGAAGAAACAGGTAAGGTCTTCTACCGCTTACTTGAGCCCGAACCCTTCCGAGACAAGCACACCCTCGTGGTGGGAGGGGGCAACAGCGCCGTTGAAACCGCGATCGCGCTTGCCGACTTTGGCGGCTGCGCGTCTGTCGGAATCAGCTACCGACGCGCCCAGTTCGCGCGCTGTCGATCCGACAATCAAGTGCGCATGGCGCAGCTCGTTGAGTCCGGGCAGGTGACAGCGCACATGAACAGCACTGTGGTGCAAATACATGAGAAAGAGGTGGTGCTCAATATCGACGGCAGCTCGGAAGTGCTGGCAAACGACGCGATGGTCGTTCAGATCGGCGGAACGTCGCCGTCAACGCTGCTGAAGAGCTTCGGAGTTGAGCTTGTAACCAAGTACGGCGAGCGTTGAAAGGTCTCGCCGCCCCAAAAACCGGTTTGTGGAATGACACAAAGTGCGTATCTTTCGTCGCAGGGCATACAACCCGAGTCGGAGTCCAACGGCTCCCTCTTCGGGCGCGTGATTTGGCCGGTGTTGATGCTCGGTGTTCCCGGCACCATTTCTGCGTTCATCTGGCTTTACGGGTCAGACTTCTACTTGCTCGATATCGAATCGAGAGTCGATCACGCCGAATTTCGTTCGTTGAGCCCGGGCGGACTTGTTGGTCACGGCTATGGAATTGCAGGGACTGCTCTATTTCTCACCAATCTTACCTATCTCTTGCGGCGACGCTTTGCCAGAGTTCGACTTGGAAGGATGAAATTGTGGCTGGAGATACACGCCATCACGGGTCTGCTTGGGGGGGCTTTGATCTTGTTTCACTCGGCGTTTCAGCTGCGAAGTGGCATCGCTTCGACGGGGTTCTGGTGCGTTGTTGTGCTGATGGTCACGGGAATCATCGGGCGCTTTCTCAAAGCGCTGGTTCCGCACCCGAACCTCACGAAACTGGCGTTGAACGTTGGCTTGCTCAACGCGTCGTTGCCGGGGCTAGGGAGCGCCATGACGGCAGCGCTCGAGTCGGTGCAACCGTCAGTGATCCAGGGACGACGGACTCTCCTGAAAACGCTCCGCATGCTTCAAATATGGAGGCAGGAGGCTGCACTACGCCGCGCAGCCGTGATCGACGCGGCCAATCAATTCGCGGCTGAATCAAATGTCATCATCTCTGCACTCAAGCCGCAGATCGATGAGTGTGCAGGTATCGCGCACAAGGAGGTGCGCGCGCACGCCGCGGACGCGCTCTTGCGCGTGTGGCGGGGCTTTCACCGTTTCGCAGCACTCCTAATGACGTTCGCGGTGATCATTCACGTTGGCATCGCCTGGTACTACGGATTTCGATGGATCTGGTCAGAGTAACATCAGCGAGGGCGCTCCAAACTGTTCTGATCGCCGCTCTGTTGCTTGTTTCCGTGTTTGCCACACAATCTGCTCGGGGCCAGCTCTTGTCGCCCGGCAATTTGGCGGGTGCGCACAGCCACTTGAACGGTGATGGTCACTGCAACGACTGCCACACAGCCGGAAAGCAGGTACAAAACAGCAAGTGCACCACCTGTCACGATGACATTGGCGCTTCCATGTCTCGAGGAACCGGGCTGCACGGACGTCAGTATCAAGGCAAGAGCTGCGGAGGATGCCACGTCGACCACCGAGGCTCAGGGTCGAGATTGGCACGCTGGGACCCTGTAAGCTTCGACCATGGCCTGACGGGCTGGCCGCTAGAGCAGTATCACGTTGGGCTCGACTGCAAGCGGTGTCACAATAAGTCGAACCGCCGTGGTGCGAAAACCTATCTCGGCCTGAGTAGTGCTTGTGGAAGCTGCCATCAGGATCCCCACGAGAATCGGTTTGGATCGCGGTGTCAGGACTGCCATACTCAAATTACCTTCCAGGCCGTGGTTCTCAAAGACTTCGACCACAACCAGGCTCGCTTCAAGCTGCGCGGGGCCCACCAGAAAGTGGCCTGCGCAGAGTGTCACGGTACACCGGTGAAGTACAGATTGGCGTTCTTTAGCTGCGGAAACTGTCATGAGGATCCGCATGCTGGTCGATTCGGTGCGACCTGCACCAACTGCCACAACAACGACGACTGGAAGTCGGTCAATATGAAGCGGTCCGCCCATCCCGGCCTCAGCCTATTCGGCGGGCACTCGAAAACGTCGTGTACGAAGTGTCACGACCGGGGACTACTGCGTAAGCCTTCGCGCGGCGCGCGTTGCGTTGGTTGCCACGCGCCAGTGCACGAAGCCGAATTTGGAACGAACTGTGCGAACTGCCATCGAAGCATTCGTTGGCTCGGGTTGCCGGCAAAGGTGGGCCTCGATGCGCATGACAAGACTCCCTTCCCACTCGATGGCAAACATTTGTCAGTGAAGTGCAAGCAGTGCCATTCTCCGAATTTGCCGCCAAAGAAGCGGTTTCGCGAACTCGCGTTTGCTCGTTGCTCGGACTGCCATGACGACCAGCATAACGGGGAATTCGCTACTCGAGACAACGGTGAGTGCGGCCGCTGCCATACCGACGCGGGGTTCCAACCGAGTCGGTTTGGCGTCGAATTACACGCGACTACCAAGTTTGCGCTGGTGGGGCGGCATCAAGCGGTTCCGTGTGGCACTTGTCATGAAAACTTGAAGAAAAAGCACCGACTGGATTGGCGCCAGAAGAAGCAAGAGTGTGCTTCTTGTCATGAGAACCCCCATGGTGATCAATTCAAGCGGGAAATGAAGCAGGGCGGTTGTGCCCATTGCCACAGCCCGCTTGACTGGGACTTGCCAAACATCGAGCACGAGACATGGCCGCTGACAGGAGCCCATGCCAAGGCCCGTTGCGATCAGTGTCACACGCCAACTCCAGAGGACCGAAAGCTTGGTCGTGGTGTCAGCTATAAGCGGGCGCCGCGCGATTGCGAGGGTTGTCATCAAGACTTGCATGCTGGCCAGTTTCGGCTCAGTAAGCCGGTTCGCGGCTGCGGCGATTGTCACACAACCTGGAAGTTCAAGATAGCTGCATTCGATCACAAGAAGAAGACTGGCTACGCCCTGGAAGGCAAACACGCACGCGCTGAATGTGTGGCTTGCCACGCTGACCAGGTGCTTGAGAACGGGGAGACCGCGGCCCTCTATCGCCTGCCCTACTCATCTTGCAGGGACTGCCACGCTGATCCTCACGAGGGCACTCTCGCCGGGAGGGCTGGTCCTTGAATCGTCGCCACCTCTCCACGCTCTTGGGGGTTGTCGCTACAATGAGTGTCTGCTGCGCGTGGCTTTGGCCGAACGCCAGCCCCGCGCAGGAGTCCGCTCGGGGAGCCCCGGGCGCCGCACGGACAGAACACAAAGGGATCACGGCGGAGCTCGACTGCTCTGCTTGCCACAGTCAAGAGAGCTGGAAGCAGCTGGCGGGGCTCTCCGCGAAAAGCGGAGGCTTCGACCACGGTCGCACTGGATTTCCTCTCACCGGCCAGCACGCTCTCGCCGGGTGTACAGATTGTCATCAAGCTGATCGAACGATCACACGGGACTGCTCTGGTTGCCACCAAGATGCTCACGGACGAAGGCTCGGGCAGAACTGCGCAGGTTGTCATTCCTCACGCGGTTGGTTCGATACCCGTGCGATCGCCAGACACCGGATGAGTCGCCTGCCGCTCACCGGCGTTCATGCCTTGCTGGACTGCAGTGAGTGCCACCAACGGACTGCGACCGCGAGTGGCGAGTTTCAGTGGGTTCCGTCAGACTGTTATTCTTGTCATTCAGATCAATACCGTAGTCCAAATATTCACCCATCACATCTGGGGGTTCCGGGGGATCCGACTCAGCCCCCGTTTCCTCGAGATTGCGCGCTCTGCCACCGTGCCAACGGCTGGATACCTGCATTCGTCGAAACGACGTTTTTCGGTACAAGGTTCAACTCAGCGAGTTCGGCGCTGCGAGTCGAAATCCGTCACGATGCCGCATTCGTCATATCGCGGGGGCCACACCGAGACGCTCAGTGCGGTGATTGCCACTTTTCGACAACGCGACCTGCAGCTGTCACGTGTGGGGGCTGCCACGCACACAACTCCGTGGCTCTGACGAAGCAACATCCGGGCGTCTTGCTCGGTGCGGCCGCACAAGGGGGGCGTTGCCTGAGCTGTCACCCCGGAGGCTCCAGACGCTAATGCACGATGCTCAGCGCATAGGCCGTTACAACATAGGCCGGTACAAGGGGCAGCCAACGTCTGGGGATAGGCTTCTCATCTTGCTGGTGGCGGCGATCGTGAGCTTCGCAGCGCCGGCTCAGGCTCGGCGGGGTCCGTCAACTGCGAGCAAGAGCGCAAACACTCAGGGGCCAAACACTAAGAACGCAAAGAGCAAGGGGTCAAGGACCAAAGGTTCCAAGACCAAAGTCTCAGCCTCGCCAAGTGGAAAACGATTCGCTGTGAAGCTGGTCGACGTTTCTGCGGGTATGGCCTACCTTCAGATCGAGCGTGGTACCGCCAGTGCGTCGCCAGGTGATTCGGTCAGAATTGGCGGAGCAGTGTTTGAGGTCGTTGATGCGGCGGGGCAGTTTCTCACGATAGAAATTGGCGAGCGAAGTATTCGACGTGGCAAACGCGGCAGCGTAACGATTTCAGCTGTCTCAGCACAGGCGAAAGAGGGGCAGTTGCCCACGCCCAAACCGCTAGCTTCGTTCCGGGGACAGTGGCCAAAAGTCGAGCCCCCAGCAACCATACAAGAGCCGAAGCCAGTACCGCTGGGACGTATGCGTGATGCGCGCCGGAACCGCGTACTGCTTTCAGCAAGTACGGTGGCTCTGTTTCCGCAGTCCGACGGTCGCGCTATGGTCGGAAGCGCTCGAGTTCGTGGCCGCTTTCATTTGGAACCACTCGACGGTCGTCCGCTTGCGCTCGATTCCGACGTGGCGATGCGTCAGTGGTTTTCCAACGGCGACCTCTCTTTGCGGCGCGGCGGGGATGCGCGACGGGCACTCAGGGTCCGTCAGCTTCAGGCTAGCTACGGTACGGACGACACGTGGCTCGCGTCTGCGGGTCGCTTACGTTCTGCGGCCCAACTAGTCGGAGGGCTGGACGGCGCTCGTGTGCAGGCCGCTATTGGCGAACAGCTGCATGTTGCAGCGTTCGGCGGCCTCTTGTCGCACCCGATCAACGGAGAGGTTAGCACGGCGGCGTCGCGCTTCGGTGCGGAGTTGCGCTGGCAAGAATGGGATTCCGATATCGCCCAGAGTGCGTCGCTAGTCGCATACGGGAGCACCTTCGCCGGCGAGCTGGATGAACGCCGTATCGCAGTGGCAGTGGACCTCTTTTCGGACGAGTTTCAACTGGGTGGAAGTCTCGAGACCTCATTCTTTGACTCCGACAACGTTTGGAACGCGGAAGTGGCAGAAGTCTCCCAGGGTGGAGCTTTTGCGACTACGCGTTTCGGGAACTTCGAGCTCGGGGGGAACCTGTTGATGCAGCGTCCGGAACGTTCAAGATTTCTCGCCAGATACTTGCCGATCGGGTGGTTCTGCAACCCGGTGGTCGTCGCTGGAAGTCCGGTGGGTGAACCTTGCTTCGGAGCGGAAACTCGTTTCAGCGGAGGACTTCACGCTAACTATCGCGCCGAAAACTGGACCGCTAGTGCCGGCGGAAACGCGGTCACTTCTTGGCTGGCTAACTCCGAGATGTTGTCCGCTTTCAGCAGCCTCCAGCTGCGAAACGTGCTGGGCCCGGGGCGACTGGATGTCAGCGCAATGCTGGCGGACGGCTCTTTCTTCTCAAGCGCCGCGCTGATGCTCGCGGTGGGCACGCCTCTGTTTGACGAGGTGCTTGACCTAACGTTTCACTACCGGCCGTCTCTCGGTCGCTACCGAGCAGACGAATCGCGTTTTCTCGAGCATGGCGCAGGCGCAGACCTTGCGGCGACGCTCAGCGACTCCCTAGCAGCGACGGCGTCTAGCGACTTCGTTACTGGACGTGACGTAAACATTATCATTGCCCAAGGAGGTTTGACATGGCGACCAAGATTCTAGAGGACGACAAGCAGTCAGGGGGTGCAGGTCAGCCGGAAGCGGCCAATCTCGACGCTGCACCAGGCCGAACCATTAAGACGAAGTACGTTTTGCTTGGCGCGCTGATCCTGGCAGGAGCGTTTTCCCTGTTCGGTGAACGTTCACAGGTTGAAGCGCCGCCACCAGTGGCTCCCTCTGCGGTCGCGCCGAGCGTGAACGAAGACTCTAGAGGCGTGCATGGGAGCCCTCATGAAATGTCGTCCGAGGCACCGAATGACGAGGTGCATCGGCAAGCGCTCGGCGCACCCGCTTCGTTGCCGGTCGGTGCCGATCCGCATGCAGGGCTCGAAGACAACCCGCACGCGACACTTCACGCCGATCCTGGTATCCAAGTAGCGGTCTCTGAAAAGCCAGCAGGGCCGCTGGGTCGAAGTGTGGCGGAACTATATCAGCAGGCGTCCAAGCTGGCGAACCAAAAGGTCCGTTTACGCGGCACAGTAGTGAGAAGCACCGGAGGTATCAATGGCTCCACCTACGCCCACCTGCGGGATGGAACAGGGGAGGCGCTACACGGCACAAACGACGTCACGGTCACAACCAACGCTGTGCTGCAAGTTGCCGATTACATCGAAGTCGAGGGCACGGTCCGAACGGACGTGGACCTTGGTCTAGGCTATCATTACGCCGTCTTGCTGGAAGATGCGACGGTCCTTTCCCAGACTAGCGCAGTGCAACGCGCGACAGAAGCAGGCCCTGACTGACCACGGCAATGCGACTGGCTTGTCGGGCGGAGATTTCCAGCATCTGTTCCGGAGATACACAGGGTCTTCGCGTGGCTCAAGGCGCTCGTGAGTTGGCAGAATGAAGGGGCCAATCAGCACCCCAGAAACGCGAACAGCACTTGCAAGTGTCGGCAGATGGAGGCACGGGCGACTCATGCTAACCGCGCACACTAATCCGATGATTAGCGCTGCCCCGACGTTGGCCAGCTGCCATGCTGTCTGTTGCGCCTAGCTTGTACCAACAACCACTTGTAGGAGAGGGCGGGCAGAAGCCGCCCGTTCGTTGAGGTAGGCCGTCAACTTGTCT
>JBNLEN010000143.1:0-15665 GCA_050304975.1 Polyangiaceae bacterium
CCTTCTGAAACCATTCCGCCAGTCCCGCCGCTGCCTCCGCCGGGACTTGCATCGACCGTCATTGGATTATCTTCGCTGGACGAGCATGCGCTGGCGAGGAGCAAGCCCGCGGGTACAAGTCCCTTGCCACGCTGACGAAAACCTGGCCTCATCAGCATTCACGCCAGTCTTTTGTGCCTGTGGCAAGCTCTCGACTTGCCATCTGGCATGTCTTTCTTGAATCTGATCCCCCAAACAATGAGCAATACCTTCGCGTTCAACTCAAGTCTGCGCCAATTCGGAGCCCTGATGCTTGTAGGCGCACTCGCTGGTTGCTCCGAAGAGGCCCCGGACGCCCCCCTTGATGTGGGCAGCGGAGGCGACATGACAGGGGGAGCTGATGGAGTCAGCGTAGGCGGAGCCGCTGGGATGGATGTCACGGGAGATGCGGGGGCGACAGCGGGTGGCAACCCGACCGCAGAAGGCGGAAACGCAGGCGCGCCGGACGGTGGAGGCGCCGGCGGCGTGGCTGACGGTGGCTCGAATCCTGGGGGCGCTGGTGGTACCGGAGGCGTGGACGAGCCAGCAGGTGGCGGCGGCGCAGGAGGCATGGGCGGTGAAGGCGGTGCTGCGACTGACCCCGATGCGCGCCGCTTGCTTCTGCGTGACGAAGGCAACTCCAGTCTGCACTACGTGGATCTGGGTGAGCCGGCTAACAACTACAGCGTGAGCATCCCTGCTGGTCGCGATCTGCAGTTGGTGGGTTCCGGCCAAGTACTGCTCGGAACCGACAACGGCTACGAACTTCGCAACATTGCCGATGGCTCAGCGGCTGGGGCTGAACCGGGTTTTCCGGGAACGCAGACCGCGCATCGGCTGCACAATCGCAACACTCTGCTCACGGGCATCAACTGGCAGGGCGGGCAAGGTATCGTCCTGGTTGAGGTGGACGCTGCAGGCTCCGTCGTCGACACCATCTCGTACGCTGGCTACGGCTACGTGCGCCTGGCACGCGAAATCGGCGATGACCATTTCTTGGTCGCCGCCGACAACCAGGTATTCGAGGGCGACCGCGACGGCAATGTCGTGTGGACCGGCAATATCACTGGCCACGCCGAGCCCCATGCTTGGCAAGCGTCACCGATCGCCGGAGGCTCGGTTGCCGTGGCAAGCGGCTACGGCGCCAGCCTGCAGATCTTTACTCCGCCGGCAACTGAACCAGTGGAGACCTTCACAGGTGGTGATCCTGCCGCTAACCCCGTCTTCTTTTCCGGCATGCAGGTCTTGTCGTCCGGCAATATCATCGTTGCCAACTGGCAGGGCCACGATGACTTCGGTGATACCGGCTTGCAGTTGTTGGAGTATGATCCCGCCGGCAGCTTGGCTTGGGCTTGGCAGCAAGACGACGCATTCGTGGCCTCACTTCAGGGCGTGATAGTCTTGGACGGACTAGATCTCGACGTGTTGCACGTCGAGAGCCCAATCACCGGCCAGCTTGAGCCGGTAGACTAGTGTGGTCGTGAACAGCTACTTCGCTTGCACGAAAATCGGGTCACAGTTCACGAATGCGATCGAGGTCTCGACGCGAAAGTTGGACTTATCCGTGCGGCGCTCCGCATGAAATAGGTCTAAGTCGTACGTCTCTCCCGGGACGATGCCGAGACGCTCAGCCTCAGCATCGAGTTCGATCGTCTGCTCTCGCGCCGGATGTAGGCCACCGACGTCCACCGCGAGCTTGTCGTTGATGAAGACCCACAGATCATCATCACCGCGGAACGTGAACACCTCACCACCGCTATACGTAAACAGCATGTGCAGCTCGAAGGTAAACCAAAAATTGTGGTCGTTGCCTTCGTTACCAAACAGCTGATCATCGATCGGAAAGAACGCGCTGCTATCAAACAAGAGCCCAGTGTCCGTTTTCTCGAAGGGGATCTCGAACTCTGTGGATTGGTTCACATCCGGCACGTCACGGTACCACTGGTCGAAATTTGCTTTCGATGTGGTCTGCTGCCCCTGCTGGGTCTCGGGGTCGTTGAAGTAGACGAACTCGCCATCGATCTCGACCATGTTGGGCCCTTCTTGGTTGTAGACGGGCTTCTTGTCCATGCCGAGCTCTTCGGCGACAATTCCGGGACTGATCGCGTCCCCGGTGAAGGCTTGAAAGTCCGGGTGTGTGTCGTGAAAATCCCGCACGATGCCTGTGAAGTTGGGCTCGCAATTGCGCCCCGCGTCGCTGGGTTGCTCATCATCGTCATCGAGCAAGAGCGGTTCATCGTCAGCTTGTCCATTTGGCATGGCGCTATCATCGTCTGCCATGTCGTCATCGGCAGCGTCGTCGTCCATGTTCATGGGCGCGGCACCGGCGGCAGCGGTGTCATCCGCGTTGACCATATCCAGAGAAGCCCCAGGGTCCTCAGATTCCGAACAAGCCACTAGTCCAGCCGCCGCCGCGAGTGCGAGCCATTTTCTGCAATCCATGCGAGTGAACCTAGCAAGCTGAACCAGGCGATGTCTCGCAAGACAGCGCCTGTTGCGTGAGATCAGGATTGCTGCTCCGGTTAACCCCACCAGCCGGGCCCGGCACTCGTGCCAGTATGAGCGCAACGTTCCAGCCACAGCCGCGCACATTCCGCCGCTCTTGTTTGAGAAACGACGCGCTGGCGGCTTCCCTGATTCGAAACGGTCAACCTCAGGGCGCACAGTCAGTCACGAGCGTCACTCCTCGCGCGCGCAGCGAGTCCAGACTTTCGCGGTCGGACTCACAATCGAGGGGGTTGCGCACGGCAATGACCGTTTCCAACCTTGGCAGGGCTGCAATCGGCGCAAGGCTCGTCAGCTGGTTGTCTGACGCATCCAAGCTTCGCAGCTCCCCGGATTGCCCCAGTGGGTGCAAAGTCTCCAGCTGGTTTCCGTCCACGTTCAGCGCCGACAGCTGCTTCCAAGCGCTAGCTGCGCGAATGTCCGATAGGAGATTGCGCGCCAGACTCACATCTCGCAGCTGCACAAGCTCAGCAAGCGGGCCGATGTCATCAAGCTGGTTGTCACTGAGCAGCAGTCGAGTCAGCCCCAGGTGTTTCGCCAACGCCGCAACGTTGGAAATCCGGTTATCGCTCAGCCTCAGCACCTCGAGTCGGTCGACTTGGGCCAGCGGCGAGAGCTCCTGCAGGCCGTTGCCCTGCAACTCGAGCTGGCGAAGCGCGGGCAATGCAATCAGCGGAGCCAAGTCTCGCACTCGGTTGTTGTTGAGCAGCAAGCTCTGTAAGTTGACCACCGGCGCCAGACTCGACACATCATCAATGCGATTGTTGCTGGCGTCCAAGGCTTCCAGCTTGGGCAGCCTCTCGAGCCCCAAGACACCTAGATCTTCGATGTTGCTGGCGCTGACGTTGAGCCGCCGCAAGGACGTCAGGCAAGCCAGCCCGCGATACGACGTCAGCTCAATCCCCGAAAGATTGAGCTCCTCGATCGTGCTTGCCCGATCAACGCTGATGGGACCTTTGGTCTCGAGCGCTGCAGCCACCGCCTCACGCAACTGGTCATCCGGGAAGTCCAGCGGGTCAGCGCACTCAACCGGGCCGGAAGGCTCGTCAGCACGCTGACTGCTGATTTCTTCGCTCGCCCGCCCACCGCATGCCGAGAGGCAAACAACAATCAGCGAACAGGCGCAGCGCCAACGCCACCTCGGCGATACCCGTTTCAAGGACAGTCGACTTCGAGCCAAAGACAGCTGCTCACACAAGTACAGCCCTCACGCCCGAGATTGGGAGCTGTCACGCCCGCGGAAGCATGGATCGCTTCCAACTCGCAGGCGGCCAACTGCGGGTCATCAATCGTCAGTTCTCCCCCGACGCTGGAGAGCGAATCCAGACGAATCCGCGCGTGCTGTGCGTTGTTGGTGAAGAACATGTCGCCTGCGACGTCGCGCAGTCGCCGCAGATCGGTCTCGACCAGGCGTGACGCTTGAGTGACGCTCACGCTGCCCCCGACGCTCACCAGATTCGGCAAGCTCAATTGTTCCAGAGCGGCCCCCTGGATCATCAAGTCACCCCCCAAGCGCTTCAGGTTCGGAAGCGCCAGCGCTGGAACCGCATCTGTAAGCCGGCTGCCCACTTCGAGATCGCCGGTGATTTCGGTGAGCGAAGCCGCGGTCTGCAAACTTTCGAGCGTAGTCACCAAGTAGCTGCCCTCATGCACGTCCTCGGCGGCGGTAGTCTCCGGCGATTCGGTGCACGCGACGCCCATAGCGCCAGCGTCTTCGAGCGAGTCGTTCGCACCAGCGGCTCCTCCGACATCGGGGGAGCCCCCTTGAGCGTCGATCCCTCCGCCACCCGCGCCTCCGCTTGCATCCGCTTCGTCTGGTTTCAATGAGGCCAGCAGGCGCTCGCCACTTTCGTCTTCACAATAGCCGCCCACACACGCAGCTTTGGGATCATAAGCCTCGCACTCGGTGCTCGATTCGCACAGCCAGTGCGTCTCACTAGACGCTTCAGGCCCTTTGCTTCCACTGCACCCGGAAAGCATCCAGAATGCACCGAGCGTCAAGCAGCTCTTGACTGCGGCGCGCAACCAACTCCACCGATAGCTAGCGCCGATCACGAGTCCTCCTCGGAATCATTGCGCACATATTGCCCCAGATAAACGACCACTTGCTGCAAATCCGTAGGCGCGCTGGTCGATTCATTGTGCTCGTCGATCCGCTTGCGCAGCTGGCTCAGCTCCGCCCTCAGGCGAGAGAGCGTGCCCTTCGCTTCGGCCTCGAGTGGATGGCCCGGCCAGACATTGAGTGACCAAGTCGATCCCCCGAGCGTGTCCGCAGGGCCAGCGTGCCCTTGCCCACCGGACAGCTTCGCCGAGATCGCGGACAGCATGGCCTGGTAGTGATCCAGCACTGCTGCTTCCCACCCCTGAGAGCTGCCCATCGGCACCGCGAGCGTTTGGCTGCTGTAGGTGACAGCGCCGTCACTGCCCTCTGCATGCACCTTGACGCGCTCGTCTTCCACCAGGCGTTCCAGCGCGAGCCGACAGCTGTCGGCCGATAGCTGCAACGATTCTGCGAGTCGCTGCAGCGTGATCGGTCCCTGTCGATAGGCTGCGAGCCACACCAGGTACATGTGAGCGTCAGCGCGGCTAGGTTCAGAAGCCGCAAAGTCAGCTTCATCGGCCAAACGGTACACTGCAGTCGCGCCACGGCCGGACCGATAGGCAAGCTGGCTGTGCACCAAGTCGTTCAGCACGCCGCTGACCAGTTCGGGATCATCATGGCAGAAGCGCTTCTGTACTTTGGCCGCGGACAGGGGTTCGTTCTCTTGCAGGTAGGACAGCACGGCTTCCCACAGCGTGCGACCGACATCGCTGCGGCTGTCTTGAAGCTCTCGCAACTTGCGGTGATAAGTGCGCAGCGCCATGCCGAACATGTCGGCGATCACCTTCTTCTTGACGCCCTGGTTCTGTAGCTCTTCTGACAGGTCCAGAAACACCTGGTTGGCGACGTGCGCCAGCGGCGCCCGCACCCCGCCTGCGGTGGCCAGTTGAGCAATGAAGACCATCGTGCGCTGCACGATGGCGTCGATCAGAACGGAAGTCTGCAAGGTCGCGGGTTCTCGCGGAGGGTGGAGAATTCTGGAGAGTCGAGGCCCCTCGAAAAATTCAGCATAGCTTGCTGAAACTTGGGGCACCAGCCGCGCCCAAAACAGTGGCGAGAATGGCAGTGGTTTCGGCCAAGAACCCGCAAGTGTTTGAAATTACACACCCAAACACCCCCAACCAGAACGGCTCCCGGGGAGCTGACACCGCTCACAAAACGCTGCCACTGGCGACACTGTTTTGCAGCATCAGGCGCCCGCAGACTCTGCAGCATGAACCACTGCAAAGCTCGCTGGACCACTTCCCTCCTCCTCATCCCCTGGGCGATCGCCTGTGGAGCTGGCGCTGACGATGGCAGCGCCCCCGCCGCATTGCAGGAGGGCGACACTCCTCAACCTCAAGCGATGCCTTCGGAGGGGGACGATCCCAACGTCGCCCCTGCCGATACTCCGGTCGATGGCGACCAAGCAGACATGGCGATGCAGCCTGTCGATGATCCCAATCCGCCCGCTATGCAACCCGAGGCAGACCCAATGGAGGACATGCTCGCGGAGGGAGAACTTCCGGATCCAGTGGAGCAGATCGCGCTAGAGCCCATCGCGGGAGCCAACATCATCGAAGACCACGGGACCTGGGGCGTGCTCGATCTCGAACTCGCCGAATGCATCTTCAGAACCAGTAATATTGGAGCTTTTGCGCAGCCGGATGACTTCTCCATCGACCGAGTCACGACCGACCTCAACCAGCATCGACTCACCATCGACGAGGGCAGCTTGCTGAGAGCAATCACGACCCACATCACCACCGGAGACAACCACGAGCACGAGGTGGTGTTCGAACCAGAGGCGCTGCAGGAGTTGGTCGCCGGACGCTCCTTGGTGGTGCAGACGCGGCCCGGCGGCAGCGCGCGGTGTCCACACATTCACAACGTGACGGTGCACGCCTGCGAGATCTAGTCGCGGGAGTGATGGCGACAACGCCCCACAGATCCAGGCTGAGCTGCGCGACTCTGACGCCCGCTGTCGGGCTGGTAATCAGCCTGGCGACCGCGTGCGACATTTCACCGGCGCGCGACTCATCATCGGGGCTCACGCCATCGAGCTCAATTGAAGATCAGCAGGCCTCAGCGAGCAGTACGGAAAGCCCCCGGATCGAATGGAGCAGTCCAAACCGACGTTTGTCGCGCTTTGAACTCGCCTACGCCATCGAAGACACCCTGGGCGTGAATGCCGACGCCATGCGAGCACTGAGCCCTCCGCGGCGCGGCATCGGAGAAGTGCCGAGCATCCTGGTCGGCGCAGATCTGGACACTTCAAGTGCCTTCTTAGCGGAGTACGAGCCAGCGGTGAGCGAGGTAGCCGCCAACGCGTCGGTACTTTTTGTCGAAAGCTGCGCACGAGAAGCGCTCTCTGATGAAGTGTGCCTCACCCAGTTGCACGCCCCTTGGCAACGTCTCTGGAAACGTGAGCCCAGCGCAGAGGAGCGCAGCCGGCTAGACGAAGTGCTAGCTCCTGCCCCCTCTATCGAGGGCAAGCTCGCGCAGGCGGTAGCGCACATCTTGCTTTCGCCTCATTTCTATCTGCTCGACTACGAAAACTACACCATCGGAAATGCTGACCAAAGCCGGCGCCTGCTCAAGTCTCGTTGGGCGCAGGTGCTGTGGAGCTCGGTGCCGGACGTGGAGCTGCTGCAGGCGCCGCTAGACACTGCTGAGCAGCGGGAGCAACAGCTGACGCGGATGTTGCGTGATTCGCGCTCTTCTCGCTTCAGCCGACACTTCGTCCAACAGTGGTTGCGCCTCGACAAGCCGCCATTGTTCCAAGCGCCCGAGAGCGACGCGCGTGCTCCCGTCGCGCTTTCCTATCAGCCGGAACGGTTGGAGCAACAACTGCGCGAATTGTCACACTGGCTTCAGGCCAATCTGGACACTCCGCTCCCTCAGCTATTGCAGAGCTCGACAGCAGGCACTGGACTGCTCCTTCAGCAGGCAGTCTTGGAAACCACTTCGACGCCCATTCTGCAAGGTGGCGGCGAACGCTGGTTGGGGCGTGGGGATCTGATCCAGTCCGCGCTGCTTTGCCGGACGTTCCCTCTGGCGTCGGTCTACCCGGAGCACTACTGGGAGCACAGCTGGCTGCACGATCCGAGTAGTGCCGAATACCAGCAGCGTCCGCCTGAGGCTGACTTGCTGCAACTGCGCAGCGCCGAGGCCCCGTGCAACAACTGCCACAACCAGCTAGAGACCCTGGGCCGCGCCTTGGACGAACGCGACGGTGCGAGTGCAGTCAATGAGTTCATCGTCGGCAGTCGCTACTTCGAGCGATGCGTCGCCAGCGAGGTGTTCAGCTACGCCTGGTCCCGACAGGTCTCGATCACTCGCCGCAGGGAAGATAGACAACACATCGACCAGGCGCTGGAGCTACAAGCTGAAAACCCCACCCTGCGCTCCTTGCTCCGCACCGCTCTCCTGAGTGACGTCGCGCCAACTTCCGAAGTGGTGCGGGAACGGAAGCCGCTACCTTCGTCAGCCAGCTACAAGCCAACGGCTCTGCCAAACCCTGACGGCTCCTGCACGAGTTTCGATGCCCAAGAGTTCCTGGAGCTCAACTGCGGCATAGGCTGCCACAGCGGCTCCACCACTGGCGCCGTCCGAGCGAGCGGCGGTCTATTCATTGGGAACTCTGAACAGCAGACGCGACAGCTGCTGCAACATACTGCGCCCCCAGAATCCGGATACTGCGGTGAGCATGGAAGCTACATCAACCGCGATGAGCCAGAGGGCAGCTTGTTGTTGCGCAAGATCATCGATGGGCCCAACACCTGTGGGGGGCCTATGCCGCTGGCTGGCGGCACTCACACCTTGGACCCACGCGATCTCAGCTGCTTTGCCGATTGGGTGCAGCAGCTGGCGAACTAGCTCGACAGTTGCACCCGGCGGCGCCGCCAAAGCAGCACGCCAACCAGGGCCAAGCCGGGGAACCAACCTGAGGACTCCCCTGATCCCAAACCGTTCACCGCACAGCCACCAGAGCCATCATCAAACGGCGTACAGTCCTTGACCGGCTTCCCGATGCGGCCTTGCACCCCGAGTGCTTGCACGCGAAAACAGGTTCCTTCGTCCACCTCACCGAACGTCAGCACTTTGGGGTCACCACACTCCGCTGGCCAAACAAACGTATGCCGCAGCTGATGGCCCTCGTCATCTCGTTCCGCGGAGAGCGTAGATACCGCATAGGCAGGGATCTCAAGTTCGGAGCGGGTATCCAGCTCAAGCGTGTAGACCCGATATCCTGGCGTATCCGGACAACCAGGCTGCGGTGCACAAAGCCCTTGAGCTTGATTGCCTTCAGGCTCACTCGTGATCGCCCCGATCTCCAGACCGGAGTCGTCAGACTGCTCAGCCAAGTCGTCTCCGGTCGTGAAGCGCAGCTGCTGCGTGACTTCGTTCCGGAATGTCACTTCGAGCGAATATTCTGTATCGGCCGCCAAGCGCCCAGGGTCAAACGCTTCGTCATCGTCCGAGTCAAGAGTTTCACCATCCAGGCTTACCTTCTCCGGACGAGGAATGATCCGCACTCGCACGTCACGAGGCACGTCACTAGCGCCCTGGGCGGGATACGACCATTCAATTTCGGGCGCCGGCAGAGCGCAGTCGGCTCGAACTTCTGCCCCGAACAAGAGACACGCGAGCAATAGGGAAGCACAAAGTTTCCAAAGCCAATTGGTCATGGCACGGCGTACAGCAAGCACCATACCAACTCCAATGAGGGCCGCATGAAGCGTTTTGCGGCACGGCAGGCACCACTGGTCGCAGGCGCTCGAGCGAGTTGTGCCAGTAGGTGCCAACGGCACTGACACATCCTACGCGTCGCGTTTGCGCTATGAGCACTACTGAGCTAGCTAGCGGTAATGCAATGTTTCACCACCGTGAGCGCCGTCTCAATCTTGTTGCTGGCTGGCGGTTGTGACCGAAGCGACTCCCACGGCCATTCGCACGGTCACGATTCACCTGAACACGCAGCGCCCGCTCACGATTCAGACGAACATCACGGTCATGAAAGCAATTCTCATGAACCTGTGATGCATCACAGATCGGGTACGCAGTTCGAGCAGATGGGGCCGCCAAAGAACGTGGTCCAGAAGGAAATGCGGCTGCTGACGAACGCCCTGCAGTCGGCTGTGCTTCAGATTGGCATGGGCAACGTCACGGGGGTCGCGGACGAACTGCATCGGGTTCACGAAGCAAAAGAAGCCACAGAAGCAGCCATCAGAGGTGGCAGCTACAAGCCCCCAAAGAATGCCGACAACCTCCCGCGCTTCCAAGAGCTGGACGCTGCGTTTCACCAACAGCTCGAAGGTCTGGTCAAGGCTAGTAAGAACAACGAAACTGCCGCGGCCGCGCAAGCGCTGAGTCAGGTGCTGCAGGGCTGCGAGAGCTGCCACACTGAGTTCCGCTAGTGCAGACTGAGTTCCGCTAGACACGCGACCTCCGGCGACGCTCCGCGTCATGCCTAACTACCGCACTAGCGTCGCGGCGCTGCCATCAACGCCCACAGGTTGAACGGCCCGGGCTGCCCCGCCCAAAGCGCCGCCCCTCACGAGGATCCTACGCAACAAGAGAGCAGGAAGCGGATGTAGTCTGGGGTCGCATCCTAGGGCCGATAGTGCCCCGCAGCGGCAGAGACGCCATGGTGAAAATCTCTTTTGCGATGCTACTGGCTCACGCCTTCGCGCAGGGATGGTACCCTTTGAGATCGGGGGAACGTGGACCAATTGACAGATGAGCTTGGTGAACAGCGCGACGAACTCTGGACCGGACGAGCGCTGCGCCTGGGCTCAGCTGGCGCCTGGCGCCTGGACGTGGCGACGGGGGCAGTTGAGCTGAGCGCCAGCGCGCTCAAACTCTTGCGCTTCGCCACCAAACCAACCGAGTCGGGACTACTCGCACTCGTACACACCGATGACCGGGATCGGGTTAACTCTGCACTGCAACTGTCGCTTCGCACTGGGCAGCAATTCTCGAGTGAGTTTCGCTCGTCCAGTAGTCCGCAACATTGGTTCGAAGCATCTGGTCGCGTCGTCAAACGCGGCGGCAAGCCGGTCTCCGTGCTGGGCTGGCTGCATGACGTCAGCTCCCGGCGGAACTCGGAGCACGCGCTCGTACAAATCGCCACCCAGGTGTCGAATACCCATGGCGAAGAATTTCTAAAGGCGTTGGTTGAGCAGCTGGCAACCGTGTTGAAAGCAGACTACGCATTCGTCGCCACCATATCCGAAGCCACACCACGGCACGTGCGCAGCGTCGCCCTTTGGGCTGATGGTCAGCACGCCGACAACATCGAATACCATCTGGACCACACCCCATGTGACGAGGTCATCTCTGGGAACGTGTGCGTGCACCCCAATAACGTCCAGGAACGCTTTGATCAGGATCAACTGCTGAAAGACATGGGTATCGAGGCTTACGCGGGCGTGCCCATCTTCGGACAGCATGGCGCCCCGATAGGACTGCTCGTTACCCTTTGGCGACAACCGGTTGCGGACTCACGCCTGGCGGAGTCCGCGCTCAAGATCTTTGGACCACGCGCTGGAGCCGAGTTCGAGCGCATGGCTGCAGAGGCAAGGCGCGAACGTGGTGCGGCTCTGCTGGCGAGACAAAAGGATGCTCTGGCAGAACTCTCCCAGAGTGGACTCTGGCAAACCGGTGATCGAGACGCTCTGCTCAAACAAATCGCCGAAGTAGGGACTCGAACACTCGGTGTCGACCGAGTCGGTGTTTGGCTGTTCGATCAAGAGCGCACCAAGCTGACCCTGGTTGAGATGTACGAGCAAAGTCGCAGTGCCCATTCGTCTGGCGCCGAGTTGCCGCGTGACGGGGCTGAGGCTTACTTCTCGGCGCTGGGCGCCAACCGGGTCATCGCGGCACACGATGCTCACACGGATCCCAGAACGAGTGAGTTTTCAGAAGCCTACTTGAAACCCAACAACATCAGCTCCATGTTGGATGCCCCGATCCGAGTCCACGGCTCGACCGTGGGCGTCGTGTGTTGCGAGCAAGTCGGTCCACGGCGGCAATGGCTCCCCGAAGAGGAGTCGTTCTCGGGCTCCTTGGCGGACTTTTCCGGGCTTGCAATTGACCTGTCGGAAAAGCGCATTCTGCAGGAGCAGCTGCTCCAAAAGCAAGCGCTCGAAAACATCGGGCAACTCGCGGGTGGCGTAGCCCACGACTTCAACAACTTATTGACCGCGATCGTGGGCAGCGCTGAGACTGCCAAGGATTCGTTGGACAAGCCGGACGAAGTTCGGAACTATTTGGAGGAGATCCTCGAAGCGTCGCGTCGCGCCTCTGAGCTGACCAGTCAACTACTGGGCTTTGCCCGCAAGCGCGTGATCACACCGAGGGTCGCCGACCTGAATGAAGTCGTACTTCGAGCGGATCGAATACTACGCCGAGTGATCGGCGAAGATATCCTGTTAGAAACGAAACTCGAACCGAGTGTGTGGAGAGTGCTCGTCGACCCGGGGCAGTTCGAACAAATCTTGGTCAACCTGGCGATCAATGCGCGCGACGCGATGCCCAACGGGGGCCGCCTGTTGATCGAAACTGCAAACCAAGTGCTGTCACCAGACTACGTCCGACGTCATCCCAGCAGCAGCCCGACAGAGCACGTGCTTCTAGCTGTAAGCGATACCGGATCCGGCATTCCCAAAGATGTCTTGCCGCATATCTTCGAACCGTTCTTCACCACCAAAGAGAAAGGTCGGGGCACCGGGTTGGGCCTAGCTACGTGCTACGGGATCGTGATGCAAGCTGGCGGACAGATCTACGCTTACAGCGAACCCAACCAGGGCACTACCTTCAAGATCTACCTTCCGCGCACTCGCCGCGAACATGAAGAGCTGCCGGAGCAGCCTGCCCCGACGCGCACCCACGGTCGTGAGGTGGTCTTGCTCGTAGAAGACGATCCATTCGTACGGCGAGTCGCAGAGCGCTCACTGAACAAGTATGGATACTCGGTGCTTGTCGCTTCGAGACCGTCGCAGGCACTGGAGTTGGCGCGTGCGCACCGCGGCGAGATCGCATTGATGATCACCGACGTTGTGATGCCCGAAATGAGCGGGCGCCAGCTCTCGGCTCAGATCGCCGAAATTTTGCCGAACGCAAAGACCCTGTTCGTCTCGGGATACACCGAAAACAGCGTGGTACACCACGGCGTCTTGGAACGTGGCTTGCACTTCTTACCAAAGCCCTTCTCACCAAGTGGGCTTGCAGAAAAGGTCCGGCAAGTGCTGGATGCACAGTCGATCCCAACCCTCCCGCGAAGCTAAGTCGGGCGGGGTGGGTGGGCATTGAACGCGCGAGCGTGACCCCCGCGCCGAACGGCTGGCAGTAGTAGCGCTACTACTAGGGACAGCAGCCAGCGCCACTGGGTTGTTGTCTTGTTCGGACCCAGCGCGCATCCTCCCGTGTCCCCTGAGTCCGTCTGCGGCGTCGTGACGGCGCCCGGCGCCCCGGCTGCGGAGGCTGGAGTGCCTCCGCTGGCATCGGATGAACCGCCTACACCCGGGTTTCCAACGTTTCCACCGGCACCCCCCGCTTGGGGAGGCTCAGCGGTACCGGGCGTCCCTCCCGTGTCGGGACCATCTCCTCCCAGACCTTGTTCCCTACCGCCGCCCCCGCCCGAGCCCCCACCTGATTCACCTCCAGTTGACTCGCCCCCTTCGCCGCCAGCGCCCCCTTCGCCTTCGACTGGGTCCTCGCAAGGCACCGACAGATCGCGGGCGCGGATGTTTCGAAAAGCAACGCTGCCGTCAGCCGTCCAGCGTCCGCCGTTGTGAACCTGGATTGCCAAGGGGCCACTTTCGTTCACCTCGCTGCGCAACATGCTATCGGTGAAGTCCGTGACTTGCGTTCCGGAGATCCACACCTGGATGTTTGGAGGGTTACCCTCGATGCGCGCGCGGATCTCGTTGAAGTCCGTGGGATCCCAGATTGTCGGCCACAGAGAGAGGTCGAACATTGGCTGTCCGCTGCCATCAGGAGCGACGATGGCTGTGCTGCCACCGTCTGTCAGCCAATACGGAATCGCGCGCAGCTCCTGTGAAAAGCTCTCGCCCCAGATCGTCCCCACCGCAGAATCATCTATGTGGTCGATCGTCACCTGATAGGCGCGTGCACCTTCCGTCGTGCGGAAGAACAGCCCGGAATCGCAGCCCCAATCAACCCGCACCTCCAAGATGACTTCCACGTCCTGATATGACTGCTCGGTCATCAGGATGCCGCCCTGCTGGCCATCAGTTTGACGCCCAACGAACGCCCCATCTTCGACCGTCCAGCCATCACCGGGTCCGTGGGGGTTGGTCGTACTCTTCACCCAACCGCTCATGTCCACACCGTTGTCGAGCCGCTCGAAGCACGCTTCCTGTGCAGGCGCAACGCGAGCGAGTAACAGCACGGCGGCAGCCGCCGAAAGGGCATGCCCCGAGAACTTCGAGCGAGTCATCCAACCATCATGCGCGGATGGCGCCAACCTGACTAGCGGCAGTCTAGGGATTGCTGCGTCGAAGGACATTTCTCGCCCCAGCGCCAGAGGATAGGCCATCACCCGCGAGCAGCTCGATCGCGTTCAAGACTCCCAGCCTTGATTCGACGCGGGAGGGCCAAGTACCCATGACGTTTGTGTCACCACCGCGTAGCGTCGGGCTGTGCTAGCAAAGATTCATGGGCAAGGCATGGGTCTTGGCGGCGCTCCTCAGCTTAGGCGGCTGTGGACCGCAGCGCTCCGAAGAAACACGCTCGGCGGGACGACCGCACGAGCCCTCGGAAACTGGCAATGTTTCGGTGCCGACGCCAGGGGAACCGGAGACCTCGTCATCCGCTGATCCAAACTTGAACGCGACGCAACTGAGGTTTTCTCGCGTGGTCGCCGGAGTCCGCCGATTCTGCGGATTGACTCTCGACACTTCGGACCTGGCGTGCGTCGAAGATGAGTCGGTAACACTCTACCGACGCGGACCGTTCATCGACTTCGACTTGTCCGAGGACTTCAGATTGGATGAGCTGTGCACCATCAAGGAGAGCGGTGAACTGCAGTGCGAGCTACTGCAGGATGAGCTACCCGCAGGTAAATTCATGCGAGTCCGGGCGGGCTTCTTCAACGTGTGTGCGTTGGACGTGGACGGCAACGTCAGGTGCTGGTGGCCAGCAGACTTGGGAGGCACGCCGCGAGACGAATTCCCGGGGGCGCTTCAGCTAGAAGTCAACATGGACCACGCCTGCGTTACGTATGAGCTACCGGGCGAGCTCGATTGTTTTGGCAAGAACGCGGTCGCGCCGCCGGAGAAGTTTCTGTTTTCCAGCTTCGCATTGGGGGCAAAGAAGGTCTGTGGGCAGGCGCTCCTGCCAGCCGAAGAAGACGTTCGTGAGGGCGTAGTCTGCATCGACGAAAACGGTTGGGAGTTAGTGCAACCTGGCCGCTTTGCCTCCCTGGATGTCGACATCGACGGAAGCGGCTGCGCCGTGACGGGAGGTACTGCCAGCGAGAGCAACCCACAGCCATCCGCCGATCGCGTCCATTGCTGGGGACTAGCGAGCTTCCAGACGCCGGTACCATTGCGGCAAGTATCACTCTCAGCAACTCAGCTGTGCGGCGTGGACAAGGGCGGTCAAGTGCATTGTTTTCAGACAAGCAGGGAGTGACCAAAGAAATACATGCAGTCGGCATGCATGGGTGCTGTGACAAGGCAACCCTCGAGCGATTCCCGGCAGTACGTTGACGTGCAGATCAGAGACTCGTTTGCAGCCGTTACGATGCGAGACAAAGACTACAAGTATGGTAACAGATCCCGGGCTCTAGCGAAGCGGCGCCCTCGAGGGCCCCGATTGCGGCGGGTGCCGCAACATCCAGCAGTGGAGCGTCGATCGCAAGTTGATGAACGAGTGATCAGGACTGCGCGGCGACGCGGGCTCGCTCGCTTGTCAGCAGGTCACGAACGGCTTTGGAAAGCGTCGCCATCGTAAAGGGTTTGCTCAAAAAGCTGAATGCGGGTTGCTCCAATAGGTTCTTCCAGCGCGCGTCACCCAGGTACCCGGAGCACAG
>JBNLEN010000144.1:0-15600 GCA_050304975.1 Polyangiaceae bacterium
GGCGCTATTGACGCGCCTGGCCTTGCTGCGGAACCAGCGGCGCATCGAGCAGTAGAGTAGGAGCTTCTTCTCGAGTTGCTTCTGCTTCTTTTCGTCCGTTAGCAGTTCTTGCCACGACTCATTCACTTTTAGCCGGTGAATTTCCGTGCTGGTGCGCTCCGCCCATTGGTCGCTGCTGAGGGCGAACCACAAGAATCCGAAGGGTGAAAGCGACAGAAAGTACGGGTCTTGCCCGATGGGTGGGAACGGCACGTTGCCGGAGATCTCCTGTGGGATTGAGCCGGCGAATTCGCTGAGATCCAACTGCACCCATTGATGGAAGCGAGATAGGTTGGCGACGACCAGGACCGTTTCTTCGTCGGTTTCTCGCAGGAATGCCAGCACTTTTGGGTTGTCCGGCATCAGGAACCGGAGTGCACCGACGCGCAGCGCCGAGTGCTGCTGACGATGCGCGATAGTGCGTCTCATCCACCACAATAGTGACGCGGCGTTCTGATGCTGCGACTCCACGTTGACGGACTCGTAGTGGTAGTTGGGATCGATCACCGTTGGCAGGTAGAGCCGCTGCGGGTTGGCATCTGAAAACCCCGCGTTGCGGTTGGCGTTCCACTGCATCGGAGTGCGTACGCCGTCGCGGTCACCTAGGTAGATGTTGTCCCCCATGCCCAGCTCGTCGCCGTAGTAGAGGACCGGAGTGCCAGGCAGTGAGAACAGGAGGCCGTTGATCAGTTCTATCTTTTCCCGGCTCGCCAGTAGTGGTGCGAGTCGGCGGCGAATGCCGAGGTTGATTCGGGCGGTCGCATCCTCTGCGTACACCTTGTACATGTAGTCGCGGTCTTCATCGGTGACCATCTCCAGTGTCAGCTCATCATGGTTGCGGAGGAAGGTTGCCCACTGACAGTTGTCTGGGATCTTGGGCGTCTGCTGCAGGATGTCGATGATCGGAAAGCGGTCCTCCATCTGAATTGCCATGAACATGCGAGGCATGAGCGGGAAGTGGAAGTTCATGTGACATTCATCACCGTCGCCAAAGTAGGCAGCGGCATCCTCTGGCCACTGGTTGGCTTCGGCGAGTAGCATCTTTTCCTGATGCTTGCGGTCGACGTGCGCGCGTAGCTTCCTGAGGAACTCGTGAGTCTCTGGAAGGTTTTCGCAGTTCGTCCCATCCCGCTCATACAGATAGGGCACGGCGTCCAGGCGCAAGCCATCCACTCCCAGGTCAAACCAGAAGTCCAATACCTTCATCACGGCAGCGTGGACGTCAGGATTGTCAAAGTTCAAGTCTGGCTGGTGAGAGTAAAACCGGTGCCAGTAGTACGCTCGAGCTTCGGCGTCCCAGCTCCAGTTGGAGGACTCGAAGTCTTTGAAGATGATGCGAGCGTCGCCGTAGCGCTCCGCGGTTTCAGACCACACGTAGAAGTTTCGCCATTTGCTGCCCGGCTTGCTCCTGCGCGCGCGCTGGAACCAGGGATGGTCACGCGAAGTGTGGTTGATCACCAGCTCAGTGATCACTCGCAGGCCGCGGGCGTGCGCTTCCTTCAGGAATCGCTTGAAGTCAGTCAGCGTGCCGTAGATCTCGTTGACCGCGGTGTAGTCGGAAATGTCATACCCGCCATCACGCAAGGGGGACGGGTAGAAGGGCAGCAACCAGATTGCGGTAACACCCAAGTCTTGAATGTAGTCGAGCTTTTCGACCAAGCCGTTGAAGTCGCCGATACCGTCTACGTTGGAGTCCGCGAAAGCGCGGACTGGTATTTCATAGATGATGGCTTCCTTGAACCAGAGCGGATCGGAAGTGAGTGCCTTGGACGCTTGTTTTCGCTTCATGGATTGATTGAGGGAACGAGGCGCAGCAATGAAAGGGATAGGTGCCGTTTAGGCGAAGTATTCGAAACCGAACTCGGTACGCTGTCGGCGACGGAGCTTGAAGATGTGACAAGGCATGGCCTCTGGGTCCAGCTCCACGTACGCTCGCCGCCCTGCCCACTGATAGTAGGCGTTGCCCAGCAGGTCATGGGCTTGGAATACCGCATCTTCCGGCATTCCGAGTGCGGCCAGGTCCAGATCCAACCAGGCGGAATGGCGGTTCCAAGCGTCCAGGTTGACGACGATCAAAAGCACGTTGTCACCATCCTTGGATACTTTGCTGTAGGCGATCACCAACTCATTGTCCGAACGATGAAACCTCAGGCTGGTGTTGTCGTGTAGTGCTGGGTTATCAGCTCGGATCTGGTTCACGAGCGTGATCAGCGGCTTCAGGCTTTGGGGTGCGTCGAAGTTCCACGATCGCAATTGGAACTTCTCATTGTTGATGTACTCTTCACTGCCGGGTCGGGCCACATGTTCCATCAGCTCGAAGCTTGGGCCGTAGATGCCATAGTTGGAGGACATGGTTGCCGCCAAAACGAAGCGGGAAATGAACGTAGGGCGACCGCCATGCTGCAAATGCTCCGGCAGGATGTCTGGTGTGTTTGGCCAAAAGTTGGGGCGAAAGAAATGGCGAGCTTCGGTGTGGCAGAGCTCTGAGAGGTACTGCTCCAGCTCCCAACGAGCTGTTCGCCAAGTGAAGTATGTGTAGGACTGGGTGAAGCCAACCTTCGCCAGAGCGTACATCAACTTTGGCCGTGTGAAGGCCTCGGCTAGAAAGATGGCATCTGGGTATTCGCGCTTGATCTGGTGAAAGCACCACTGCCAGAAGCGGATTGGTTTGGTGTGAGGGTTGTCGACTCGGAACACGCGCACGCCTCGCTTCAGCCAGGTGAGAAAGACGTCCAGCAACTCTTGATACAGCGACTCCCACGCCGCTCCTGCGAGATCGAACGGGTAGACGTCTTGGTACTTCTTCGGTGGGTTCTCCGCATACTGGATGCTTCCGTCGGCTCGTTGAATGAACCACTCCGGGTGCTGCTTCACGTAGGGATGATCGGGAGAGGCTTGAAACGCGATGTCTATGGCCAGTTCGATGCCTTGCCCACGCGCAGTCTGAACGAGCTTTTCGAAGTCTGCCACGCTGCCAAGTTGCGGGTGAATCGCCGTATGCCCACCTTCTGCAGCGCCAATGGCCCAAGGGCTGCCCACGTCGTTGGGTTCTGCGGTGGGGCTGTTGTTGGGTCCTTTACGATGCGTCTTTCCAATAGGGTGAGCTGGGGGCAGGTACAGAACGTTGAAACCCATCTCTTTCACGTAGGGTAACAGGCGTTCCACATCGGCGAAGGTGCCGTGCTGACCATCAGCGCCCAGGGAGCGAGGGAAGACTTCGTACCAGGCCGAAAAGCGTGCTAGCGGTGGGTCCACCTGAAGCGGGTAGGTTCGAGTTTGGGACGCCAGACTCCGATCGCCATGGCGAGCCATCAGTTCTCTCAACAGAGGACCCAGGGCCAGCGCCAGCTTTGCCCCAGGCTCATCCTCGCTTTCGAATCGCTCGGCAGCTGCTCGTAGCTGGCTTTCGTCTTGCTCCGCATCCGCGCGTTGGGCAGCGGCGCGCACGAGCTTGGCTCCTTCCAAGAATTCCAGCTTGGCTTCCTGTCCAGCTTGCACCTTGCGCTGAATGCCCCACAGCCAAGTGGCGTATTCCTCGACCCAGGCTTGCACGGCAAATTCCCAGTAGCCAGGTTGATCGACCTCAAACTGGCCTCGCCAGCGGTCATTCACTAGGGGAACTAAGGGTACGTGCTGCCATTGCTCGTTGCCTTCGACGCGGTAGAGCACCGCCCCGGCCAATTTGTCATGGCCGTCACACACGACGTCCACCTGGACGTCAACCAGATCGCCACTGACGCACTTGGCAGCAAACCGGCCACCGTCGACTACCGGGGTGACATCAAAGAACAGGACACGTCGCCGACCCCAATTGGGCTCATCTTCAGTTGCATCGCGCAACGCTGAGCTCGGTTGAAGCTCACGGCCAGATAGATTGGTTGAAACGATCCTACAGCTCCTTTCGGCAAGCGCGAGTTACGGATGCCTGCCGGGCGGTTCGAGGTGCAACTACTGCGCCAGGGGGGTCGCCGCTCTCAATCGCGCGGCCAGTGTGCGCGCCTCAGGGCTATCGATTTTTGCATCGAGGGCCAACGCGAGCGCCCGAGGGAGATTGGCAGCACGGCGGTGTGCTCGTTGCTTCAAGTATGTTTCGTGCCAGTCACTCGGGACGCGGGCGACCCAGTTGTCATCGCTGACGATCCCCGGGCGATTGTAGCGGTCGCAGCTGCCGAGCAAGTCGACCCAGAAGATGGACACATGCCGCGCTGGAGCGACGAATAGCTCTGCCAGCATCGCTTCGGCCATGCAGCCTTGGTCGGACTCGAGAGCCTGGGCGAATTGTGGGCGCTGCGTCGCATCGGGTTGCAGCAGCGCCGCCAAGTAATGGGCGCGAGGGCCAAGTGCTGCGGTGCCCTGCCAGCCCGATATCACCGACCAAACCGATTCGGTATCGTGGTTGCCCAACATGATCCAATCGGGAGGTGCCGTATTCGTGGCGCGGTAGACGTCGTGTGCGTCGTTTGGATCGGCCTTTTGAGTGACGCAGAAGCGCCCCATGCCGCTTTGCTCCATCGCGGCGCGCAGGGGGCTTGGCCAGGTGCTGAGCACCTCGCAGGCGACGTGACTCATGGGCTGCTGGTGGGCTTTGGCTGCCTCCACGATGGTGCGCAACGGCAGCGAGAACTCGCGGGTTTGCTCCTCGGTTAGTTGGCGCACCCAGCCGTCGGCGTGGCGTGGCAACTTGCGCTCCAGCTGCTCGCCGCTGACGAGCGAAAACTGCGCTAGCTGCGGGTGGTCTGGAAGATCTGGCGAGGCGTAAAGCCGCGCCCCTGAACGCACCGCGTGGAAATCGTCGCCCGTCTCACTGTGATAGACCCAGGGATATATCAGCCCGTGCGGGTGGTCGATTCGCACGCCATCAAAGTCGCCAAACATGGCGTCGGCGCGGCGCCTTAGAAAATCGAGTGCGGGCGCCGGCGCGTCAGGGCGGCCGAACCTTCCGGGGGCGATCAATCTTGGATCCAACACTGGGTAGCCCCAGGGCTGTCCCTCCGGATTGGTGCGGCTAGGCGGGGCCCCGATACGGTAGCCGTCCAAGAAGAGCGCCTGCCATGCCCACTGGTCCTGAAAAGACAATCCGACTTGCAGATCCCCAAACAGGGAGAGTTTCAGATCACGCGCCAGAGAGCGCAGGTGACGATGTTGCGCTGCGAGCAGGAACTGCTGAAATCCGAGGAGGTCCCGCGCCTCTGCGGCTTGTCGGCGAACTTGCCGAAGCCGAGCCGCCGCGGATTCAGGATCGCTGTAGAGTTGTCGATCGCCTTGGTTCCACAGACGCCAGTCGTCGCTGCGATTGACGCTGGACAGCGCCGCGTAGTCCTGCAGACGACTGAGCCAACCGTCATCTGCGGCTTCGCGCTGGAGGTACTGCTCATAGTCCGCGAGTACCGCCGACTGTCGCCCAGCTGAGGGCAACCCAGGCGAGCCGCGCACCTGCCGCCACAGCTGCGCGCTGATGGCGTCCGTCGCCTCCCACGCCAAGCCGTAGTCCACCCGATTGCTGCGCCCGTGGGCGCGCTCGGTCCAACTAGCCAACTCGGGGATTGCGAGCTCTGGCCAGATCTGAGTCAGTGTCGCAGGGGCAATAGAGAGGGCACACTTGCCGAAGATGCAACCATCATAAGGCGACGGATTGGGACGACTGGTTTGCCCCTGGGGACCCAACTGAACACCTGAAAACCCCAGCTCGCTTAGGGTTTTCAGGAAGTCTCGAGCTCCCTCCGAGTACGGTGATCCACGGCCGATGTCCTCTTGTTCGAGGCAGGGAAAACTCTGGTCATGAATGGCGAGCAACAAGTGCTGCACGTCGAGCATGGAGAGCGCTTCACGAACCAAGTCGCCTTCGCTGGCCTGTTGTGTCATCCGTCATCGCTCCTGGCGATCGAGCCGAGACTCATCCCTGTATGCACCGCTCTCGCGGTGCACCGTGTCAACCCCTAACCCATCGGCGCTGAAGTCTCAGCAGAATCGAGCCAAGCTTGGGCTCGGCGCAACGCGGCCACAGGCACACATCTGCGCAGTGCGAATGTGTCACGCTTGCGCGGTGTCCCGGGGCAAATCGCCACGATTGTATCCCCTGCGGTCATCCCCATCAGCGCCTAGTCCCAGTCAACGTCAGGTTTGACCCAAGTCCCTGCGTGGCCATCGAGTGCAGGTTCAAGATTGTCCAGGCCACAAATGAGCGCTTCACCACCGGTCTCGACGAATCGGCAAGCGGCTTCGACTTTGGGGGCCATGGTGCCCTCTGCAAATTGCCCCTGCGCTGCCAAACGCCGGAGTTCTTTCGGGGTGCATTGTGAAATGGGGCGCTGAGAATCTGACTGGAAGTCGAGGTATACGCAGGGAACAGCGGTGAGCACGATCAAGCGTCGAGCGCCGACGAGTTGGGCTATCAGGGCCCCAGTCAAGTCCTTGTCTACGACGGCATGAATTCCTTCCAGTCTGCCATCGTCCCGTTTGACGACTGGTACGCCTCCGCCGCCCGCGGCAATGACGATTGCTCCGAGGCGAAGCAGAGCCTGAATTGAGGATAGCTCGACAATCTCCCTTGGCTCTGGTGACGCGACGACTCGTTGCCAGCCATTGGGTTGGTGACGTAGCGTCCAGCCAGCATCGCGCAAAGCTCGAGCGTGTTCTTCGCTGCATGGCTCTCCAACTGGCTTGCTCGGTTTCTCAAACGCTGGGTCTGTGGCGTCTACGACCGTGTGCGACAACACACAAACGACGTCCCGCTGCTTTCCAGAAGCGCGGAGCTGGTTGCACAGCGTCTGCTGCAGCACGTGGCCGAGTTCACCCTGGGAATCCGCAACACAGACTTCCAGGCGCAACGCGTCAGCTGTTTGGACTTCAGGTTGCCTGGATGAGAGCCTCCGTCCTACTTGGGGCCCGTTTCCATGGCTGATCAGCACTGGACAGTTTTCGTCCAGCAAAGGCTGCAGTTTGGCAAATGCTCGTCGCGCGGCCGCCAATTCGTCCGCTACGCTGACGTCTCCCGCATCGCTCAGAGCGCTACCGCCCAGCAACACCACGGCTGGCGTGCCGCGAAGTCCGCTGGTATTTCGCGCGGAGTCTGCATCGGGAGTGAGCGTTCCTTCCGCTGCAGGGCTAGACTGCCCCAGCTCGCGGATAGCGCTCTGCGTGTCGATCACACGTGCGTAGCGGTGCCTCAGTGAGCCTACCGCGTGGTGGTGTAGATCCGGGGTGACGGTCGTGCAGGCATCTTCCACCAGCGTGATGAAGAAGCCCAAGTCGGCACCCACCCGGACCGTCGTCGAGACGCACTCATCGGTGTACACCCCTGTGACCACCAGCCGCTCCACTCCCAAGTTGCGCAAAACATAGTGCAGGTTGGTCGACTCGAAGACGCCGCTGGCGGTCTTGTTGATAACGATTTCATCCAGGGCCGGCGCCACTGGATCCAGAAATTGCGCTTCCCAGGATCCTGGCGGAGCCAGGAGTCCCAAGCGCTTGTGCGCCGGACTCCGATCCCGGCCATCTTGCGTCAACGCCTGGATGCGAACGTGGATGACTTCGCAGCCGTGGCGTCGGTAGGCTTGCTGCAAACGTCGCACGTTGGGAATGACGTGTTCTTCAAGCCGCTTGAAGTAGTACTTCTTTGCTGAAGGCGGAAGCCCCGCGAATATGCCTTGGTCACGCGCGGCGTCCAGGTACTGCAAGTCGACGCACAACAAGGCCGGCTTGATTCCCGTGACGAACCGTTCGTGCAGGCGAGAATCGTGATAGACGGCCCTGAGGGGATCTTCAAACTCCGCAGCGGTCTTGCCCATCAACGCTCAGCTATGACTAGGTGTTGGGGGAGGCGGCGCTGATGCGCCCCAGTGCCGACGCGGGGTCGCGGCAAATCGCTAAGTCTCCAAGCGACAGAATGCCCACAGGCTTACCCTTGTCCGCGATGGGGATACGCCGGATCCCTTTCTTGCGCATCAACTCAATGGCGTGATCGATTTTGTCATCGGGAGACAGCGTGGCCAGTTGCTCACTGCAAATGCTGTTGAGCGAAGCCGCTTTGGCGCTTTTGCCTTCGGCAACCACCCGCACGGCGATATCACGGTCCGTGACGATGCCGCAGATCTTGCCCTTCTTCTTGAGTAGTACCGCACCCACATTTTCATCTCGCATGATCTCTGCCGCCCGAATGACCTTGTCGTCCGGAGAGAGCGTCGTGGGGTTGTTGGTCATGATTTCTCTGATGGTTTCTGCCATGTTCAGTCCTTTCACAGGTTCGCCGACACACTTGCACGAGCCATACCGGAATGTGGCTGAAGAGACAGAGCAATCCGAGGCGTCGCCCGGAGCTCAGCGTGCGCTATGCCGGGCGAGACAGATTGACATGCCGGGGCACGATGCCACACGTGCGGTCGCTGTTGTGTAAGCTAGCACCCGCACCACCCACTCGCTGGCATGTTCCCTGCACTCCTGGAGCTCAGTGGCCGGACCAGCGATCAGTACGTCGGAGGAGACTCGAGACTGCCAGAGTTCTGCCGGCGAACGCATCGACTGCGAACAGCCGAGCGCCGCAACGGATGCATCTTGGACGCGCAAACACTTGTGGCAGCTACCCATGGTGCGTGACCTGGTCATTGTGACGCTGCTGGGACTTGGTGCGTACAGTCTGTACGTGCTGCGCGCGGTTACTGCCCCCGCGCTGCTCGGGGTACTGTTGACGAACATCTTCAAGCCCGTCGTAGACGGAGGGGAGACACGCTGGGGTATTCCTCGGTTCATCACGAGTATGGCCTGCGTCCTGGCCATGGTGGGGCTTGCTACGCTGGCCGTGGCCTACGCTGGACCACAGTTGGTAGCTGCTGTGGACTCGTTCGTAGACGATTTTCCACACTATGTCGCCGTGATCACTTCAACCTTGGGGTTGCCTCCCGACCAGCTTCCGCAAGCAGCGGACCTTTCATTCGGGCAGATGTTTGACGGAGCCAACCAGCTCTTGGGAGTAGCGGGTAACGTTTTGTCCCTGACGGCGTATGCCATGTTCGCCGGGCTATTTACGCTGCTTTTGTTTGTCTACTTTTCAAGTCACTCCAAGGCGTTGCAGAAAATCAAACGCTATCTGCCGCGCAGTCGGCGTGAGCAATTGTGGACTTTACTCAGCAAGTTTCAACGCGCGTTTGGCGGGTTCTTGCGGGGGCAGTTGCTGGTTGCCTGCTTCACTACGTTTGGATTCGCTGTTGGTTTTACGCTGATAGGCGTCCCGCACCCGCTGGTCCCAGCTTGTATCGGAGGGCTGCTGAGTTTCATCCCCAATGGGCAAGGCAGCGGCTGGGTGGTGGCTATCTTGTTGCTGGCGCTAGATAGCACTGGTTCATCGCATCTCAGCTGGGTGGAGGTCGCGCTCTATCCAACGATTGTCTACGCCATCACGCAGAGCCTCGAAACATTTGTTGTCACGCCGCTCGTCCAGGGAGCTTATACGCGGTTGCACCCGTTGGCAGTGCTCGGAGCCTTGCTCGCTGGTGCGATGACGGGAGGCCTGTTCGGTGTGCTGATAGCCATCCCGCTCACTGCTTGTGCCCGGATCCTGCTGCGAGACGTGGTGGCGCCCTGGTTAGAGTCCGCCGCCGAACGCGCGTGAAGGAATGAAACAGAGGTTGCTGAATCGAACGCGTCAGTTGGAGATCCCGATGAACTATCCACCCTCTCCCAAACACGATGAGCTGGCTCGCGGGTTTTTCGCCAGTGCGCCCTTTCGTCTAACCAGACAGGAGGAAGTCGAGCTCGCCAGTCGGTACCGGAGAATTCGCCAGACTTTACGCGCCAGTTCTGGGAACGACCGAGGCCGGCAACTCAGCGCTCAGGCTACGACAATCAGAGAGCGCTTCATTGGCGCGAACTTAGGACTGGTCGTCTGGCTTGCGCATCAATATGCCTACGGGGAGCAGTCCATGCCGGATCTAGTGCAGGAGGGTACGCTGGGGCTGATCCAGGCCATCGAGAAGTTCGACCCAGAACGAGGTTTTAGATTTTCAACCTACGCAGCGTGGTGGATCCGGCAGGCGGTTCAGCGCGCTGCGGCGAATCAGGAGCGCACGATTCATGCGCCGCAACGGATGCTCGGATTGAGACGCAAAGCCATCGCTGCACACGCGGCGTTGACTGATGAGCTCGGAGAGGTCCCGACCCCGGCTGAGCTGGCGGCTCGGTTGGGCCAGCCCCAGCGCAGAGTGGAACGCGCCTTGGCAATTGAGCCGCAGCCCCGACGCCTCGACGGACCAAGGGCCGCGTGGATGGACCCAGAGGGAGTCGCTTTGGGAGACACGATTGAGGCAGATATCGGTGCCGCCGACGAGGAGTTGATCCAGCGTGAACAGACTCGTCGATTGCGCGAGCTGTTGGCGACGCTCGAGCCGTCGGAAGCGAACGTTCTGAAGCTGCGCTACGGCCTTGGAGCGTCCCGAGATGAGACCTGCACTCTTCAGCAGATTGGCGATGAGCTGGGCGTGACTCGCGAGCGTGCGCGCCAGATCGCCACCAAGGCGCTGGAGAAACTACGCCAAGCAGTTCGTCGCGCCGGTTGACAATGGGTCGCTACGTTGCGCGCGGCTTGTCGACGTATACAGTCTTGACGTTGACGAATTCACGAATGCCGAACGGGCCGAGTTCACGGCCGAACCCGGATTGCTTGATACCTCCGAACGGCAGCCGTGGATCTGAGCGGACGTACGTGTTGACGAAGCAGGAGCCCGCTTCGAGCTTGGTTCGCGCAACTAGTTCGCCGTTGACGTCGTCCTGAGTAAACACAGCCGCACCAAGTCCGAAGCGAGTTTGGTTGGCAAGCTGCAGGGCGTCCACGTCGTCTGCGGCGGGGATTATTGCCGCGACTGGTCCGAACAACTCTTCGTCGAAAGCTGGCATTCCCGGATGGACGTCACTCAAGATGGTGGGCGGATACCAGGCCCCCGCCCGGTCCGGCACTTCTCCGCCCAAGCGCAACGTGGCACCAGCCTCAACTGAGCGTGTCACTTGCTGGTGCAGCTTGTCTCTGAGATCTACGCGGGCCAGGGGACCAATATCGGTGCGCTCGTCCTTTGGATCGCCCAATGTCTTGTCAGCCATCAGCTCCACGACTCGCGCCTCAAATTCCTTCAGGCGCGACCGAACGACGATCAGGCGCTTGGCAGCGATGCAGCTTTGCCCTGAGTTGATCAGTCGGCTGTGAACGCTGCTCTCGGCCGCGGCTGGCACGTTAGCATCTTCCAGGATGACATATGGATCAGAGCCTCCGAGTTCCAGGACACACTTCTTCAACGCTTGTCCAGCTCGCTGGGCGACTGAGCGTCCTGCCGCTTCGCTACCAGTGAGCGTGACGGCGGCGGTTCTTTCGTTGTCGATCAATTCGCCAACGTCGGAGGCATGTAAAAACACGGAACTCATGGTCCCTTCGACGAACCCAGCATCAAGACACAGCGCTTCGATGGCTTTGGAGCAGCGGGGAACGTTGGACGCGTGCTTCAGGAGCGCGGTGTTGCCGGCCATGACCGATGGGGCGAAGAATCTGAATACCTGCCAAAACGGGAAGTTCCAGGGCATGATGGCCAGCACCACCCCCAGCGGCTCGAAGCTCACATAGCTGCGAGCGGCGTCCGTATTGATGGGCTCCCGCATTAGGAACTCGTGCGCATGCTGCGCATAATATTCGCACGTGCTCGCGCATTTCTTGATTTCTGCGACCCCTTCCCGCAGTGGTTTGCCCATCTCCTCCGCCATCAGCACAGCGTAGTTGTGAGCCCGCTCATTCAGCAGCGCTGCTGCCCGGCGTAACGGGACCGAACGTTCCTCGACAGTTGTGTGGCGCCACTCGAGAAAGCGGGAGTGAGCCAGCTCCAGCTGGCGGAGGGCCGCGTGGAGCTCGGTGTGGGGAGGTGTTCCAAGGCTTTCGCCGTTGGCAGGGTTCATGAGTTGGCGATGCTCGGTTGTCATTGCAATTCCTCTTGGATCTGGGGACTTCTCGGTTTGTATTTCCATAAACTCTGCAAAGCCCGAGCCAAACGCCAGAGCCTAGCTCGAAGTGCTGCTGCGTCGTGCTAGCAGCGCCCTCAGACCTAAGGGAGTGATCAGCGTTGTCACGATAGCCATGATGACGACTGCGGAAAACATGTGCTCCACCACCGGGTCAGGAGGATCTGGCTTGTCAAACAGACCCGCCTGCAGCGCGACGTCCGCCACGATCAATTCGACAGCGCCGCGAGCGCTCATGGCAACGCCAACAGTCATCGCTGCGCGTGCAGGCATGCCGTTGAGTCGTGCTGCGCCGCCGGCGCCGATCACTTTCCCGGCTAGGGCTACCAGGACCAAGAGCCCAGCAAAAACTGGGACGCTCGCCAAAGAGCTCAGATCCAAGTGCAGCCCGATCGACGCAAAGAACAGTGGTGCGAGAAAGCCCTTGGTCAGACCCGAAACTTGGGATTGGACTCGCTCGAATGTCTTTCCGGGTAACGTGCGGGCGCTGAAGAACAGCCCTGCCACGAATGCACCGATGATGAAGTGCATGTGCAGCATCTCTGCCAGCACTGCAAACAACAATGCTACGCCGATCAGCAAACTCAATTCGACGTCACTGCCGACCAGTCTTGCGAGCCTCGGCCGCAATTTCGGCAGTGCCCAAAGTCCAATGCCAGCCGTCAAAGCGAAAAATGATACGATTTGCCCCACCAACAAGGCCACTGCTTGGAGTTCCATCAACTCGCCGGTGCGTATCAGGGCTGTAAGTACGGAAAGCAAAATCAGACTGAGCACATCGTCAACCAGCGCTGCGGCCACGATGGTTTGTCCCAACTTCGAATCTAGCTGTCCGAGATCCATCAAGATCTTGATCGCGACCGGCACGGCGGTGATGGCTACCGCGGTGCCCAAAAATAGTGCTTGAGCTGGGCGGTGGGGTGACTCTGGGATGAAGAGCCAACCGAGTCCAGAGCCCAAAACCAGGGGTATTATCAAACCCCCGACTCCGATACTGAGGGATCTGGCCGAACCCTGAGTGAGCTCGCTCGGCTTCATCTCGAGGCCAGCCAGCAGCATCAAGAAGAACACGCCGAGGTCGGTGATCGCTCGGAACTCCGGATCTTCGGACAAGCCACTGAGCGCAGGGAAATGCTCGGGGGAGGAGTGAACCAGCAAGCCTAGCAGGATGCCGCCGACCAGTTCTCCGACCAGCGCAGGTTGACCCAAGCGGACGGCGACTTCACCACACAGGCGAGTGACGACCAGAAGGACCAACAGCGCAAACAGCAACTCCATTCAGAGCAGGCCGAGCTTCAGACCATGCCGAACGGGGGTTCGACGTCTCCTGCGCTAACCGCCTGGGCCTGACGCAGCGCTGATAGATAGGTGCGCAGTGGAATGTACCGTTTGCGCGGTTGCGTCTCATCGGACGGCGCCTGCCTTGGCTTTGGCGGAGAACACGTCACTCCAACCCCAATCTGTGGAATTGATTCGGAGTCCAGTTCGGAGCTCAACTCCAGCTCCGCGAGTACCTCTTCCCAGCGTTGGCCTCGGTCGATGCCGAGGATGGCTGCCATGGTGGCCAGTGATGGGGTCGCGTGACCCGCCCGGTCGCCCAAGGAGCGAGCGACGGCTTCGCAAAGTAGTAGGCTGGCGACCAAGTCGTCAGCTTGCACGACGGGAGACTTGGGATCGCTGGCTATCGCTCGAAGCGCGCGCAAGCCACGCTGCCAATACGTTTCCGCCGGTGGATGCTCGAACCACTTGGCAATCTGAGAAGAGCCTTCGGCGTTGAGCGAGAAATGCTCAGTGGCGAGTGCGCGAATGGCGTGGCGCTCGCTGGTTTCAGCACGAGCGTGCGCCGCCGTCACCGCTAATGGCAGCGCCAGTAGACAACGTTGTGAAGAAAGTCCGAGCTCTCGCAATGTCTGTTCGTGTTGCACGTACTGCATGATTCAATTCCGGGGTGCAGCGCTCGTGCCAATACCGACCGCGCCGCGCCAATCCCGAGGAAGTGTACTGCTGGTGGATAGACCGGTACGGGTGGCATGTTTTCTGCTTGGCTATGTGAGGTAGTTCACAATTCAGCAGGAGGTATTCCCATGAACAACTTGTTCAAACTTGCCTGTGCATGTGTGGCGGCTTCCTGGCTGCCCGCGTGTACTCAGCACGAAGCACCAATGACACCGGCGAATTCAGCTGAAGTGTCGGCGGATTCTTGTCCACGCAAGTCGGAAACGTTGACAATCACCGACGTGCAACCTGAGCGCGATTTCGATCATACGCTTCGGGAGAAACCAGGATATGCCACGGCGAGCGATGTTCCTCAAAGGCGCTCGGGCGCGCGCATTCGCCTGGCAGCCCAAGAAGGGGTGAACATCGAATGGGTTCAACGCCTGACGGAATGCGAGATCTTGGGGTACGCCCAGGGCGCCAAAAAGCTTGACGCGCGCGATCCGCTGGCAGTGCAAGGTGCCGATGTCGAAGTGTATCCCGGCGACGCTGGCTACATTCTCGAGTTGAGCGCACCGACGGAGGCTGCGGGAGACGAATTGTACCGCCGCTCAGTGGCTCTGATGCAGCAACCGGAATCCAGCTGGGAGATCGGATTGTGAGTCCGTACTTCCAGCAACGCCAGGACCCTTGGACTGAGGCAACTTGCGACACTGAGTCAGCTTTCCGCGCCCGTCACGCTTGGAGCATATGAGCATGCCGCCCGCCCGCCTGATGCCGCATGTCGTGATTGTCGGGGCTGGCTTCGCTGGCTTGTGTTTGGCGCGAAAGCTCGCCAAGTGGGGCTTCCGCGTCACCTTGCTCGACAAGCGCAACTACCATCAGTTCACACCACTGCTGTACCAAGTGGCCACCGCTGAGCTTGCACCGAGCGAAATCGCAGTGCCGATTCGCTCGTTGTTTACCAAGTATCCGCGCGTAGTCAGTCTGGTTGCAGAGGTGACTGAGGTCGATCTGGACCGCCAGCGTGTGACGCTCAAGAGCGGAGAAAACATCCGATACAACTACTTGATTCTGGCCGCCGGAGCGACGTCACAACACGTGGGAGCCGACTCGGATTGGGGGAAGTACGTCTATAGGTTGGACGATTTGGAGTCAGCTGTTCGCTTGCGTGAGCGCCTACTGCTAAATTTTGAAGCCGCTGAGCGGACGCAAGATACGCACGTTCGGAAGCAGTTGCTGACGGTGTGCGTGGTGGGTGGTGGCCCTAGCGGCGTCGAAACGGCCGGAGCGATCGCTGACCTGGGGAAACGAATCTTGGCCAAGGACTATCGCCACATCCAGCCCGAGGACGTTCGGGTGTTGCTGTTCGAAGCTGGCGGGCAGTTGCTAGGCACCTTTCCCCGCAGCTTGGGGGATCGGGCCAAGTCGCAGCTGGAGGAGCTCGGAGTCGAAGTGTTCTTGAACGAACCCATGTCTGATCTGCAGGATGGGCAGTTGGTCACAGACCAACGCAGTGTGTCGTGTCGCCTCGTCTGCTGGGGCGGTGGCGTCAAGCCGGCGCCGCTGGTTGAGCGCATCAAATCCCCCAAGCGAAACGGGAAGCTCGTGGTCGACAATGATTGCAGTTTGCCTAGG
>JBNLEN010000145.1:0-15494 GCA_050304975.1 Polyangiaceae bacterium
GGACCGGCATCACCAAAGCGGGACCCTCAGGCGTGCGCAGAGCCCTGGTGCAAGCGGCCTGGGTCCTGAGACTACAACAACCAACCAATCCGCTCGCTATCTGGGCCATGGAGATCCAGGGCCGTCGAAATGCCCAAATTGCGACAGTTGCCCTCGCACGCAAGTTGGCCGGGATCCTCTTCGCCATGTGGCGCGACACGACGACCTACGACCCCAAGCACGGCAAGAAGGAGTAGCCGCACCCAAATTCAACGACTCCCCCGGTCACCTCGACCGGCGAGAGAAAGCCAAGCAACGGCTGTCCACAGGTGGTGAGCGCGATGAAAGCCGTCAAGGCGGTCTCGCACCGACCCAGTCAGGCAGATTGCGCCCCACCGATGGATCCCCCACTGCGCCACTACGAGCGCGAATAGTCGAGTACGACAGACCGAAGCTTGCCTTTCAACCCTCCGACCAAAAAACAACAAAAACCAAGGGGCGATGGACACGTCCATCCTGGACTGACAGGCCACCCCATAGTGGCTTTCAGGCCCCGGCGGAGTGGGTCTGCGCGGCTGCTTGCTCCGGCTCGCTCAAGCCGACGGCGCGTTTCCACTGCTCGAGATCCTCGAGTCCGCGTTCGCTCATCGCCTCGTACTTGGCCCGCTTCTTCAGGCGCTGTCCCGCCCAAGGCTCGATGTGGGAAAACGTGATGTTCGAGGGCTGGTAGTCGTCGGGGTTACGCTGGGTCTGCACGATTAGCCCGCGATGCGCGGTGGTCGTCGGCGGCAGCACCGGCTCCTGGCCCGCCAAACGCGTCGCCAGAAAGAACGCCGCGAGCCAACCGCCCGCTGCGCTCTCCACGTAGCCTTCGGTACCCGTCACCTGCCCCGCGAAGTACACACCCGGGTGCTCCCGCAATTGAAACGTCTCATCCAGGCAGTGCGGCGCATTGATGAAGGTGTTTCGATGCACGGCCCCGAAGCGCATGAACTCCGCGTTTTCGAGTCCGGGGATGGTTCGAAAGATGCGCTTCTGTTCGGACCAGGTCATGCGCGATTGAAAGCCGACCAAGTTGTAGGCGGTGCCCGCTTCGTCTTCGCGGCGCAACTGAACCACGGCCCCTGGCCAACGCCCGGTCTTGGGATCCGTCAAGCCGACGGGCTTCATCGGACCGAAGGAAAGCGTCTTCTCGCCACGTTCGGCCATCACTTCGATCGGCAAGCAGCCTTCAAAATAACGCACGTCCTCGAACGGTTTGGCTTCCACCTTTTGGGCGGCGCGCAAGTCGGCCACGAACTGAGCGTATTGCTCCTTCGTCATGGGGCAATTGACGTACGCCTTTTGCTCCGCCTCACTCTCGCCCTTGTCATAGCGGGACGCGAAGAACACCTTGTCCCAATCGATGCTCTCGGCGCTGACGATTGGCGCGATCGCTGCGTAGTAGGCGAGCTGCGAAGCCCCAAGCAAGCGAGCCACATCTCGAGCCAGCGCGTCCCCGGTGAGCGGTCCCGTCGCGATGATGCAGGGCCGCTCAGCGGGCAGCGCCTGCACCTCCTCACTGACGAGCTCGATCAGTGGGCTCTCGCGCAGCCACGCCCCCATGGTCGCCGCGAACTGCTCGCGGTCGACCGCTAGCGCACCGCCCGCCGGCACTCGACAGCGATCTGCCGCCCGCATCACGAACGAGCCGAGGCGGCGCATCTCTTCTTTCAGCAGGCCGACGGCGTTCGACAGCGCGGCTCCGCGAAACGAGTTGCTGCACACCAACTCGCACAGCTCGTCGCTGGTTTGGGCTGGGGTACGTCGCGCTGGCTTTTGCTCCAGCAAGCGCACGCGAATGCCTCGCTCAGCGAGCTGCAGTGCCGCCTCTGAGCCGGCGAGGCCGGCGCCAACAATCGTCACTTCGGTGGCTTGCATGGCGCTGGCATATAACCGATGTCCGCTGCTCAAGCTAATCGATCAGGGGCAGCTGCAAGTCGACTTCCGTCGCGTCGTCAGGGAAGTGCCGCGAGCGTGAGCTCTGGCTGGGAGCGACTGCCCAAGCGTTGATCTCGTGGAGGTACTTGAGCACGTCCTTAGCCGAAGTAGCCACCTCAGCCCCCTGCTTCAGCTCCAGGTTGCAGCCTGCCCCACGGGGATTCCAGGGAGCCGAAGGAACGGCGAACACCGGCCGTCCCAGCCGGCGCGCCCACTTCGCTGCGTTGCGGGCGCCGCTCTTGAAGGGCGCTTCCGTCACCACCAGCGCCACGGAAAGCGCAGCCAGATAGGAGTTGCGCCGGAAGAAGTAGGATGAGTGAGCGGGCGTGTCGTCCGCGTATTCGGACAGAAATGCGCCTCCCTGCTTTACAATTTCGCTGAAAAGCGGGCCGTTCTCAGTGGGAAACGGACGATCGTAGCCGCAGGGTGCCACCACCACTGAACACCCACCAAAACGAATCGCACCACGGTGCGCAGCCGTGTCGATCCCCTTCGCTCCACCGGACGCGATCACGACTCCGGCGGATGCCAAGTCAGAAGCGAATTGCTCTGTAAATTCAACTGCTTCAGGACTAGGATTTCGTGTGCCGACTAAGGCCACGACAGGCCCCGCGGGCAGCTCGCCCCGCACCACCAACTGCGGCGGCGGCTCATCCAGATCCAGAAGACCTACGGGCAGCTGGTGCCCGCACATAACCTGCTTCATCACGTGCCGGTATCGGTCCAGTATCACTGCAGTTGCGAAGCAAATCACTGCACCGAACCAGTTCAATAAGGATCCGCTTTAATCCTATTTGCCCACATGTATGGTAATGAGTGACGGATGAAGGTGGTTGTCGCAACCCACGGGCACTGCTTCGACGGGTTGGCAAGCGCAGCTGTATTCACGCAGCTGCTCAAGCAACTCGAGGGGGACGGGCTTCAGTTCTGCTACCACGCGTGCGGCTACGGCATTGGCCAGAAGACGGCGACGGACGAGCTGTTCATCGGCGATGAGAACGCCATCCTGGACTATCGACTCAGCGCGTCACAGCGTCTGACCTGGTTCTTTGACCATCACCGCACCGCGTTCCCGACCCCTGTCGAGCAGCAATTTTACGAACAACGCAAGGACAACGGGCGCTTCTTCTACGACCCCGAATATTCGTCCTGCACCAAGATGCTGTACGAGATCGGGCGCGAGCGTTTTGGCTTCAAGGGAAACTTGGACGAGCTCGTGCGCTGGGCGGACCTGATTGACACCGCGTCGTTCGATAGCGCGGAGCACGCCATCGACCGCTCGGATCCCGTGATGCAGCTGGTCAGCGTGACCGAGCACTACGGCAACGACCAGTTCGTGGCCACGATGGTGCAGCACCTGCTCGGTCGCCCCCTCGCCGAAGTAGCGAAAATGGACGAGGTTCAGCGCCGCTACCAGCCGATCAAGAAGCGCCACGATCACTTCATCGAAAACGTGAAGTCCAAGGCGGAACCCATGGGGCGTGTGATCCTGGTCGATCTCACTGAGCGCGCTATCGACATGATCGGCAAGTTCGTCACCTACGCCCTATACCCCCGACATATGTATTCGGTGGTGGTCGCGCGCTTGAAGCGCGGGTTCAAGATCAGCGTGGGTTACAACCCCTGGTGCGGAGAGCCCCTGGACACGGACATCAGCGCTATCTGCGCCCGCTACGGCGGCGGCGGGCACGCGGTGGTCGGCGGGATCTCAGTGGCTGACGGCCAGCGCGACCGCGCTCAAGACATCGCCCGCACGATCGTCGACGAGCTGAACGGCTAGGCCCACGCTCTGAGTCGGTCACAAAGTTCGACAGCGCGGGTCGGTTCGAGCTAGGTGCAGGCGGCATGCGCAGCTGGGAAGCTTTCACTTCGACGTTCGTGCTGGGCCACCGCGGCGCCCGCCACAACCGCACCGAAAACACGCTGCACGCGTTCGAGGGGGCGCGCGAAGAAGGTGCCGAAGGGACCGAGTTCGACGTGCGGCTCAGCCTGGACCGCGTGCCCTACGTGTTCCACGACCGCGAGCTGACGCGGATGACCGACGGCCAGGATACGCGCCTGATCGAGCAGCTCACGAGCCACCAGATCGACCGCATCCGTCTGCCGGGCGATCTCCCCATTCCGCGCCTGGAGCAGGTCTTGGACTGGGCCGAGCAGCACGACATGTTGCTCAACATCGAGCTCAAGAGCGACCGGGCGCTGCGAGATCCTCTGGCCCGCGTCTCGGCAGAGATCCTGCGGGGGCGCGCCGAAGCGTCCCGTTGGGCGCTGGTCTCGTCGTTTCACCCGTTGTTACTGCGCCAGTTTCACCAGGCACTGCCGGATGTGCCCACCGCGCTGCTGCTCACGGCAGGCCAGCCCAACTGGTGCCGCCCGTTCGTGCTCAAAACGCTCGGCGCCAGCGCGATTCATCCCGAAGCGTCTCTACTTCTGGAGCGCCCCCAGCTGGTGGAACGCATGGGCGCCTACCCCGTCAACACCTGGACCGTGAACTCGGCCAGCGAAGCCTTGCGGCTGCGCGAGCTGGGCGTGCGCGGCATCATCTCGGACACGCCCGCGACCCTCATCGACGCACTTCGCACGCAAGTCTGACCCCTGTAATCGCTACCGAAAGCGGACATTTTGGGGCACTCACGGCGTGTGACTCCCGCGATCGTGACCAAAGCGGACATTTTTGACCACTCACGCCCCTCGCCCACCGCCCCCGCGCGCGTTCGGCCGTCGCTGTGTGACCGACGTGCGTCAGCGACAGTCGGAGCGGCGCAGAACGGTGCCAGCGGGCTGGCGCTGCTCGAAGACGCCCGGGATCAGCGGCGGATTGTGGTCGATCTTTTGCTGTTCAAAGATCACGTCACGCTCAGCGATAGGCACGACGAAGCGGATCCGGCGAGGCACCTCCGCTCGGCACTGGGGACCGCTGGGGTGAACGGTCGCTTCGATACCCTCTGGGTCGACGCGAGGCTTGGCGGTCGCTGCCGGCGTATGGTCCTTGAGCTCCGCCCGGTAGAGCTCCACGCCTGCCTGCTCCACCACGACTTCGACCACGCGCACCCGCTGCTCGGCAAATGGCTTGTCCCGGTCCGCTTCGACCAACTCGAACGCGATGGTCTGACGGGCTTGGTGACGGCTCTCGATGCGCATCACGTAGCGCCCGCCTTCCCAAACGATGCTGGATTGCGCGGGCTCGTGGATTAGCACTGGGGCTTCGCCGGCCAGCAGCTGCACCAGGGCTTCCGGAGGGATCGGCACGCGCAAGAAGCGCTCCACGTTGCATTCCGCTGCTGGCCCCACGAAAAACGCCTTCTGCTCTTGATCGAGCAGCGCGAAGTTCTCACCGTCGGACGTGAGCGTCGCCAGGGTTGGGCCGAACGGACTGAGCAAGTCAAAGCGCACGCTCTTCGGGTGAGCCGAGATGAACAACGTCTTCACTCGCACTCGCCCGTCGGCATCGAAGTAGTCCAGCTTGGCTTCGCCAGACAAGGCCCGGCTACAGGCGTGCAGCTCCCGCATGCGCTCAATCGCCGCGCGAGCGTCAGGAAACTGTGAAGCCGGCGGCGGCGCGGCGCACCCCAATGGCGCGCCGACCGCAAGCGTCAGCGACCAGCACGCCAGTAGAGTCCGCCAGCTGCTCGGCACGAGCTCAGCCTGCGCGCAGCGAGTCGAAGAATTCGGTATCCGGCACCGAGATCGGCACGAAGCTCCGGCTCAAGCCGATGCCGTACTGCTCGCACAGCTTCACCAGCTGGCTGCCGTCAATGAAGCTGACCGGCGTGGCGCCCGGAACACTGGACTCCTCGCGTGCCCCGCTCAAAACATTGCCGGTCGTCACCAGCAGGCCCATGGCCGGTGGTTGCTGGCCACTAGCATAGTGATGCAGTGAGCCACGCAGGTCCGTCACGCGCTCGCGGCCAACGTCACGCCCGTCCCGGCGAAGCACCACAGCCACCGGTAGTTCACCGGCCGCGGTCTTCAACACCGCGGACAAGTGCACTTCAGAAGAATGGGCACCCTGGCGCTTGACGGGCTTGAACTGGCTGTAGTCCACGCGCTCGAGCAGCATCATCATCAGCTCGCCCAGGGCGCGCGGCGGCAGATCGGAGATCTTCTTCTGCAGCTTCTGGCGCATCGCTTCTTGGTACTTGCGCACCTGAGCCCGCGCCTCTTTCTCCAGGCGCAGCAAATCCTTGTCGAGCGCCCACTCGACGAGCGCGATCTTGCCGTTACCCAAGAAGCGGAAGCGCTCCCGATCGTGCTGTGCCGAACGCCGCAAATTGTCGGCCTTGCACGTGGCGACAATCGCCTGAGCGTCGACGCTGCCGCGCCGGCGCCGAGCGGCCTGCTCCGCCAACTGCTTGGCAGTCGCCGAACCGGAACGCCGGAAGCCTTGCAGCAAGTCTTCGACGGCATCTGCCAAACTGCCAGCAACTAGCTCGTCCAGATTGCGGTCATCGCGACGTTCGTCTCGGCGCTCATCGCGATCTCTGTCGCGATCCCGATCCCGATCTCTGTCGCGCTCGGCTCTGTCCCTATCCCGGTCGCCTCTATCCCGGTCGCCTCTGTCCCGCTCGCCTCTGTCCCGCTCGCGACTTCGTCGGCGACGCGGTTCGCGCTCGGCTTCTTCGTCATCTTCTCGGTCACGGACCTCGTCCGCCACTTCGGCGAGCAGTTCATCCGACGGCTCAGACACGGTGTACGACGGCAACCCGTCGTCGTCGCGCTCTCCACCCCGACGTCGACGACGCCCACGGCGTCCGCGGCGCCGACCGTCATCTTCGTCCTCGTCGTCGTCGTCACTATCGCCGCCGAGGATTGGCTCGTCGTCATCATCCTCTGGCTCGAACAGCTCCGTCGCCGCCGCCGAGAGCTCCGCGCGCGCGATCTCGTCCTCAGCCAGATCTTCGTCGTCCCCTTCCAAGGAAGGCACGGGCAGATTGACGGCAGACTCCTCCGGCGCAGACGGCGCGGGCACCTCAGCCGCCTCGACTTCGGAAACCGGCTCGGACGGTTGCTCTTTCTCCAGCTGAGCGATTTTCTTCAGCGCAGGGGTGCGATCAGCCAAACCCTTGTTGATCGTCTCCTGATCCCACTCGACCAGAGCAAAAACCCCTGGCTTGACTCGCGCCAAAGGGGTGTCCTTGTCCCCTTTTTTTACGACCGCTGCCAGGCGAGCGCCCATCGTCACCTCAGGGCTCTTGCCAACATGGCTCAGCAGGTCTTTCTCAATCGCGACGTCGGTGATCTCTTTATAGTGAAGTGGTTTTCCTACGAGGCGGAGCACATGCACCGCGGCTTCTGTGAAAGTCATTGTCTACCGTTTGGGGTAAGGGCTCGGACGCGCAGATCCTGGCCCCACTCGACGCAGCACTGGCTGCCGTCGCGAGGCCGCACCCGAGGAACGAGCCGCCGGAAGATTCCGGTTCGGCCACGCACAGCTGGGGTGTGGAGTTGCTCCGAGTCATGGTTGGGTCGACGAAAGGTTCGTCTGGGGTTGGCTGAAGCCAAATCCCGGGCGGTTCATAGCATTGAATTGCCCAAGGTGTGCAGAACTCGACAACTCGGCCGAGCAAAGCGATAACCGCCTCGCTTGACTTCCGCCGCCCCAGCCCTCGCCCAGATCCTCCGGGATCAGCCCTTGGCTCCCCGGCTCACCCTCGAGACTGGCGGAAATGCTCAGTTTTTCGTCGAGGCTAGGAGTGAAGCCGAAGTTGCCGCCAGCCTGCAATGGGCGCACGCCAGCAAGCTGCCAGTGCTGGTTTTGGGGGGGGGCAGCAATCTGGTCCTGGCCGATTCCGGATTCGACGGTTTGGTCATCCAGCTGCGCTCCAGCGGCATTCGAACGCTGACCAGCGACTCGACGGGCACTCCGGACTCAGCAGACAGTGTGCTTTTGGAGGTCGCGGCCGGCCACGTGTGGGACGACTTCGTCGAACACTGCGTCGCTCAGGGTTGGTCCGGCGTGGAGTGTCTCAGCGGGATCCCCGGGCGGGTCGGCGCCACGCCCATCCAAAACGTGGGCGCCTACGGACAAGAGGTCAGCCAAACCATCGACAGCGTGCGCTGCATCGACCGCGCTAGCCTGGAGCCCATCGAATTCAGCAATCCAGAATGCGGCTTCGGCTATCGCCACAGTCGCTTCAAGTCCAGCGATCGAGAGCGTTACGTCGTGACGACGGTGCGCTTTCGCTTGAGCCTGGGTCCGCCTGCTCAGCCCAAGTATCCGGATTTGGCCAAACGTCTGCCTGAGCATGACGCCAGCCTGCGGCAAATCCGCGAGGCCGTTATCTTCACACGACGACAAAAGTCGATGGTCTGGGATCCCGACGATCCCAATCACCGCAGCTGCGGATCGTTCTTCGTCAACCCGGTGCTTTCGGCGCAGGAGTTTGCTGAGCTGCAGACGCGCTGCCCCACCCCTCCCCCGCACTATCCCCAGGCCGACGCGCAAGTGAAGGTGCCGGCAGCCTGGTTGATCGAACAAGCCGGCTTCGAAAAGGGGCTCAGGTCGGGCCGTGTCGGTCTGTCTACTCAGCATACGCTGTGTTTGGTTGCGCATGAGGGCGCCACGACCGCGGAAGTCGTGCAGTTCGCGCGACGCGTGCGCCAAGGGGTGCTCGAACGGTTTGGGGTGGAGCTCCAAGCCGAGCCCGTGTTCGTGGGTGTGTCGCTATTGGCCAACAGCTGAGCGCTTCGGGCTGTTGGCGGCAGCCCTACACCCGTGTCAGTTTAGGGGTGATTTTTGGGTTTTGGGGGTTGGCACGTCCTTCGCACCCATCGCTGGCGGAACTGACTCGAAGTGCGGCTTCGGCGACGCACGGACTTTCTTGGAGAATCACATGAACAAGCTCAGCACGTTGGCCCTATTTAGCCTGATCACTTCGGTGGGTTGCGGCGGCGCCCTCACCAAAGAGGAAGCGTCCGAGGCCCTGGAAGAGATCAAGGTGTCTTCTCAGGCACAAGCACTGACCAGCAACAGCGTGGAGATCAGCACCAACTTCACCATCGGCGAGGCGGCAGAGAACGCCGCCAAAGAGCTGGGTGAGTTCATTCAAACCCAGCTCCCCTGCGCCGAAGTCAGCATCGAACGCAACACGTCGACGGACAAGGAGACCACCATCACCGTCGAGTACGGCAAAAACCCGGGCAACTGTCGCTACAAGGGGCAAGAGTTCAGCGGCGTGCACACCATCAGCATCCACAAGAACGACAAAGACCAAGTGGAGGTGGACCACATCTGGGAGGACATGACCAACGGCGAAGTCATGCTCAACGGCACGGCCAGCGTCGACTGGGATTTCGAAGCCAAGACCCGGCACGTGGTGCACAACGCCGAGTGGAAGCGGCTCAAGGATGGACGCACTGGCGAAGGCTCTGGCGACCGCTTGCAGCGCGCCCTGGCGGGCGGCATCTTCGAAGGCTTCAGCGTCGACGGCAGTCGCACCTGGAAAGGCGAAAGCGGCCAGTGGGATCTCGACATCGATCAAGTCGAGATGCGCTGGGTCGATCCGGTACCGCAAGCCGGCACCTACACGCTAGATACGCCCTTCGACAAACAACTGATCGTCTCCTTCGAGCGCCAAAGCAGCACGGCCATTGGAGTCAGCATCGAGGGGCCACGCCGCTCCTTCGACTTCAAGGTGGTGACCTTGCCAGACGAAGAAACCGACGCCCCCGAGTAGGCCCGGCGCGGGTCAAAAGTGAACGGCTCGGCGTCACCCAATATGTCCGCTGGTGGTCACCGGCGCGGACTCACGCCGCGGGGGGTTCACTTGGTGCAGTTTGCGTCCGCCGCGGGGTGCGCTCTCGCAGGCGGCTTTCAAAGCAATCGTGAGTTGCCAGAAATGCCGTCTGCGGTCAGGCGCGCGGTGAGGCGCGAGGAGAAGCGGCGTGAGTCGCCCAAAATGTCCGCTTTCGGTCGCGATTCGCTGACTCACACCGCCTGAGTCGCCCAAAATGTCCGCTTTCGGTCGCGATTCGCTGACTCACACCGCGCGGGCATGAGCGGGGGTCAAGTCCCCCGCTCGCTCCCACCGGAGCCCCTTCGTGCGCGATTCTTCGCGCGGGGATTCGTCTTGCGGGGGTGAAGCTACTGGTCGTATTGGGCGAACAGCCCGAGGGCTGGCAAGAAGCTGGTGACGGACGTATCTGGAAATGAGTCCGCGACGCTCATGAACTGCGCCCGCACCCGCGCGCGCGCTCCGAAGTGCCAAGAGCCGGCGGAGGCAAACCGATAGCTCAACTCCAGGTGCGTTCCCAGGCCCCGAGGCTCAGCGAGATCGCCATCGCGATCCGTGTTTAGCCAGGCCAGCCCTGCGCCGCTGCCGATGGACCAATCCCCCAAGTTGACGGCAAGGAATATCCCGAGTCCGTCCATCATGAACAGCAGATCACTCGGGTCACGCAACACGGGGCTGGCGTCTGCGTCATCCTCGACGGATAGAGCCGTCACGTAGACGCGGCTTAGATCCAGGCCAAACGCCAAGTGGTCTCCGTGAAACCCGGCACGTAGCCCAATCCCTGCCGGCGCGACGCCGCTGAAGCGACGGGTATTGTCGGCAGTTGCCCAGGCCATGAAGGCTCCGCCTTCGTAAGCCCCGTCCAGGTGCCACTTCGCCTGCGTCCGAGGGACGCGAAAACTGGCCTTGGATGGTCGATGGTCGTCCGAGGTTGGACCACGGTGGGAGGCTGGCGACTGATCCAAGCGTTCGCGCTCCGCGGGGCCCTGCGCCTGCGCTGTGGTCGCGAACGAGGCGAGCGTGAGCAGAGAGCAAACCGCCAGACTCGCGGCGACGAAGGGTATCTTCATGAGCTGGACTTTCTGTTGGTGCGCAGGCGCCGACTCAATACCAGAGCCCCCGCAAGCCCTAACACCCAGACGCTCAGCGGTGGTTTTTGCTCGGCCGAGACGCTGGCCGTGAACAACGCCGGTTCACACGGCGGCGGTCCTTCGAAGCGCCGCGCCGTCAGGCGATTGGAGACTTGTTCATTGTCGATCTTTTCCACGGCACAATCCATGTTGAGCGCGGAGCGCGGCAGCGTCATTTCCAGACGAGTCAGCCAGGTGCGGCCCGGTCTCATGCCGACCATCGCCGCGGCGAAGTCCGTGCCTTCCCCGCAGACCAAGACAGCCGAACTATTCGCGTCATCCGTTTCATTGCAAGCGACTGGGGCTGGGATCTCCAGCTGCCCGTAGCACGCGTCGCTGACGACGCCGTTGCTCCCGAGCAGCGCCCGGACGGGGTCGCTGAATGTCGAACAGCGCGGCGGCGGCGGGCCGAAGGACGGCTGGTTCGGGTCGACAGGCAGCGCTGCATAGTTGGCGAGCAAACTAGTCCAGACGCCGTTATCCCCCCCCAGCGGACTCGCGAAGGTCGTCAAGACCGTACGTCCGTCATGCTCTCGCAACGTGCGGTCGCGCAACTGTTCGTAGTTTGAGTCTTGGGTGTTGAAGTCCCAGCTGAGTTGGTCGAGATCCAGCTCGACAGGCTCCAAGTCGGGGATGGTGAAGCGACCTTCTGCGATCACGTACAAGACGATGTCCACTTCGTCACGCACGCCGGCCGCCACCATTCGCAGTGGCAAGATCGGATCGCCCGAGGGGGTGACCACGCGCACCGGGGTCATCTGTTGCACGTCCTTGCCCGGGGCTAACTTCAGCGCCAGAAAATCCGCGCCTTCGGAAACATACTCCGCGATCACCGACTCAATTCCGGCTGGCACGACGTAGCCGCCCGCGTCCAACCAGTCCGTCAACGCGTCGGGATCTTCGGAGCGCAGGGTCACGGTTTCATACGGGCCGACCGTGGCTCGGAACAGCACGCTGACGCCCCCGTTGTTGATTGCGGAGTCCAGCTGGAAATCTGCCCTACCACTGGCGTCCTCGCCACTGCAGCCAGAATCCTCACGCGAGGCGCAGGGAATGTTTGGTGGTGAGACCACCGCGGCCGTCATGGCCTCTAGAGCGTCAAACCAGCCTTGTTCTGCCTCTTCCAAGTAGGCACCGGGCGCGATGGGCAGCACCCAAGAAAAGTCTTCAGGCGAACCGCTGTACTCAAACTGGTCCCAAAGCACGGTTCGTTCATCTGAAACAGCAAAAGCCATTCGATGCCCGGTGACGGACGATGTATCTTGGGGCGGAGCAAAACAACCACCGCAGGCGTACGAGTCCTGAGCGCACAGAGTCAGCACGCTGGCGGCTATGAACCCGAGCCACCCCCCTACGGCTATTCCCAATCGCATGACAGAAACCTAGCCGGAGCAGACCCTAAGACCAATAGCGATTCAGCATTTTTCACCACGAAAACGCTCGAAATCAAGTAACTGCCACTAGGCGGACCACGCCGAACGCCAGCGCCGAACCAACACCAGCGCCCCCGCCAGACCAAGCACCCACAGGCTGAAAGGCGGAGTTCTTTCCGACGAAACACTGGCCGTAAACAGCGCCGGCTCACATGGCGTCGGCCCTTCGAAGCGTCGCGCCGTCAGCTGATTGGACACCTTTTCATCCTCGATCTTCTCCACGGCGCAGTCCATATTCAGCTCCGAGCGCGGCAACGTCATTTCCAATCGGGTGAGCCACGTGCGTCCCGGCCTCAAGCCCACCATCGCCGCCGCGAAATCAGTCCCATCGTCGCAAACCAGCGCAGCAGAACTCATAGCATCGTCCGTTTCACTGCAGTCATCATCCGCCTGGATCTCCGATTGGCCGTAGCAGGCGTCCGTCACCCTTTGGTCGCTCTGCATCAGCTCCTCAGCATCCTCGGAGAACAACGAGCAAGTTCCGTCAAATGCGAAGCCAGCATCCGCGTCCCCATTTCCGGAGCGGTTCAGAGTTGGACTGTAGGCACCGCGCAGGGTGCGCCAGATCTGGCCGTCGTCACTCAGTGGGCTAGCAAATGTCGTCAGGACACTGCGCCCATCATGCTCCCGCAACGACCGATCGCGCAGTTGTTCGTAGTTGGAGTCCTGCGTGCTGAAGTCCCAAGTCAGCTCGTCGAGGTTGAGCTCGACGGGCTCCAGATCGGGGATCGTGAAGCGACCTTCCGCGATCACGTACAAGACGATGTCCACTTCGTCGCGCACGCCGGCCGCCACCATCCTGAGCGGCAGGATTGGATCGCCGGAGGGGGTGACCACGCGCACCGGGGTCATTTGCTGCACGCTTTTGCCGGGCGCCAGCTTCAACGCCAAGAAGTCCGCACCCTCCGACACGTAGGCGGCGATCACTGGTTCAAGCCCACCGGGCACCACGTAGCCGCTATCATCCAACCAATCCGTCAGGGCATTCGGGTTTTCAGAACGCAGCGTCACCGTCTCATACGGTCCAACAGTGGCGCGCGAGATCACTCGAACGTCATCACTGAAGAAGCTATCGTCCGCCGCGGTCGAACTGGCAGAGTCGTCACTGCCGCAGCCCGAATTCGCGCTTGAAGCGCAGGGAATGTTCGGCGGTGAGATCACCGCAGCGGTCGTGAACTCCAAAGCATCAAACCAGCCTTGTTCGGCCTGCTCCAAGTAGGCGCCCGGCGCGATGGGCAGCACCCAAGAAAAATCTTCGGGCGAGCCAGTGTACTCAAACTGGTCCCAAAGCACGGTTCGTTCACTGGAAACCGCAAAAACCATTCGATGCCCCGTCACCGTGGAGGTATCCTGGGGCACGTGGAAGCAGCCACCGCAGGCCTGTGAATCCGTGGTAATGAGCGTCGACGCCGCGATCATCGAGACCAGCGTGGCCCAGCATGCTGTTGCCTTGCCTGACATGACTTCAGCCTAGCCAGGCCTACCTTTCAGCACCAAACGCTAATTCAATATTTCCACCACGGCGCAAGAGTTGGGCTGGTGAATCATGCAATTTCACCGTTCACCAGCGAGTGGGGGTTATCATCGATGAATGAGAAGAATACTTCGCGTGGGGGGACTGAGCTGCGTCCTACTGGGACTGACAGCTTGCGGGGATGATTCAGACGCCAGCGTCAACGACGACGTCACAGATGATGATACCGCCGCTGATGACGACGCGGATGATTCGACTGACGATGACACCGCCGATGACACGGCCGATGACACCGACGACGACAGCGTGGACGACAGCGCCGACGTTGATGACGTGCCGGATGACACCCTCGACGACGACGCAGCGGACGACAGCGCCGACGATGCCGCCGTCGATGACACGACGGATCCCGTGCCCACGGGCGATTGCGGCAATGCGGCGGGGCAGATCTTCCCGCCCGATGCGCCCTGGAACCAGAACATTGCGGACGCGCCGCTAGACGCGGAGTCTGAAGCTATCATCAGCTACCTGGATCAGAACCACGACACGGGCACTCGCTTTCAGATCGACTTCTCGTTTCGTCTGCTGCAGCGAGGGCCCAACGACGAACGTCGCGAGTTCGAGCCTTCAGGTGACTTCTATTCCGGCGAGTGTGACCCGGCGCCGATCCCCGTGCCCGAAGGCGGCGCGCTGGAAGGTGAACAAGGCTACGCGTGCGAGTCCGATGGTGATTGTCACTTGCTGGTGCTGGACCAAGCTCAGTGCCGCTTGTATGAGATGTGGCGGGCGGACATTCAGGGCGACAGCTTTGCCGGCGGCTGCCAGGCGATCTGGGAGACGGACCGCGTCTATCCCGACACGCTGCGTGGCGACGGCTGCACCAGCGCCGATGCATCCGGCCTACCCATATCCCCACTGCTGTTTACGGCTGACGAAGTCGCAGCTGGCGAGATCAAACACGCCATCCGCTTCATCTTGCCGAACTCACACATCCGCGATTCGATCTATGTGCGTCCCGGGACGCACTCCACCGGAGCTACCAGCGGCCCGGATGATGCCCCGCCCTACGCCGCGCGGCTGCGCATGCGGGCTGACGTCGACATCTCCGGCCTGTCGGCGGGAGCTCAAGTCGTGGCCGAGGCCCTCAAGAACTACGGCATGATCCTAGTGGATGCCGGCAACCTCACGTTCACCGGCATGAGCGATGCAGATACTGAAGCCAGCTGGGATGACGCCCAACTCACGGCCCAGGACCTGAAAGGCCTCGAGTGGACCGATTTCGAGGTGGTGGAGCTGGGCGAGCGCATCGATTACGACCAGGTCGAATGCTCCCACGAGCCAGTCACGGACTGAGCGGCCCACCTCCCTGGGGCTCTGGGCGCAGAGTCACGAAAACCTTGACGAAAGCAAAATGGCGGATAGTCTCCCGGTCCCCATTCCGGAATAGCTCAGTTGGTAGAGCGGTCGGCTGTTAACCGATTGGTCGCTGGTTCGAGTCCAGCTTCCGGAGCACAGACCAAACGGCGCCCAAGCGGCGCCGTTTCTGGTTTTGTGGCTCCTTCAGCAGCCCTCGCAAGTCCGTCGGCTCGCTGCTTCGCTCGCGAACCTCCCTCCGCTTGTCGAGTCCAGCTTCCGGAGCACAGACCAAACGGCGCCCAAGCGGCGCCGTTTCTGGTTTTGTGCCCTCTATCCCCCGCGACTCACGCACCTACCCCGCTCCGCGACGCAGCAAGCCGGAGCACTGACACCACCCTGGTGAGAATAT
>JBNLEN010000146.1:0-15391 GCA_050304975.1 Polyangiaceae bacterium
GTAATGAAGACGCGATCCTTCGTTGCCTGGTGGCATTTCTGATTAGACAGAGCGACCCAATCACCCTTGCCTGCGGTCCAACGCCATTTTACCGCACCGCTCTTGTACAAACGCATCTCACCAATGCCGCGGCTCGGCTTGTTCGTCGTTTCTTGAACCTGAACGAGCTGCACCTTCCCATGAAAGTACTTGGGATCTCGATGATCGTTGGGCAACAGCTTGAAGTGGGGCGCCCCGGTGGAAGTCGGTTGCCAGCCGCTCGGGTTCCAAGACGCACCGGCAAGCACAGACACGTAGGCATGATCGAACTTGGTCTTGCCAACTACAGCACCGGCCCCCCAAAAATCCGCCGTGTTCTTGTAGGCGTTGGCGACAGTCGTGCCACAACTCACGGTCGGATACGCCTCCGCAGGGGTCGGAGCCGAAGTGACCCCCACGATCGAACCTATGGCAGCAGCGATTGTCGCTATTAAGATCGGTTTACGCATTTGTCTTCTCCCAATTCAACGCTGGTTGATAGTGGTCGAATGCTTTGCTTTCGCCGAACTCAAGCGGGCAGATTGCCCAAGCCAACGATCCGCAACGCGGGCACCAGTCGCATTCTGACCGGCGGCAAAGCTACAGCCCCCATGCGCTTTGCGGATATGGGCATTTAGACGACAGCGAACCCAACACCAACTTTGCTGACCAGATGGATCAGTTCGAACCGCCCCTGCACCCCGAGTTTTCGGTAAATGTTCAACAGCTGGTTGTTGACGGTGTGCTTTGAACGACCGCGCTGTTTCGAGATCGACTCGCTGCTCTGCCCCTGCAAGACCAGCCTGACGATGTCGTTCTCACTCGCCGTCAGCTGGGGTAAGCCTCTGAACTCGACCTGCCCGAACGCCAGGTAGCGGTACTCGACTCCTGCCACCTCAACACGAGCTGAATCCACGTTGCTCGGCAGCGGCGCCGTCGACTTCACCTCAGAATACTTGGCCATGCTGTGCCTCGGCACAAGTAGAGCGCCCAGCGTCGAGAGCGGCAGTCTCGGTCACCTGAGAGCTCAAGCCGATCCACTCTGCCCGGGAGCGCACCCCCAAACGGTCGAGACCGCGGCGCAGATGCACCGCCACCGTTTGCTCAGATAGGCCCAACGCGTAGCCCACCTCTTTGTTCGCCCAACCCGCCGCCACGTAGAAGAGTACCTGCCGCTGCCTGAGGGGCAGCGCTGAGAAATCGCGCACTCCAGGGGTGTTTTCCCGCGCCAGAATGAAACGCCGCCCATCCGACTCGAAGTGTTCAACGAGCGACCAGCGCCCGGCCAGTAGCCCCTGCCAAAGTTCCAGGGCGCTCTCGGGATTTGCCCGACCGCTACGGGTTCGCGCTCGATCCATGCGCACCACGGCGTTCTTCAACGCCTCCAATGTCGCCGCGGGCTGGCAGTCCGCCGTCGCATGAAGAACGCGGCCATCCGGATCGAGGACGCACTCGACGTCGGCCGACTCAGGCCCCGCGCCGCGCCCGGAAAGTCGGCACGCCGCGCTCAGATGGACACACAGCTTTCTCCAAAAGCGGCGCTCTGCGTCAGACAGACGGCTGCGCTCACGGAGAAGAACCGCAAACAGCGCCGGAGGACCCGCTTGGGTGTGCAGGGATAGCGCGATGGAATCTTGTGGTTTTGGCCCGCCGCTCTGCTGCGGTAAGAACGGGGTGTCTCCGACGATGTCGGCTGCGGAGTGAATTCCAGGACGTCGGACAGCGGCCAGAAGCGTCGCAAGCTTGGAAGCGGGGAGCCCTGACTGGTGGGGTTGAAGCCCCAGAGCGTACTCCTGGGTCCCGGGCGGCGTTTGTGCACGCGGGGCCCACGCCTTCGAGGTGAATTCAGCCGGATCAGCGACGTAACCGATGCCTCCCAATTCATCCACGTCCAGTGGGCGCGTGATCGGCTCGACCATATCGGCGACCCAGGCGCCCAAGTTGCTGCGATACCGGTAGCCTTCCTCGATCAGTGCAACCGGATCGAAGTCTGCAATGCGTGTGCTCGAAAGAGTCATGGTCCCTCGTGATGCTGGAGATCCGGTTAGCTATCGCGCACGGAGATCGCAATAGTGTGAATTGTCGGGACCCGTCCGCGAGCCTCAAGCCCAGCTAATCCGCGTGGCGGAAGCAATGGACGAGATCTTATTGGCGCGATTCGAAATTTTCGGAAAGCGTCAGAAAGGTTTCTTGCGGGACTGCTTTCCAGGCGAGAAAAGCAGCAGGCCCTCTCCCACGCATCCCTTCTTCGCTTGTTGCGAACGTCGCTCACACGCTACGAGTCGCCCTATGTTTAGGAGCTCTTTGCGTACGGCAACGTTGGGTCTTGTGGCAGCGGCTTGGACAGGCTGCGCTTCCTCCGCGGACACGGATGGCAGCGGGGGATTCCAAGGTGTCCCCCAGGCTGGCTCGGACAGCGGGGGAACCGGCGGTATGTCGTTGGGAGGCGGCGGGGCTGCCGGCCTGGCCGGTTCGGGCGGGGCCGAAGCTGGCGCAGGCGGAACCGCTGGCACCGGAGGTTTGTCCGCAGGCGGCGATGGGGGAACTGCGGGTGAAGCCGGGGGCGGAACCGCGGGCGGAGGAGCTGGCGGTGTTGGCGGGGAGCCAGCAGATAACGGCGGCATGGCAGGTGAAGGCGGCGCTGGGGGGGACGGTGGAGCTGGTGGCGATGGAACCGCGGGCGCGGCTGGCGCAGGCGGCGAGCCCGTAGAATGCGTGCCCCCAGATCATATGGGCGGGGACGAGTACTGCTCGAACACCCGGGGGACGCTGCCCTCTGGTTATTCTTATGAGCGCTGGGCTCAGGGCAATGGATCCGGGTGCATGACGGTCCCGGGTGTCGACGCGAACTACAGCGCCAGCTGGACCAACGCATCCGATTTCCTCGCCCGCGCCGGACTGGTCTTCGACGCAACCCAGAAACCCGATGAAATTGGGACCATCACGGCCCAGTTTTCGCACACCTTCACTGAGGAACCGGTAGAAGGAGCGCTCAGCAAGATCTACGTTGCCCTGTACGGATGGAGCATTGCTCCACTGATGGAGTACTACGTGATTGAGGATTACGGCGGCTTCATCCCCGGTCCAGAGGCATCCGACGGTTCACCCCGGACGAACTACGGGTCCCTCGAGGTTGACGGTGGCATCTACGACATCTGGGCGCTGCCGGTGTACGATAGACCCGCCATCACCGGCAACAACATGGACTTCACCCAGATCTTCGCGGTCCGGCGGGAGCCCCGGAAGTGCGGACAAATCTCCTTGTCGGAACACTTTGCCAAGTGGGAAGAGGTCGGTTTGGAGCTCGGCAACTTGGAAGAAGCCATGTACTTGATGGAAGCCCAAAACAACAGCGGCACCATCGACGTCGAAGTAACCGTCACCCTGGAGTGAGGGACGCTGCCTACGGAAGCTCGGACCCGGCACTAGCAGAACGGGAACCGCCTTGAGGCGGTGACTCACCAGACAGAAGTAACATTAACTTCAGCCCCAGCAGCGACGAATGAAGCTTAGTCAGCTTAACCCTAAGTCGTTGGAGCGTGCGGGCATCCATCTTGTGTCGAATGTGTGAGTGTAGGAGATTATCGGCTCATGACGAGCCCGGAATCACTCCACCCCCCTCCATTCAGCCCAAGCAACGCTGAAGCCAAGTGGAGCTGGAGCGCATCGCTCAGGACGGCTGCGCTAGCTGTAAGAGAATGGTTACCCGGCGGGCAGAGCAACCGAAGAAACGGCACCTTCGACCCAACGGGCCTGCTGCGGGCACCAACCCTCGTCTGCCCGGCGCGCGCTGCGGGGCACCTTCCCGATCTAGCCAACGACAAGCTCGCACTCTTCCGAACATGCAGTGAGCTGCACGGTATCGTGCGGTGCCACGTTTACCATTGGCAATTCCATGTGCTCACCGACCCCGGTCTCGTGCACGAGTTGCTGGTAAAAGTCCCTCACGCCTTCCACAAGACGCGTGCGTTGAAAGTCGCGCGGACGACCTTTGGCAATGGGCTCGTGACGTCAGAAGGCGGCCGCTGGAAACGTCAGCAACGGCTAATCCGCCCCTCTCTCACGCCCCAGGCCGTCGCTGAGTACCGCCCGCTCATGCTCGAGGCGATCCATGAAACCCTGTCCAGCTGGCCCAGCGCCGCGGAGCGTGACGTTTATCCCGACATGGTGGATATGACCCTGAAGATGGTTTGTCGCGCCTTGTTTGGCGTTGATTCTGTGCGCCTTCAACCTCTGATCTGTGAGCTAGCCCACGCAACCCAACAATGGCACCTCGATTGTGAGCGTCGATTCCTGCCAAGCCCCCAATACTGGCCGACACCTTGGAACCTGCGATACCGACGCGCCGCACACCGCCTGGACCGTGAGGTGTTTGCTCTAATCCAAGATCGCATGAACGGCTCTGCCGACGATGGCTCGTTGCTGGACAAGTTTATCAAGAGCCAGGGAAGTGATGGACGACGCATGAGCCCCCGCCAAGTACGCGATGAGCTAGTTACGCTCTTTCTCGCCGGTCATGACACAACGGCGAGCGCACTGACTTTCGCTGCATACGAGCTCAGTTTCCGCGCCGACCTTCAGTCGAGGATCCGAACAGAGCTAAGAGATGGAAGTCGCGCATCAACGAGTGAAACCCTGGACCACGTGATCAAGGAAACACTGCGCTTGTACCCTTCCGTGTACCTGATTGGTCGAATGGCAATCACGGACGTCATGTTGGGAGCGTATTGGATACGCAAGGGCGAAGAGGTGATCGTCCCAATCTACACCTTACATCGACGGAGCGAACTCTTCGAACGCCCTGACGAATTCGTGCCGGAGCGCTGGCAGGGCAAACCAGAGTCGCGTCACGCATTCATCCCGTATAGCAACGGTCCCCGCGTCTGCGCAGGCCAAGCGATGGCCACTCAGGAGCTGCGAGTCATCCTCGGCGAAGTGCTGAAGCGTTTCGAGCTGAGACCCGTCGGTGACCGCTGCCCCCGCGTCCTAGCCCGCCTTACGATGGTCCCCCAGCCTGGCTCGATGCTCGTTCGCCTATGCCTCAGGTCAGATGAAGATGTTCGCGGGGACCACGGCCGCATTGCAATAGGTAAACGTCCCGCCGAATGCCATCCAGCGACCTCAGCCCGAGAGCTGAGCAAACGGCTATGACTTCGTTGACCAGCGTGACGGATCAACCCAGCGGTCATCAAGCAGACCAATCGCATCAACTAGCTCTCGCATCACGGCGGGGTCCGGGGATGGTAAGTCCCACCAACGAAGATTAGCCTCCAGCTGCGACGGGCTTTCCACTCCGAACAGTACGTAGTCGGCGGTCAGCTGACGAGCGAACTCAATCCAAAGCACCGCGGCCGGAACTCCAAGCTGGTCCGCCACCTGCTGAATATGTGTCAGCGCTGGGCGCAACCCATCGAGATCTTTCGGCAGCGCCTCCGGGGACAAGAACGCAACGCCCTGAAGAAAAACACTGCGCACGAATACTTCCTTGCCAGCACGGCGTGCGCGTTCAAAGAAGCCCGCACGCCAGAGACGCTGATCCATCAAGCTGCAAGCGACCTGCACGACATCGACGTCAGGCCGCACCAAAACGGAGAGAGCCTCTGCTGGAGTGGCTGCAGAGACCCCTAACTTTCCTACCAAAGTTCGCGACTGAGCCTCCCTCAGTCTCTCCCAAACTCGACCGCCATGCGCATCCAGATGCGCCATCCGATGCAGCAACAAGGTGTCGATACGAGAGCGCCCTAGCAAACGCAGGCTTGTCTGGAGGCTCGCCTCCACCTGCTCCAGCGCGCGGTCTGCATCTCTGGCGTCCAAGTCCGGAGTTAGTTTGGTGACGACACGCACCGAATCCCCCCGCACATGTTGGCCGATGACCTCCTCAGCGCGACCGTACGCCCGTGCCGTGTCCAGAGTACCAATCCCCCGGGCCCGCGCTATCTCCAAGATTTCTTCGACGCCGGTGCTATCTGGAGGGCCAAGGTGGTTGGCGATTCCGTAGGCCATTCCCCATTGCACAGTGCCTAGGGCAACCCTTGGTTCGTGCGTCTGAGTAGGAGCCATTTGGCTGCTCTCACCAGGCGGTCCAGCCACCGTCGACGACCAGATTCTGTCCCGTCATGTAGCTTGACGCATCACTCAGCAGGAACACCAATGGTCCCCCCAATTCCGCGGGGCGTCCGATACGTTGCAGGGGAATTCGACGCTCCAACTCCTGGATGAAACCGGACTCTTGCTGGACGACAGGATTTGGGAACGCACCGGGGGACAGTGCGTTCACCCGGATGTTCTCACTTGCGAGTTCGCACGCCGCGTAGCGCGTCAGTTGAATCACGCCAGCTTTCGCGGCGCCGTAGGCAGGAGGGTTGTGAAACTGGGGATGCTCCGCGTAGGCCGCTGGCTGGGGCGACACCACTCCGTACATTGACGCAACGTTGACAATGCTACCCGGACTTCCCGTCGAGATCATGCGCCTGGAAACACGTTGCACGCACAACAGGACACCTCCGAGCGCGCTCTCCAATGTACGCGAGACATCTTGCTGCGTGACGTCGAGCAAACGGCCGCCTGCTCCCGCGTAAGCGTTATTGACCCAACCACGCACGTTGCCGGCGAAGCTTTCCAAATGGTCCAGCGCGGCCTCAACGCCTTCGGCACTTGTCGCGTCTGCCACTTCAATCGCAGTTCGGCCCGGCCCAACCGCTACCTCGGCTGTTGCTTCCAGAGAATCGCGAGTACGACCGATGAGCAACACGTCAGCACCGCGCGCGACTAACGCACAGGCCATGCCTCGACCTAGGTGTCCCCCCGCGCCGGTCAAGCCGACACCGCAACCACGGAGGTCGAACGGATCGGAAGTTGTCTTTGACATGCAAGCTCGAATGAAGACTGTGCCGAACGCCAGTATAACGAACGCTCCATGCGGCCGGGCGCCAAAGCCAATTACTCAAGAAGAAGGACCCACTTCTGCCCGGTCCACGGTCCAAACGTGAATCGCGGGCCGTTGCCGCTCGCTGCGCGCAGCCGGTTGGGCCAAACGCATGCCTCAAGTGACGCGTTGGATAAACCAGAAAGCGCCCACTAGCCCGATTAGCACGCACGCTGGGGTGAGCACGAACCGAGCGTAGAAACTCCGCGTGCGCACCGGAACAAGCAGCGCTGCGACCACCGCCGCAACGAACAGCTGCCCAGCCTCGACGCCGAGGTTGAACGCCAACAGAGACTTGACGAGCGCCCCTTCTTGCAGCCCTTTGACGGACAGCGCTGAGGCAAACCCGAGCCCGTGCAACAACCCGAATGCAAACACGACGGATGAACGTCGCCAAAACCTGGCGCGTTCCTGTTGCTTGGTTAACTCAGCCTTGCTCGACCACCATTTGGCCAGCAGCGGCTCCACGCCCACGTAGACAATCGTCACGGCGATCAGCGGCTCAATCACATCCGCGTCGACATTGACCACGCCAAGAGCTCCCAGAGCGAGCGTCAGCGAGTGTGAGAGCGTAAACAAGCTCAGTTGCTGAGCCAATTGCTTGAGCCAGCGGAAGCGCCCCGCCGCGAGGCTGTGCGTCAGCAACAGGCCGATCACGAACAACAGGTGATCGGCTCCATCCGGCACGATGTGACGGAAGCCGAGCTGCAGGTATTGCCAGAAGCTAAACGCCCAGACTTTGCGCTCCCGCGTCGCGTCAGCCCGGGCTTTGCCTGGCGAAGCGCTACCATCAGCCCCCTCGCCGGCTGTGGCTGCCGCGCCAGCTGCATTTCCTTGCGGCTTCTTGGTGGCCGCTGGAGCAGTCCAGGGCCGAGGCCACGGCTGACGCTTTTTGCTGTTGGCTCCGAGAAAGATGGTCGCTGAGTTGGTGTCTTTCGGCACGTAGCCACGCAGGCGGCCGTCCAACAGCGGCCCGCTGAGGTCAACGCCCATTTCCCCCACCTCATACGCTACGTGGATGACCAACTCCTTCGAGTCGGGGGGGATCTTGCCGTGGATGCGCAAGGTGTCGACCGCTTTCGGCCCGTAGCCGAGCTCCAGCACCTCCGCTTGGGTTTGTGCCTTGGCCCCGTCAAACAGCAGGACAAGGCCGCTCTCGATCAGCTGTTTGAGCTCCTGCCTGCGCTGGGCTTCCTCGCTGGCGCTGGCTGCTCCCGCATCCTCAGCGTATTCGGGGGGGCTATCAAGCACCAGCTTGCCGCGAAACTCCCCTGGCGAAAGCTCGATATCTGCGGTGCCGAACGACAAAGGATGAGCCAGGAGCAACCTGGGCCAAAGCAGACACAGCAGTGCTACGCACCAGAGTAATCGGCAAATCCTCAAAAAATGCTCCCGGTGCATGCAGCGCTCAGCGACAAAAAGGCCAAGGTGCGTCCGTTCAAACGCACCCTTGAGCCCCTTGCCAATTGGCGACGGCCGTCAACCAAAGCGCTCCAACGAGAGGCCGAAGGCCCCCCTACGGCGCTTGATAGTCTGAGATGTCGTTGCGAGAAGTCGTGGTTTCGGTGGGGAGATTGTCCGGCAAAGGATAGGTGACCTCACCTGTTGCCGCCCATTCGATCCCGCGGATCCACATGGTTTGAAAGCCTACGTCATCCATTTCGTGGAACACGGCATCCGAAGAGTCCGGCATCACGTGCATCGGAGCGATGAAGAAGAACCGACCTTCACCGTAGGTGTTGGTCCACGAAACCGGGTAATACCCGTCATTGGAGTGTGCGTAGTCAAGCACGGTGATGTTTTCACACGGTCCTCGTTGATAGACCGATGAATTGTCCGTGATCATCTTCCAAACCGGCGGCAGGCCCTTGGTGATGGGATGCTCCGGGTCCAACACGTGTATCAGTTGGTCCGTAAAGTTCACGTCCGCAGCCCCCGCGCCAGATCCTTGAGGTATCATCGTTTGCACTCCGTCCACGACCTCCCAGGAACAACCATAGCTAGCGCCGCGCCAGCCCCCGCCTGTCATCTTGTCGTATTCGGGCCAGTTTTCCCAACCATGGGTGCCTGCATGCAGGGAAGCCATGCCGCCACCGTTCTGCATGTAAGCTTCAAAGTTTCTCTTGACTTGGTCAGGCCAGTCTCGACCAAAATTGGAGTGCTGGAGATCTAAGTTGTGCACGACCACATCATAGTCTTCCCAGGTGGGGCTCCACGCCGCCCAGCTAGCGTCATCTGACGCCGACGGCAGGACCATGTACTCCACAGACTCAAACATCTGGGACCACTCGAGGATGGCAAGCAGGTAGGGGTCCTGGACCAGCCAATTGTGATGGTTGGCTCCGCTCACAAATAGGATCTTGGGTTTGGGACCAGGGTCGTCCATTCCGCCAGCGCCGCCATTCACGTCACCGCCAGCACCAGCATTCGTATCACCACCGGCGCCGCCATTCACGTCGCCGCCAGCACCGCCATTCACGTCGCCGCCAGCGCCGCCATTCACGTCGCCGCCAACACCGCCGCCCACACCGCCTGTGGCGTCACCACCAACGCCACCTGTGGCGTCACCACCAACGCCTGCGCCCGCCATACCCATCGGATCAACGCCCCCTCCGGCGCCACCACTGGTGTTGGCGCCAGCGACGCCTGGTTGGCCGCCAGTGAGGGGCATGCCGTCCGCGGGAGCGTCAGAGCTGCAGGCCGCTATGGTGAGCGTGGACAGTGAACACGTCGCAAACGCAACGAATCTCGTGATAACGGAATTTTGCATTCTTACTAATTTCCTTCAAGCTGGTCTGCAACCAGCCGCGCCGGCACGCGACCGCGGTACCCAAACAGCCCCGCCAAAAAAGACGAACATTGCGAACAGGGGCTTGTCCCCTTGACCCGGCGTGTACTCGGGATTGTTTCCGCTGTAATCGGTACTGTGCTCATGGGTCTCGCTCACTCACCGGCAACTTCAACACGGTGCCGACCCAATTGCCCTGTCAGCCCCGAAAGTACGCCTAATGCGGCGATCGGGATAACACAAACCAAAGTGTTGGCTATAAGAAAACGCGCACGGATCCAGCAGGGTTCAACCCGGGGCAGCAAGCGTCAGCCGTGCGAAAAACGTGACCTTGGCTCGAAAGAATTGACCCTTCTCCAGTGGCCCCCTCCGAACCACCCTCGCTGAATTCGACCGACCACGGCCGAGGGATTCGGACCGAAAAGCCGTTGGGGCGCAGCGAGTGACTGGATTCGCGACGCGCTGAGCGCTGATGCCAAACGCGTGGTGCTAGTCGCGACAGGCGGAGCCACCGCAGATGTAGCTGATGTCGTCGATCCACAGATCGTAGGCGCCGCTGGTCGAAAACCTGAGCAGCGTCGACCCGGTCAGAGTCGAGGCAGAAAGGGGTCGGGTCTCGGCTGCGGCCTGGAGCATGTCGTTGAACGGGATCTCGAACAGCTGCCATTCGGACGACAGCGCAACGTTGCTGGACGGCCAGGGTAGCTCCGCCGGCTCTTCACTGGCGTGGGCGACCTCCAGCGTCGCATCCGGCACGTCGCTGCGCGCCCAGAACGCGAGCGCCGTGTATCCGCCCGACACCGGGAATACCCCGTGCAGGTGCGTTGTGACTTCTAAATCGGTTTCGGTTCCCGAAAAGTGCACGCCCCGTTGGCTCATTCCACGCGCTGAACTCAAGTCGGCAACGGCTTCGAGCAACTGCGGATCGAGATCGAGGGGTCCAGCTGCTTCCTCTTCGAAAGTCGCGAGCGTGAAGCCGGAGGGCGCGCGCGCCGCTGGCGTGCAGTAGTAGAGCATCTCTTGCGCTAGGTTGGTGTCGCCTTGGTACAGCACGTACCAGTCCCCCAGGCTTTGCGCGTCGATGGCGCACTCCGCGTCAGCGTAGGCACGCAGCGTGGCGGTCGTGACTGGTGCGGCGGTCCGCACTTCGCGGTCGAAGACGTCCGCTCCAGGATAACCGCTGAGATCGATCTCGGTCGGCAGCGGCCCGTCGTAACAGCAGCGCACTTGGATCTCTTGAGGACCAGCGGAGCAGGATCCCCCAACGCTACGCATGACCAGATCACCCTGCGCGGACACATGATTGAGGCACACCTGAATGGCGTGCGCTGACATATGCGTATAGTCGCACTGGTTGTAGCCACTGAGGCCAATGCCGTAACCGTGCCAGAGGCAATTGGCGGGCAGTGGTTCGTCAGCTTGAGCAGAGTCGGGTGGAGACGCAGGTAGGGGCGTATCGGGAGCGTCCGTGGTTACCGAGTTCGAGTTGGCGTTGGGTACGCTTCCGTCGGGGTTCATAACGGAGTCGTCCGCGCCGAGGTCTTCGTCCCGGCTTGGCAACGTCGGGCTCGGCTCCGACTGCTCTTCGCCCGACGCGGCGTCCCCAGCCTTGGTGTCCTCAGTCGCCGAGGCCCCGCATCCTAGAAGCAGCGCGACGGACGGCAGCAAAGGGGCTGCTCCAAGCAGCAATCGTCGAACGCTGACCCAACCCATGAGCGACAGCTTACCCCACTGTCGCTCGCAGCGCAGATGACAATCGCGACACCGGTGCGCCTTCCAGCGGGCGAGTCACGCCTTCCAGCCGCGGCTACGGAACGCTCAACCCCCACTTGTCAGCGAGGTAGCGCTGGATCAAGTCTCGCTCGGTGGTATCAAGCGCGCGGTCATAGATCACAATTTCAGCGATGTCCCCAGTGAAGAACCGGTCGGGTCCTGGGCGTCCGCCCAGTCCCAGTACCGCTTCGCCAACGTCCGGCAGTCGCGGCTCACCGTCGTGTACAGTGATCACGACGCCGTTCGAGCGAGCTGTCAGGTCACCCAGCGTAGAATCATAGGTCGAGTTCCAAAGGTAAGGAGTATTGGGCGTTGGGGCGTCAAACTGGGCAAGCACCCATTCACCAGCCGAGCTAAATCCAGCAGCGTGGAGCGCGATATCGAAAGGGCTACTGAACGTCAGCTCGAAGTTCTCCGTGTCTTCAGTTCCGTGGCGAAGAATGTGAGTGAACTCATTGGTTGCAGGCACGATCGGGCTCTGCCAAACGGCGAAGACGTCGTAATCCGTCAAGCCGCTGAAGTCCTGAACCTGAAGGATGTCATTGACGCCGTCAAAGCGAATCACTGGGTGTCCGTTGAGCCCATCGGCAACATACGTTGGCATCGCGTCCGGGTCAGCTTGCTGCGCTCCATGCCAATCGCCGACAGCTGCGCCATCGTTGAATCCCTGATCAGCGGCGTCAAACCATGCCACGAGTCCATCCCCGACCGCACCGGGTGAGCGTGGTGCAATACTGCCTGCGTCATCGCCTGCAGCAGGCATGACTCCAGCGTCGCCAACTTCCGTGCCCGCGTCCGCAGAGCTGGCTTGGCCCGCCGCAGCGGGGGCGTCTCCGAAGGCGACACCGCCGCCGCCTCCAGTGGGCGCAGCTTGAGGGTCGCTCATGACGGGAGGTAGCGGGATGGGATCCAGCAATGGCGTGCTGGACAGCGCTGGCGGCGCTCCTCCGAGAGATACTCCGTCAGTGGCCGCGAGACGCTCGTCCAGAGTTTCGTAACCAACTCGGCCGCAAGCCGCTCCAACCAGCAAAGCACAAGAGCTGAGCACCAGCGTCCGATTGATGCATCCCACTTCTACGATGGTGCTGCATCCGGGCATCCCGGACCAAGATGCCGTGCCTATTTCGCCCATCGGACTGCAAATGGAGCGCAGCGCGTTCCGATTCGATCAGTGGGAGCAGCGCGCACCTGGTGCGCAAACTGTTGCTTCGGCAACGAGGCGCTTCCGCTGAACGCCTAGGCCCAACCGGCAGAGGTCCCCCAGCCCTGCGGATATTCAAACCTGTCGCTCGAGTTCGTCCGCTTTGCGCTCGGCGGCAGCAACCGTCACTTCAACCAGGCGCTTCAGGGCGGGCATCTGACGCTTGTCCGCTTTTGCCATCATGAAGTTGATCAGCGGCAGCAAGATGCTCCAGATGGAGTTAGTAGCAGAGCAGTTGGCGCTGAGTTCAACCACCGTACCTTGCCCAGCGGCGGTGAGGGTGTACTCATAGACCGCGCAGACCCCAGCCTGCACGGACTCGAGAGTGAGCGCTTGGTTGGGCTCCCAACGTAGGATCTTGGACGTCTGCGTCCCCCGCGCGCTGTAGACGAGCACCGAGCCCTTGCCGACGGCGCGTTTGGGATTTTTGGGGCGCAGCTTGTCCACACCCAGCCAGTAGGGCGCCTTGCTCCAATCCGTCATCACTGCCCAAACCAAGTCGGGCGTGCAGTTGATAGTCGTCGATGCCCGAAAACCCATGCCCACGTGATGCACTCCCACGCCGACTTTGGCAAGACACGCTCGATGCCGTGGTGCAACGCAAGCTCGGCTCGACCATACGTCAAGACCATACGTCAAGGAGTACGTGCGCTCCCTGGCCCGAACTGGGCCATCCGTTGTTTCACCGGCACTGGGCACTGGCCGGTCTGCTCTCGAAATCCAACTGACGCAGGTGAGACGAGGCGGCTCGGCATGCTGGATTGATAGGGGGATTGCGATTCTTGAGCGGTACTCCGAGATGCGCAGGTGCGGTCCGACCCGCGGCCTCGGACCATTGGCTGAAATCAGAGATGATTCGACGACTTAGGGGTGCCTTTGATAGAGGCGGCACGCAGGAAGGACTCGTTAATGAACCCGAATCGATTGTGCCTCGCTGCAGCCCTTGCATTGTGCATGGGTTGTCAGACCTCGACCTCAAAACCCCTCGACCTCGCGACGACCGGCTCAGCGCTGTCGTTGAACACCGCGCCCGAGTGCGTTGATACCCCCAAGCTCGACCTGAAGGTCGCACAAGCGGTCGCTTCACCCAACGACTATCAGTACAAGCTACAGGTCTTCAATCACGACGACAGCCCGGTCACGCTGAGCGACATCTCCGTGAAGATGTGGCTGTCAGATCCCAGTGATCAACTCGTCGTGGAGACCAACTGGTACTCGGGGCATGTCTTTGGCAGCAATGGCAGCTGGGGCTACCACGTCAGCGGGATGAACGGCGATACGGCCCAGACCCCATACCAGTGTCCTGACGATGGCCGCACCGCTGATTGGGTGATCGAAGTCGCCCCGGACGACTCGCGCACCATTCCCGCCCACGGCGGCAGCTGGGTAGACAGCACTTTCGGTGTTCACCGCGCAGACTACCAGGCGTTCGCGAACGCCTCGGATGACTACTCTGGGATGCCTGCATACCAAAATGGTCAGCTCATCAATTACAGCTACCAGCCGAGCAACCCGGCGACGACCTACGGCGATGACGTGCATTTTGCCCTCTTCTACAAGGGCACGTTGGTTGATGAGTGGGTCAGCGCCACCGAAGCAGATCCGAGCAGCGGCAAGGAGCCCAGTTGTTTTCCTGGTTGCTTCACCGAGGGGGATGGGGAAATCCCGCTGGACCCTCCTACTGACAAGTCGATCGATCCGACGTTGCTCATGTTCGAATCCGCGCCGGACACCGCCTCAAACATGCTGACGCGGGGCTACCGCCCGTCCATTCCGCTGCGTGACACTATGGGAAATGTTGAGGTGTCGGTGTTGGTCACGACCAACGGCACGACGTCTGACGTCGCTGCGCTGATGACTCAGCCAGAGCTCCTCGTTGGCCCGTATATCGGAGGCTGGCTCAAGGTGAGTGACCTCAGTCAACTCTTCGCTCTGCCCAACGTCCTCGACGTTGAAAGCGACAACTACCTGGACAAGCCACTCGGCGTCAGCGCCAGAGAGGCTTCACATATTCCCACCGTTGAGACTCACTATGGCTATACTGGAGAGAATGTTCTGATTGGCATTGTCGACAGCGGCATCGACTGGCGCCACCAAGATTTCCTCCATCTGGACACTACCCGAGGCACGAAGATCCTGGAAATCTGGGACCAGGGCTTGCCCCCAAACATGGCTGCAGGGGAGAGGGGCTTACCCGACTACTACCAAGCGGCACCGTTTGGGTTCACCTGGGGAACGTACTACACCAAAGCCGACATCGACTCCGCGATCGCCAACGGAAATTCCCAGGCTCAGGTGCGCACAGTAGACACGGATGGTCACGGCACCACCGTCGCCAGCGTGGCGGCGAGTTCAGGAGTCGGCAGTGGCGTTCCAGGAGCCGCCATCGGCGCGGAACTACTCATCGTCAAGCGGGGAGGTGCCGGTATTCCAGACGGATTTGGCCGCACCAACACGGACCTCACGGGAGCACACTTCCTGTTGGAGTCAGCCAAACAAAAGGGCCGGCGCATCGTCATATCGGACTCGATTGGCGCACCGCTAACCATTGGCAACAAAGATGGCAGTGATATGTATGTCAAAGTCATCGAAGAGCTGCTGGAACAGTACTCCGACGTAGCCTACGTAAAAGCAGCAGGAAACTTTGGCGAGAAGAAGCAACACTCTCGGGCGACGCTGCCAGCAG
>JBNLEN010000147.1:0-15285 GCA_050304975.1 Polyangiaceae bacterium
AGTCGCTCTCTCGCCGGTCGCCTCCCAAAGCGCGCCGCCCGGAGGCACCACTGAATACCTCATCAGCGTACGCAACAATGGACTCCAGACCGACACCATCTCGCTGCAATTGACGCCGGCCGGCGCGGTCTTCGAACAGACAGGGGCCCCGGACTTGACGCTGAATCTCGAGGCCATGAGCCAGCAGGAACTGCTCGTCCTGGTAACCCTGCCCCCCGATGCCCAGATCGGTGAGTCGCTAGCTCACACCGTATCAGCCCGCAGCAGGCTCTCCCCCTCGAGTCAAGCCAGCGTGGATCTGGAAACGCTGATCGTCGCGGTCACCACGAAGGCTAGCCTCAGCCCTGCGCTGTTGCAGAGCACCGCTCAGCCGGGACAGGTGCTTCGTCAACAGCTCACGTTGCTAAATCTCGGCAATCACCCCGAAGAATTTGCGCTCGACCTGGCCGATCTCCGAGGCGACGCTGAAGTGACGCTGCAACCTGAAACGGTGGGGCCATTGGCTGCATCCGGAACGCCCGGCGATAGCGCTGAGATCGAACTGACGGTCGCAATTGGGAAGCAAGCCAGCGCGCTGCAGCCACTATCCGTCCTGCTCGAGGCTCGAGCTGACGGTCAATCAAGCCCCGTAGCCACGACGCGCTGGGAAATCAGCGTCTCAGAGGTGCGGGGGCTGCGGTGGCTCGTTGAAGATCCAACGTTGAGCGCGCGACCGGGTGAAAGCGTGCGCTTCTCTGTCGAACTGCTCAACGACGGCAACGGCGAGGGACGCTTTCAGCTGAGTCTGGCCAGCGATGCACTCATCGCAAAGCGCGACCTACCCGCGAACGTGGAGCTGGCCGGCTTCGAGTCCAACCCCTTTAGCGTCGAACTGCAAGTTCCCGACGATGCAACTCCAAGCAGCTTGCTGAGCGCCTGGTTGTTGGCCCAAGCTCGAAGCGACCCAAGCTGGAAGGCCCGATTGGAGCTCAGCGTGCGGGTCGCACGGCCAGAGCCCCAACCCACGCCGCCACAGGACGCTGGACGCCCGACGCCGGACGCGGGAACCCCAGTAACTCCTGAGTTTGCAGACGCGGACAGCCCAAAGGATGCCGATGGCTCCCCTGAGTCGACGCGCCAACCAGTGCTGCGTACGCGCGTCCGTGGCGACGGCTGCGGCTGTCGGCTCCCCAGCGCTCCCGTAGCTCCAGGCTGGTGGATGCTAGGGGCGATGCTAGCCGCCTGGGAACGCCGCCGAGCATCGAGAGCAAGTCCGCGAGCTCAGTTGCGAAGCCCGCACAGCAACAAGTAGGGTCCGGCCCAGATGCACCGCCGCAACCAACTCAGAGCACTGCTGCAAAGCTATCAGCCGCAAGATACCCGCGAGCGAGCATACTTGGATCGCATGCTCTCGCTCTTGGACAGCAGTGGCGATCCACTATCGCGTGACCACTACTTGCCCGGGCACTTCACCGCCAGCTCCTTCGTCCTATCGCCGGACGGACAGCGACTGTTGTTAATTTACCACAGCAAACTCGAACGCTGGCTGCAGCCCGGCGGGCACATCGACCCGACTGATGTGGACGTCATCGCTGCGGCCCGGCGTGAGGCCAAAGAAGAGGTGGGCCTATCCGAGTTGACGCCCGCTGCTCCTCGGACTGCCAACTCTGGGGCTCCGGGCTTGGGTGACGCCGCTCCTAGCGCGCCGCAATTGTTTGATATCGACATTCACGTCATTCCAGCCCGGGCCAACGCTCCCAAGCACGAACATTTCGACCTGAGATTCCTGTGGCAGGCGCCCTCGCTCAAGGCGCAAGCAGGCAGCGACGCCCTCGAATGTCAGTGGGTGCCGCTCGACCAGATCGCTCAGCTGGAATCCGACGAATCCGTGATGCGCGCGGTCAAGAAACTGTGAACTTCTGGAGGGCTGACCATGCGGCGCGCTCACCCACCAGTCGCGGCAGCAGGGGCCTTGCTGACGCTTCCACTACCGGGTGCGAGTGGAGCTTCCTTCGAGTGCGGAAAGATGATCGCGAATGAGTTGGGTCCCGTCTGAAACAGGGTGGCTTGTTCTCGTGGCTGCTGCGGGTTGAAGTGTGCGTACCAGGGTAACGCCTTCCAAACCGGAGTATCCTTGATGAACTCCGGCACGATCAGATCCACCGCGATGTAGCGGCCTTTGGTCGCCTCGTGCAGCTGTCTGCCGAAGGTGAATGCCGCCTTGGATGCCTCGTCTGGCGGATCCGCGCCATCTCCCGACGCCGCTCGGGGCGCGCTGGACTTCTCTGGGAGGATGTCGTTGTGCATGGCGCCGCCGTACGCCAGCACTAGCTTGGCCTTGCCCTTGGGTGGTGGCTGCTCCCAGAGTTTATACATCTTCTGCTCGGTCTTGATGGCGATCAGCTCGAGCATGCGCAACACTCCGTTTTCGCCGGCTGCTGCGATCGAGCCGAACTCCGCGCAATCCGGCTCTAAAATGAACGGGACCACTCCGAGCCGGCGCGAGGCCACGCCCAGCTGAACGAAACGGTTCTTGTTCTCCGTGACTTGTTTTTGCGTCACTTGCTTTTCGGTCTTGCGCGTTTGCTTGACCGCCTGCTCACAGCCGGTGGCCGGCTTCAGCAACTCCACCACCAAACTCGACGCACCGGCCTCCGCAAGCACCGGCAAGATATCCTGCTCGAAGCGCTCGGTGGTCGACCGGATGTGCTCCGAGCCTTTGAGGGCGTGCGCTTCCCCAAACGCGAGCATTTGGGGCTCCGAATTCAGCAAGTCCCGAACGGCCTCAACCGCAGACGGGTAAGTCCGGCACCCTAGCTCTCCACAGGGCTTTCCGCTGAGCTGTTTGTTGGCAGAGTCGTCTGTTGGTGATGTCTTGGCTCCACCACCAGCAGCCTCAGCCGGAAGCGGTTCACCGCTGGACGGCAGATGCGCCGCGCTACTAGCAGTGCCTTCGGCGGAGCTGGTGGAAGCTTCCTTTGAGCAGCCCCAGGAAAGTGCGGCGAGCGTCAGCGCGCTCGCGAGCAAGTTACAATTCCGTCTCATCGTCCCAACCCTCCGGAGGTGCCGGTATGGAGTGCAGTGGAGCGCTTGCCGTTGGCATGGGCGCGGCCCTGGTCGGCAAAGTAACACAAAACATCGCGCCCTTCTTCCCTCGATCGATGACCCGGACTGCTCCGCCATGCAGCTCAACCACTGAGCGCGCCAGCCTGAGACCCAGGGCCAAGCCGCGATGCTCTCGACCGCGGCGGCTTGTCGAGGGAGCCATCATGGCCTCCAGTTGTTGTGGAGAGTGCTCCGGCTTGGGCACATCGATGTCGACGCGCACCTTGCGCACTCCCTCGCGCTCGGCGCGCACCCACATTTTGCCCCCCTTGTTGGTGCGCACGCTGTAGGCAATCAGCGACGCGAGCGCACGCACGATCCGGGTTCGGTCGATCAACAAGTCTGGAATGTTGCTTTCGATCTCTTCGAAGACATTCAGTGGGTGGTCCCCGGAAAGTTGGTTCGCCTTTTCCAGCGCGTCTTTGTAGACGTCCTTGAAATCGACCTCATCACTAACCAGGGACAGCTGTCCCTCCTCGACCCGCGCGGCGTCCAAAATTGTCTCGATCAGTGCTAGTAGCTCCTGCGCGCGCGAATGAATCGCCTGCAGGCTCTCGCGCTGCCCTTGAGTCAGCGGCTGGCTGAATACCAACTGGGTGAACCCCAAGATCGAGTTGAGTGGCGACTTCAGATCGTGGCTCACGCTCGCAAAAAACAGTCCCCGCATTCGAGTTGCGGATGCACGCGCCTCGATCGCGTCTTCTTGCGCCTGCGCGAACACCATGAAACGTTCCGCCAAGCGTTCAATCGCTTCGAACAGCTCTGCCACCAGTCTGAGCCGCGCCCGCGGGATCACGGCCGCGCCGGTCGCCCCCAAGCCCGGATTGGTCCCGAGCAAACGCACCCCACGCGTCGCGAAGTACAGGTCGGTGGAAAGCACGTTGCCCAACAGAAACCCGAGCACGGCCGCCGCTACGGCCGCCAGCAAGGACACGATCACAGGCGCCGGGCTGAGCACTCCCACCGTGGATGACGAAAAGCGCACGCGCGCACTTCCCAGATCCAAGGGGGTCGTCAGCTCCACCACACCATCGCGCTCCAGACTGACATCGTAGCGCTCATCCGGGGAGCCGAGCTGCGCCGAGAACCCCAGCTGGCGGGCACGTTGAATCGACCCGTCGAGCCCCTTGAGCCGCCCCGGGGATAGTTCCAACGCGGAGCGAGCCAACACCCGCGCCGACTCGGCTCGACTGCGTTCATCATGTCGCCGCAAGTGGGCGTTGACGATCACCGCGCAACCAAAGGCGGCGAACACCACGGGCATGGTGACCGCGGCGACCATGCGACGATTGATGCGCTCGCGCGATCCCCTTTCCCGCTCAGTTTGGCTGATCAGCTTTTGCATCACGGCGGCGGGCGCCAGCTCGATCACACGCAAGAAATCGTGGCGAATCAAGACGTGCAGCGGGAGCGAGGCGGTCGCCAAAATCAGACTGGCCAGCAGCGCCACAGTAAGACCAGTCGTCCAATCCATCAAAGCGGGGCGAAGTGGCGTCGCGAACGGTACCAGCGCGGCACAATGCGGAACCAGCCACGAGCGAGTGAGGCTGCCCGGAGCGATGATGAATTGCAGCATGCGACGCACGCTCAGGCGTTTGTGTTGCCCCGACAGCATGCGCAGCACTGCTCGAAAGCGTTGAGTGCGAACCCAGCTCAGCACCAGGGCGACAGCGCCACCCACAAGAGTCATGGACGCCAATGTCACGCTCACCTGTTGGCGCAGCGGGTTGGTCAGCAATAGCAGGAACGGAACACTGAAGGAGAGCAACGCCGCTCCCCCCAAAGTGAACAGCGCCTGCCACAGCAGCACCCGACGCGGCAACTGCTCGGGACCGGTCATCTTGACCTCCCGAAGGCTCCCCCTTGAGAAAGCGCGGGACGCAACCTCGCTTTCGAGAGAGACCTTCCCCGAGCGACGTTGGGCAAAGTGATCAAGAACTCCGCGCCGCGACCGAGCTCGCTGCGGATGTAGATCTTGCCCGAATGCATGTGCACCAGGCGCCGGGTGATCGCCAGACCGAGCCCAGAGCCTGCCCCACGCGCCCTCAGATCGCCAACCTGCGAGAAGTCGTCAAAAATCGCGGCTTGCTCCTTGGCCGCAATGCCCGGTCCGGAATCCCGAACGCTGACCGTCGCCTGCCCGTCGCGCGTTTCCACAGCCACGGTCACTTCACCCTCACGCGTGAACTTGATGGCATTGCCCAGTAGATTGCCGATGATTTGCCGCACGCGCACTGGATCTGCCCAGGCTTGAGCCGGGCTACCCTCGAACTTGAGTTGCAGCCCTTTGGCTTGCGCACTCAGGCGATGTTCATTGACCACAGCCTGAGCGACTTCGACTAGGTCGATCATCTCCCGCGCCAGCGTGAGTTCACCAGACTCCAAAGCGGACAGGTCCAAAATGTCTTTGATCAGCGCCTTGAGGTGAGCCCCGCTGTTGCGCACCACCTCTAGATTCTCCCTGGCCTCGTCGGTCAGTGGGCCCTCTACCTCCGCCAACAGCACGTCCGCAAAGCCCAGGATCACGTTTAGCGGTGTTCGGAGCTCATGGCTGAGTGCCGCGAGGAACGCGCTACGCTCGCGCTCCATCGTCATGGCCAGGTGCAGATCGTCTTTGTAGGCGACCTCTGCTTCGCTGAAACGCTCGACCAACTCATTGAAGGCGTTGGTCATGGCGCCTACCTGATCGACCGTCCTGACTGGCACCGTTTGCCCAATCGACGACGAGTCGGGACGCGCCATCTGGACAATGCGCTCACGCACGTAGGCCACGTCCGCATGCACGTCTCTGGCCAGGGCAAAAGCGACCAAGGCGGCAACTCCAAGCAGCACCGCCGTGAACAGCCCGACCACACGCACTAAGGATTCCGTCGCGATCGGTCGCTTCGGTGCCGACACGAACGTCAGCACGCTGATCTCGTCGTTCGGGGCTGGCAGCGGCGCCGCAAAAAAGCGCACGCGTCCCAATGGCGTTTGTGTCTCGCCCTCGCCGACGATCAGCAGTTGCACGACACCTGGCGCCGGCGGGGGCTTGAGGCTGCCATCAGCCAGCACCTTGCCGGAGGCGTTCGCCAACAGCAGCTCGGCGCCGGAGCGGATCGCGGCGCGTTCGATCAAAAGCGGGCGCTCGTCCTCCTTCGCCTCGCTCAGACGTTCAGCCAAGGTAACAGCTAACAGTCGCGCACGCAGCGCCGCCGCCGAATCGCTCTGCTGCCGCAGCTGTTGCACACCGATCACGGTGATGCTCACGGCCGCAGCCAAGCCGAACACCAGCACGATCGCCGGCACCAACCCCGCGAAGCGCATTCCAGCCAGCAGCGGCCGCAGCTTGGAGCGAGCTCGCGGCCAAAATCCCAATTCTTCATCGGCGACGCGACGCTCGCTGACTGCCCGCGCCGAAAGCACTGTCGGCTGCTTCGACAGCTCCGTCGAAGTTCGATCAGGAGGGTCGCTGTTCGGCGCGCTCAAATCGCGCCATCCGTCGAAAGGCGCGCGAACACCGCGTGGTCAACCCAGCGGTTGTCGACGAATTCCGCCTGTCGAGCCACTCCTTCAAAGCGAAACCCCAACCGGGAAATCACCCCCAGGCTGCGGTGATTGTCCGTCGCCGCCGCGCACCGGACTCGGTGCACGCCGACTTCTTCGAACGCGAAGCGCAAACACAATCGGGCCGCCTCGGTCATCAGACCTTGGCCCTCGACTTCCTGTCGTAGCCAGTAACCCAGGTCGCAGCAGCGGTGAATGTGCACGCAATTGTCGAGCCCGATCACGCCCAGCAGATTGCCTTGCGGATGGCTACGAATGCCAAATCGCACCGCCCTACCCGCGTCCCAATCTGAGGAGCAGGCCTCGGCGTAGCGCTGGCTGGCGGCCACCGTGGTGTTGAAGGGCACCCACGGCAGCCAGCGGGCTAAGTGGTCCCTGGATCCTTGTATGATTTGCCACAGCTCAGGACCATCCGCTGGCTCCACGGGCGTGAGCAGTACCCTCGCCCCCAACACGGGGCCGTTGCGCACCCGCCCCCGAGATGGGATGCGCAGCCCGGCGTTGGGGCTCTTGTTCTGCTGACCGAAAAGCTTGGTGTTCACTGGCAACCGGCGCGGGCGATGAACGGTTCTTGTACCGCCGCTTCGTACGCGCGCCAAGCAATGTACCACCCGGTCTCACTGCCCGCCGACAAGATCCCCGGACGCACCGGAATCACCTGCGGCTGAGGGTGGTTCATGACGGCGTTGATCCGGCCAATGACGCTTGGGTCCCCCATCGCCTCAGGGGAAAAAGGCGCCACTTTTACGCGCTTTAGCTTGTTGTCGTACCAGGACAAAAGACCGCCCTCACTGCCCAGTCCGATGCCGGGGCGCGCTCCGCTCGGGGAGATCGAACGCCGCCATTGCACGGATCCGTCGGCGTTGAGGTACGCCAAGAAGGCGCCTCCAGGGATCTCGTCCCAGGTGACGAAGCAGCCCGGACTCCCGCAACGCAGGGTACTGCGGCTGTGTTTACCTTTGCCCGTGCTGAGCTGCTTGGCTTGTCCGAGGAAACGATCACTTTCCTCGTCACCTGGAGCTTCCGCCGTCTGAATGGGTTCCACACCTTTGCCGTTTTCTGCGCCCTTTATCGGGATGCGCAAGAGCAGCACGTGCTGTGACGAAGGCCGACGCAACGTGTAGGTCACAAACAGCATCTCTCCGACGATCTGCAGCGACGGGCGGTCCGCTTGGGTCTTGCCACGCTTGGGGGTTGCGTAGCCGGTCACAGCGGTGGGCGGAGTCAGCGGCTTGAGTGAGCTGTCGAGCTTGCGCACGAACAGATCGTGCACGCGCGGGCGTGTCGGCTCGACCCACACCACCCAGACGTTCCCCTCGGCATCGGCAGCGACCGCCGGATAGTAGGGATGCCCCGCGATCTGCGTGCTGATCAGCTGGGGCGACCCAGCAATATTTCCATGTTCATCCAGCGGGCGGACATAGGCGCCGGCTGCTTCTCCGTCGAAGTCCCAATAATGCAGACCGAGCTTGTCCCCGTAGACGAACAACTCCGGTTCGCGCGCATGTTCAGCTTCTGGGGTCACCGGAACCACGGGCGCCACGCGGCGCAAGGCGGAATCCAGTCGGGTGACGCGCCCTTGCACCTTGTCAGCTGCGGACTCGCTGTCCGCCCAGGTCACGAACAGCCCCGCTGCCGTCTCTTGCAGAAACGGCTTCGAGCTCGCGGTCGCGGCAGCAAACGGTCGAGGATGCCCAATGCCGCGAATGCGACACGCACCCGTCACATCATCGAGCGCGACCGAGCTGTGTGCTAGCAGTGAACGCGCCGCTTTGCTTTGCCCCATGTCAAAGGCTGCTTGAAATTTCTCCAGAGCGTCCTTCGGGTGCTCGTCCCGCAGCAGATTCTGACCTTCCGCAACAACCAGCGCATCCGGAGTGTCTTCAGCCGGCGCTCCTCCCGCTCCGGGACCTCCGCGCACGATCCAAACGCCTCCACCCAAAAGCACAATCGCGGCGCCCACAGCCAAGATGACTCCGGGCCACTTGCTCTTCGACTCTTTGCCGGCGGCAATGGTGGTTGAAGGAGCTTCTGAATCTGGCTCTTGCGGAGGGGTAAAATCCCCACCGGGGTGCGCCCCGTCCGTCGCCTCGACTTCGGGCACCGGTTCAGTATCATCAGTCGCGGACTGCCCCGGAGCCGACATCGGGACCTCTGGGATCTCCTGCAGCGGCGGATCAGTAGGCAACCGAGTCAGCGCCTGTTCAAGACCAGTGATGAATTCGGCCGCGCTGGCGAAGCGCTGCTCCACCTTGCGCGCGAGCGCCTTCTTGAACCAAGCATCGAACGCTAGGGGCAAGTCCTTGCGGTAGCGGCGCGCATCGGGCAGCTGGGAGTTGGCGATCTGGGCGAGGATCATTGCCACGCCCTGTTCAACGTCCCACACGGTACGCCCGGTGAGCATCTCATAGACGATGCAGCCCAACGCCCAAAGATCGGAGCGGCCATCCACGTTGCCTTTGGCGCGGGCCTGCTCCGGGCTCATGTAAGCGGGTGTTCCAAACAGCGCGCCCTCTTTCGTCAGGCGGGCGTTCTTTGCGTCTTGGTGCGGCTCGTAGAACTTGGCCAGGCCAAAGTCGACCACTTTGGATAGCGGAGCGCCCTCCGAATTGGTCGTCAGAAAGATATTTTCTGGTTTGAGATCGCGGTGAACAACGTTGTTCTCGTGCGCCTTTTTCAAGCCCTCAGCCACCTGCGTGGCGATGCGCAGCGCATCATCGAACTTGAGCCGCCGTTCGCGCGCCAAACGCTCGTATAAGCTCTCGCCCTTGAGCAGCTCCATGACGATGAACGGGCGGTCCTGGTAGGTGCCCACGTCGTACACCTCGCAGATGTACGGGCTCTTGATCTTCGCGGCTGCCCGGGCCTCACGCAAGAAGCGCTCCGTCACCGTCTTGGACGTAGCGTACTCCGCGGCCAACACCTTGACCGCCACGGGCTTGCCGATGTCCACGTTCTCGGCGGCGTAGACCGTAGCCATGCCGCCGCGCCCAATTTCGCTTTTCACGCGAAACTTGTCGTCGATAACCGCCCCAACAGGAGCGTCAGCGTCTAGCCTACTCATGCGTCCAAAGTCTTGTGCAGACAACGGAACTTCCGTGCCTCACCCCGTTGGAACTTACTTCAAATCATCCGTCGACGGCGAGTGCTCATCTAAACTTGGCAGCAGCAACCCACGAACCGGGGCCGGCAAGTCGACCACCTCCGGGGCGTCGGCCAACAGTGGGGTCATTGGCAGGGCGGACAATGTGTTCCAAAAGAGCAGGTGGCGAAACACCCCGGCCTCGGCATGCGCCAAGGCGGACGCAAAGGCCTTGGCGGTGTACGTATGGTCCAGCTTCAAGCCACAGCTCAAGCCGCGCTCGATCGCGGTGCGTGTGTCCAGGGAGCCGCGGCCGTAGCCTTCGGCCGCGAAGCGGCTATCAATCGAAAGCCGCTGGTTGAGCAAGCGTGCCGTCCGACGCTTCATCAGTGAGCGGCCCTGAGCCCGGGCTCGCCAGCGAGCCAGCGTCAAAGCTTGACCCAGAACCATAGGTCGAACAGCCGGGTTATGGCTCACGCTCACGCCAATCGCTCGGATCGGTAGCTCTTGTTCCACGATCCCGACCAATAGCCCCGCGATCGAGCTGCCCGAACCGACTGGGAGTACGATCGCGTTGGGTAGGGGGAGCTCCCCACTTCGGTGTTGCTGGCTCAGCTCCTGCACCGCGTCAGCGAATCCGTTCGCACCGAGGTTTCCCATCGCGCCGGGCCCAATCCAGAAATCCCCCGAGCGGAGCAATGCTCTGGCCGCCGCCAACCCCTGGCTTGCCTTCCCTACAGGCAACAGCTCAGCGCCAAGACCCACGATGGCGCGCAGGTTGTCCTGCACATGGCTGGTGCCGTGCTGAGGGAACAGAACAGCGGCAACGTCTATCCCTTCGCGCCTTGCATATAGCGTCGTTGCCAACACATGGTGACTACCAGCCGCGCCCAAGGTAACGATACGACGCTTGCGCCGGCGCTTCGCCTCTGCGAGCAACGGCCCCAACTTGCGCAACTTGTTGCCGCCGTAGGTGATCCCGGTGAGGCCATCGTCCTTCAGCCAAATCTGTGTCCGCGAGGTTTCAACTTCACCCAACCGACGCACAGGCGTAGGCAAACAGCTGGCCAGTTCGGCTGCCAGATCTCCCCCCACCCCAGCAGCCGAGGGCGCGTCACCAGGCTGCCTACTTTCGCGCGTCGTCGAATCCTGCTTAGCTAGCGGCCACGTCGTACCAAACACAGGGTGCTCATCATGCGCCGGACGCGGCTCGAATGCTAGGCACTAGGCATGCCAGGTCCCAAACTCTGGGCAACTAGGAGACCGTTCTCATGGCTTCAAAACACATCGCGATCAATACCGGAGGCGGGGATGCGCCTGGACTCAACGCTGTCATTCGCGCGGTGACGCTGAGCGCGGTGCGACGCGGCTGGGACGTCACGGGGATCCGATACGGCTACCGTGGGCTGCTCGACAATGAGCCCAACGGGTTGATGCGGCTCGACGCGGACGTCGTGCGAGACATCACTCACCTCGGGGGAACCATTCTCGGGAGCACCAACAGGGGAGACCCTTTCCACTTCCCCGTGAAGGAGGGCGACCAGCTAGTACCCAAAGACGTGTCCGACCAGCTGATCCAACGCTTCAAGGCCCAAGGTTTCGAGGCCCTGGTGGCAGTGGGTGGAGACGGCTCGGTCAAGCTGGCAAAGAAGCTACTGGACAGGGGCTTGCCGCGTGTGGTCGCGGTTCCCAAGACCATCGACAATGACTTGGCCGGTACGGACGTCACCTTCGGCTTTGAAACTGCCGTGACGACTGCCACTGATGCGATCGACAAACTCCACTCGACGGCGCAGTCGCATGAACGGGTCATGGTCGTCGAGGTGATGGGCAGAACTGCCGGCTGGATCGCACTGCACTCCGGCATCGCGGGCAGCGCCAACGTCATTTTGCTTCCCGAGATCCCCTACCGCATCGAGTCAGTCTGCAAGCAAATCGAACGACGCGAAAAGCGAGGCCGAAGGTTTTCGATCGTCGTGGTTGCGGAAGGCGCGAAACCTGTCGGGGGTGAAGCCGTATTCCAAGCTGCGAAAGACGAGTTTTCTGAGCACGCACGCCTTGGCGGCGTCGCGGACAAGCTGGCAGAGCAAATCGCCAAGCGCACTGGCAAAGACACTCGCGCACTGGTGCTCGGGCACCTGCAGCGCGGCGGAACGCCGGTCACCTCGGACCGCCTGCTGTCGCTCAGGCTCGGGACGGCGGCCACTCGCTTCTTGGCGGAGTCCAAGGAAAGCGGACTAGTCTCCGTGCGAAATGGCGAGATCGTTCTGGTGCCGCTGGAAGAAGTCTCTGGGACGGTGCGCACGGTCCCCAAAGACTCAGAGATCATTCAGGCCGGACGGGACCTCGGAATGAGCTTCGGGGACGAGCCTGACAGCCATTTTGATGCCTGATCAGCGGCCGCCACCGACGAAACGTTTCAGCCACGTATCAACGGACCCAAGAAACACCTGAACAACTGAGGTTCTGGGCGAAACATTTTCGAAACCTGGTTCTCGGTACTCGATGTGGGATACCAGCGGCTGTCGCCGCAAGAGGTAGCCTTAGCAAACACACGCCAAGCCCGGGTTCAGCCCCGGACGCGAGGGATCGATAAAATGAAAAAGGTCGAAGCGATCATCAAGCCGTTCAAACTGGACGAGGTAAAAGACGCCCTTTCCGAAATCGGGGTTCAGGGCATGACCGTCACCGAGGTCAAGGGCTTCGGTCGTACGGGTGGTAAGAAAGAGGTCTACCGTGGCTCTGCGTACGTCGTGGACTTCGTGCCGAAGGTAAAGATCGACATCGTCGTGTCTGATAGCCAGGCGCAGTCGGTGCTCGACGCGATCGAGAAGAGCGCGAAGACGGGACGCATCGGCGACGGTAAGATCTTCGTCACCCCCGTGGACTCCGCGGTGCGTATCCGCACCGGTGAACAGGGCGAAGAAGCCATCTGATTCTCTGCTGCAGGAGCAGCGCCTGCGCGGCGTGCAACCATCAACAAGTCGCGCGGGTGCCTCCTTCAGTTCACATTGCAGACTGTTCGGCCCCAACTTCGGCGCCCTTCGGGCAAGGTCGAAGGCTGCCGTTGCTCAGCTATTAGGTCGTGCTGGCCCTGCTCGCGCAGCACGCACACGGCGCGGAGCGCTCGCATCCGCCCGCCATGCGTGTGCTGAGGCGTGCCTGCGTGCGGCCGCGCACGTCACTAAGGTTCCCAAGCAAGGGGAACTAAGAGGGAACAAACGAAGAAAGGCAGCCCGATGGGGCTGCCTTTCTCGCGTCGATATCCGCCGGATCAGGCGAGAGACTTGAGCTCTTCCGCGCGGTCCGTCTTTTCCCAGCTGAACTCTGGGCGGCCGAAGTGGCCGTGTGCAGCCGTCGGGCGGTAGATGGGCCTGAGCAGATCGAGCTGCTCGATGATGCCACGCGGGCGCGCGTCGAACTTCTCTTGGACGATCTTGCTGAGCTTGTCGTCCGGCAGCTTGCCGGTGCCGAAGGTCTGCACGTACATGCCAACGGGCTGCGCGACGCCGATCGCGTAGGCCAGCTGAACCTCAGCCTTGGTAGCCAATCCCGAGGCCACGATGTTCTTGGCGATGTAGCGAGCGTAGTAGGCCGCAGAGCGATCCACTTTGGACGGGTCCTTGCCGCTGAATGCGCCACCACCGTGACGACCGGCACCACCGTAGGTATCCACGATGATCTTGCGACCGGTCAGGCCGGCGTCGCCGCAGGGGCCACCCACGACGAAACGCCCAGTCGGGTTGATGAAGTAGTTGGTATCGCCATCCAGCAGTTCCGCCGGCAACGCCTTCTTGATCACCAGGTCCATCACCGCCGCTTCCAAGTCCTTCTTGCTGACTGACTCTGAATGCTGCGTCGAGAGAACCACCGTCTCAATACGCGTCGGACGGTCATTTTCGTAGACCATCGTCACCTGGCTCTTGGCGTCGGGACGGAAGAAGTCGACCTCACCAGCTTTGCGCACCTTAGTGATCTGGGCCATCAATTGATGGGCATAGGTGATCGGTGCGGGCATCAACTCCGGAGTCTCGTCACACGCGTAACCGAACATCAGGCCTTGGTCGCCTGCGCCCTGCTCCTTGTGCTCACCTTCACCCTCGGTCACCCCCTGCGAGATGTCCGGGGACTGCGGCTCAATTGCCAGCAAAATGCCGCAGGTATCAGCGTCAAAGCCCATGTCAGAGCTGGTGTAGCCGATGTCCTTAATCGTCTGGCGCGTGAGGGAGTGGAAGTCGATACGAGCCTTGGTAGTAATCTCGCCGCCGAGCACCACGAAGCCGGTCTTGCAGAACGACTCGCAAGCAACACGGCTCTGGGGATCCTGTTCCAGAACGGCATCCAGGATGGTGTCAGAGATGGCATCACACATCTTGTCGGGATGGCCTTCACTGACGGACTCAGACGTAAACAAGTAGCTGCTCATTTTTCTCCTCAAGGGGCCCGGGCATTGAGAATTCGCCACCCAATTGGCGGCATGACTGCGGGCCAGGCGCACCCTACTTATGTTGCGGCCCTTTGAGAAGCCCCATCGAGCGGCTGGAATTTCAGGCCCCCAGAGCTGCGGGATCCCGCTTTTTTCGGGGTCTTAGGATTCCGTAGGAGCGATGCCGATCGCACCGCTTGACTGCGGAACTTTCGCGCGTATGCTCCGCGCCCCAACCAAATTCGCCAACTTAGCTCAGTCGGTAGAGCAACGGTTTCGTAAACCGTAGGTCACCAGTTCGATTCTGGTAGTTGGCTCTGAGCGCCTCCCGCTGAACCCCGCCGAAGGCGGCTGGTAGGTATCCCGTGCTAAGCTCAAGGAGTTCGATGGCGCAGCTTGTACACCACCGTTTCACTTTCGCGGAATACGTGGAGTTGGAGGACTACAGTAGCGTTCGCCACGAGTACCTTGCGGGACTGGTCTTTGCCATGGCGGGCGGCACGCCCGACCACGCGGGGATCACAGCCAACATCGCGCGACTGCTCGGCAACGCACTGCAAAACCGACCCTGCCGCGTTTTTAGCCCGGACCTTCGCGTGCGCGTGGCCGCCACTGGCCTGGGAAGCTACGCGGACGTGACGGTCGTTTGCGGCAAGCTGGAGCTCGACCCCGAGGACCCCAAGGGACACACGGTGCTCAATCCGCAGGTGTTAGTTGAAGTCCTGAGCCCATCGACGGAAGACTATGACCGCGGCGAAAAGCTCGGGCATTACAAGCAAATCCCGTCCCTGCAAGAAGTAATGTTCGTCTCTCACGACAGACGCGAGGTGGAAATCGTTCGCAGAGAGGCGGACGGCAGCTGGTCACGCACCATCGCGAATGGCACGCAAACGGCATCTTTGCGGACAGTCCAATGCGAACTGCCACTGGACGACATCTACCGCGACCCCCTCGTCGAGTGACTGCCACCCTTCCCCCGCTGCCCCGCAGCCCCTGGGGCGAGGACAGCAAGGGGGAAGCAGGGCGCTGAAACCGCAAAGCGCTGTCATCACATCGCTTGTCGCGAGCGCCCTGGTAGGGGGCACCCCTGCAGTCGGTAGAGCAACGGTTTCGTAAACCGTAGGTCACACCAGTTCGATTCTGGTAG
>JBNLEN010000148.1:0-15227 GCA_050304975.1 Polyangiaceae bacterium
CGGGTAGCACCCGACCAAGTCCAACGCTACTACACGCTGTTCGACGTCGTCGCACTTCCGAGAAAACCTTACCGCGTGTGCGAATTGGTATCTCCTCTGAAACCGTTGGAGGTCATGGCCATGGAAATCCCGATCGTCGTTTCGAGCGTGACTGCGCTCCAAGAGATGGTCGAAGACGGCGTGACCGGCCTGGTCTTCCCCGCCGCGCAACCCGAGGCCCTGGCTGACCAGCTCAAGAAGCTCGCCGGCTCGAGCCAGCTGCGCCAAACACTCGGAAAAGCCGCGCGACAGCACGTCATCGAGCACAGCACTTGGCAGAACGTCGCCAAAGAAATCGCGCGCGTTCACGCCGAAACGCGGTCCCTGCTCTCCCCAAGCGCATGATGTCCCCGTCGCTTCGCATCGCACTGATCTCCGACGAGCTGACCTTTGCCAGCCTCGACGCGGAGTGCAAGTCGCGCTGTGAAGTCAGGCAGCTAACGCCATTCAACACAGCTTGGAACCTGCGCGTTTGGAGGCCTGACTTGCTACTCGTCGAATCCGCGTGGGAGGGAAAGCGCCAAGCGTGGAAGTTCAAAATTGCCAGCTATCCAGAACACCCCAAGCGCAACAACGCCAAGTTACGCCGGGCAGTAGAGCTAGCTCAGGATCTCAACATCCCCACGGCCTTCTGGAACAAAGAAGACAGCGTACACTTCGACCGCTTCATCGATAGCGCCAAGCTGTTTGAGCACATCTTCACGGTGGATGAAAACTGCGTCCCCATGTACCGCAAGCTCGCGCCTGCGGCCACTAGCGTGCAACCTCTGATGTTCGCCGTGCAGCCGAGCATCCACCATTTCAACGGCCGCAACGCGCGTCACCAACGTGCCTGCTTTCTCGGGAGCTACAGCCGACACATCCATCCCCGCCGCCGCCATTGGCAGCATCTATTGTTCGAGACCGCATCCCGGGAACTCGGGTTGACGGTATATGATCGCAACTGGCGCCGCTCATCGGCGAACTATCGCTACCCGGGCCACATCGAGCTCGAGCTAAAAGACGGTGTGCCTTACGACGGTACCGCCGACGTCTACCGCGACTATTTGATCTCCATCAACGTCAACACGGTCGAAGATTCGCCGACCATGTTCTCGCGCCGCTTGATCGAAATCATCGCTTGCGGCGGTCTCGCGGCGACAAACCCGTCCCGCGCAGTAGAAACGCTGTTCGCGGAATACTGCCACGTGGTCCGCAACAAGGACGAGGCCGCAGGACTATTCCGACGACTCAAGCTTGACGGTACTAGTCGTACGGACCGAGAGATGGCCGCCGCCGGCGCGGACTACATCGCGAAGAATCACACCTGGACCCAGCGGCTAGAGCAAATCCGATCCACCCTAGGCGTTTGAGTCTCCTGGCGACAATCCCGGTCACCCGGGACGTTCCACGCGCCCATCCACGCGTTTCGCGAAACGCTCTGGCCTGTCCCCATGTACCGGATCGCTGCCCTCCCAGGGCCAGCCGCCAAAGCGGGTGCTGCGATAGTCGGCGTACGCCTCTCGGATCTCTTCCTGAGTATTCATGACGAAAGGCCCGCGGCGGGCGATTGGCTCATTGATCGCGCGCCCTTGGAGCACCAACAATTCGGCCTCTTGCGGGCCGTTGGTGAAGCGTAACTCTCGCCCGACGGTCGGGTTGATCTGATGCTTCACGACAACGCTCTGTCCTCCGACTTCCATGGCAGCACCTCGGAAGAAGTATATCGACCGCTCGACACCTGGGGGCGCCGGCGGCAAGTCCCAACTCGCGCCGGGCGGCAGTTGCACTGTCCAGATCCCGATGTGATTGTCCGGGTCCGCAGCCCAAGAGTTTGGCGGAGGCGGGGGTGCCCCCACGTCCTCCCAGCGTCCAGCGCGCAGCGTGATGCGCGTCGTTTTTCCGCCGCGACCCTTTACCGGAACCGTCGGGATGGTATCTGCCCACAGCATGCTGAAGTGCGGCGCGACCATCTTGTTTTTGCGCGGCAGGTTGAGCCAGATTTGAAATAGCTCCAGGGGGTTGGGCTTTTCCGAATCCAATAGCGGAAACATTTCCGCGTGCTGGATCCCAGCGCCAGCCGTGAGCCACTGCACGTCCCCCTGCCCATAGCGAGCCGCCGCACCAAGTGAGTCTGAATGATCCAGAAGCCCGCGGCGCACGACGGTGACCGTTTCGAAACCTCGATGTGGATGCGCCGGAAAGCCCGGCACGATTCTGCCGTGGTACATGTTCCAGCCGTCTTTGCGCGCGAAGTCTTGCCCCAAGTTTCGGCCATCCAACGAAGTGGCTGGGCCAAACTGGGAATTTCCCGCCGGGTACTGATCGTTGTGGTGCACACAGAACAGAAACGGGTCCGGCGTGGGCCACGATCCGACATTCCCCAAGCGTTTGACCGAGGACACGGAGCTACCAGACTTGTCAGCACCTGCACTCTTGTGCGTGGACGTGCGCTGGACCTGCTTGGACGGCTCTCGATTGGCCCCCGGCTTGGCACAGCCCGCAACTCCTATGACAGAGCCACCCAAGACAGAGCCACCCAAGACAGCCCCGCCGAGCACGGGGCCTGCGTTGCTGCCCACGGCACTTCCTGCAAGCAATTGCAGCGCTTTACGTCGAGATAGCTCATCCGGCATACGAACCCTCTGCATGTACTCTAGGTCAAAGACCATCGAGCGTCTAGTAAGTGCCCATCCGGAAAGCCGAGGAAACGACTGGGCATTTTCTGACGGACACTCGTGAGCCTTTTCGGGCGCCAGGCCAAGCTGCGATTCCCTTGGGGTTTTGCGCCCTTTTTGCCCGCGCTCGAACGCTGCGTTGCTAGCGGGGCAACAGTCGGGCGGCTCTCAGATTGTTGTCAAAAGATAACACTCCAGCGAGTTGCCTGCCCGATCTGGAGCAGGTTAGTCGGCCGATACTGGTCGGACAAAAACCGTCCTATCCATCACGCTCGAAGACGACAAAGGCCCACTAGTCGGGCTACGGAATGTTAGGCTCGCGACGACCTGGCTCTAGCCAGTGACGCCGCAGCGGCATGGGTAGCCAATGACGACAGCGATCGAAGTCTATCGCAGCAACCGCAACGAACATCTTGTCCAAGCGCTCCTCGAGAGCCTGAAGGCTCCACTATCCAACCCGATGACCCCGGAGCTGATTGTCGTTCAGGGCAGGGGCATGGGAGTGTGGCTAAACCAACAGCTATCCCGTCAGCTGGGCGTCTGGGCCAACGCCGATTTCATCTATCCCAAGCATTTCGTCGAGCGCGCGATGGCGGCCGTCTTGCCGGAGACCGATACCAAAGCGGAGCTGCTCGGGAGAGAGCCGTTGTTTTGGAGCGTGATGACGACGCTGCCACGCTTTCTTTCCCGACCGGAGTTCGCGGCTCCTGCGCGCTACTTGCAGAACGATCTGGACGGCTCTCGCCTATTTCAGCTCGCTGAGCGAATCGCAGCCGCATTCGACGAATACCTCATCTACCGCCCGGAGCTGCTCCTACGCTGGGAGAAGGACGCCGCAGGGTCACGCGACCAGGCCCAGCTGGACCTGTTCACTATGCGCGACTCAACCACTCTTCGACCGGGCGACCATGAAGCCTGGCAGGCATCTCTGTGGCGCGCCATCCAGGATGATCTCGCGCGCCGCCATCCCGACCAACCCATTAGGCACAGCGCAGCACTCGAGGCCAAGTTCATCAAAGCGCTGTCGCGCAAAGGTCAGCTCCAGAACTTGCCGGAAAGGATCAGCGTATTTGGGCTCAGCAACCTGCCGCCGCAGTACGTGCGAGTGCTGGCAGCCCTGGCCGTCCGAACGAGCGTGCGGCTGTTCTTGCTCAGCCCCACGCAAGAGTATTTCGGCGATGCCGTGCGCAAGACCGAAAAGCTGCTGCTATCGCCAGAGCAGAATCCCCTACTCATGTCTTGCGGGACGCTCGGCGCCGAGCTGCAGGAGGTGATGACCGCAGAATTCGAAGCTCGCAAGGTAGTGGAGCGCGGCGTGGAGCTGTACCAGGCGCATCCCAGCGAAAGGCTATCGGCCCTGCAACGCCTTCAGAACGACGTGCTCGCCCACCAGAACGGGCCTGAACTTGGACAATGCAGGCTGGAAGCCGACGACGAGTCCATCAGCTTTCAATCCTGTCACAGTGCGATTCGCGAGGTGGAGGTGCTGCATGACCAGCTGCTGCGCCTGCTGGACACACCGCGCCCAGCCACCGCCGCAGCTGACGACGCCCCCCGTCGGACGTACCGCCCTGAAGACATCGTCGTCATGATGCCCAATGTGGACGATTATGCCCCGCTGATAGAGGCAGTGTTCGAGCGCAGCCGGGACGATACCCGTTTCATCCCCTACCGCATCTCGGACCGAGCACTGCAGGCCGATAGCCCCATCCTGGATGCTTTCTTGCGAATTGTGGCCTTGGCAGGGGCACGAGGCAGCGCTTCCGAAGTGCTGGACGTGCTCGCGTTGGAGCCGGTGCGTGCCCGTTTCGGTATCAGTGCGACGGAGGTGTCCACGATCGCCAATTGGGTAGTCAACAGCAACATTCGTTGGGGCTTTGATGCTGCGCACCGGCAGCAACATGATCTACCAGCTGACGACAAGAACACTTGGCAATTCGGCCTGCGTCGGTTGCTGCTTGGATACGCCGTCAATCTCCCTGGTGATACCTGCCTCGGCGTCTCCCCATACACGGAGATCGAGGGTAAGACGGGAGTGCTACTCGGCCGCTTCGCCCACTTCGTCGAGACGTTGTTCAGTCAACTGCGCGCGCTTCGCCAGAAGCTCAGCGTGTCAGCCTGGCAGCAAACTCTTGGGAACCTGCTGGCGCAATTGCTGGTCCAGGACTCGGACAGCGCATGGCAACATCAAGAAGCGCTCACAGCTTTGGCAGAAATCAACGAATCTGCGAGCGCCGCTGGTTTTGATGAGACGCTCGAGCTGTCGGTCATGCGCGGATTGTTGGATGACCAGTTCGAACGCAAACGTGCAGCTCGGGGATTTCTCTCGGGCGGCGTCACGTTCTGCGCCATGGTGCCAATGCGTAGCATCCCGTTTCCCGTCATTTGTCTACTGGGAATGAACGACGGTGCTTTCCCGCGGAATTCGCACCGAGCTGACTTCAACTTGTTGGAACACGGCGGATACCCTCGCAAGCTTGGCGATCCCAATCGGCGCACGGATGATCGCTACTTGTTCTTGGAAGTCCTGCTATCAGCCCGGGAAAAACTGCTCATCAGTTACATCGGCCAGAGCGTGAGAGACAACGCGCCGCTGCCCCCATCAATCGTCGTCGCTGAGCTACAGGACTACCTATCGGCACAATACGGCGGAGCCGATCCAGAATGCCAGACAGAGGTCTTGGAGCGCCTCACTACCCGGCACCCGCTGCAACCGTTCAGCCCGCGCTACTTCAACGGATATGAACCAAGCCTTTTCAGCTATGAGCATGCGTTTCTCAAGGGCGCCAAGCTGCTTGGCCCAGAGCGTCGACCAGCAACGCCGCTGTTTGCGCAACCGCTGCCTCCGGCAGACTTGGGGAACGAACTGGAGCTGAGTGAGCTCGTCGAGTTCTACGCATCGCCAGCGAATTTCCTCCTACGACAGCGACTAGGCGTCAACCTGGAGGAGCACGAGCTCGAAATTGCGGACCGCGAACCACTTCAACTCGATGGCCTCGAGAGCTACCAAGTGGGCGCACCAGCGCTCGATCGGCGGCTGCGCGGCGTCGATTCCGAGCGCAGCCTGGAGCTGACCGCAGCGACGGGCCTGTTGCCTGCTGGCGCGCCAGGCCGCTACGAATTCCAACGAGTGCTGCGCAGCGCCGAGCCAATCGCAGAAGCCACACTCACCATCACTACCGGTGAGCCCCTCCCCCATGCAGCGGTCGCCTTGTCACTGGATGTCCCTGATCTGGGGCGAGCGCTTCAGCTGCGCGGAGTGCTTGGTGATCTGTGGCCCGCGGGTCACGTCCAACACCAATTCTCGCGCATCCGCGGCAAACATCTTCTCAGCTGCTGGATTCGTCACTTGGTGCTGTGCAGTGTCAAACCCGCCGGAGTAGCCCAGAACACCTGGCTCGTCGGGCGGCGGGCAGAGGGCGAAGGCAAGCGCATCCATCGCTTCCAGGCGGTAGCGGAGCCGGAAGCGATTCTGCGTGAGCTGCTGGAGCTGTATGCTCACGGACTCACGGAACCTCTCCTGCTATTCCCTGACGCCTCTTTTGCCTTCGCGCAGCACTCGCGTACACCACGCGGCGATCAACGCCAGGCACTGTATCACGCAGGAGTGGCTTGGCGCCGAGAGCTGAGGTTCAGCCGCGTACTACAACGCCTGTTTGGTCAAGATGGCGACTTGACTGCGGCTGGCCCGGCGGGACTCGCAGCAGAGCCCAAACTGACATTCGCGCAAGTGTCACAGCGCGTGTATGGGCCGCTGCTGGACCACTTGGAGGAGGTCGGCTGATGCACGAGTTTGAGATGCTGCAGGTGCCACTCGTCGGCCGAAGCCTGGTAGAAGCCAGCGCCGGCACGGGTAAGACGTACGCGCTGAGCACACTCTTGGTACGCCTGCTCTTGGAGCAGCGGCACACGATTGATCAAATCTTGGTTGTGACCTTCACCGAGGCCGCCACGATGGAGCTGAAGGACCGCGTCCGACGCCGGATCCAGCAAGCCATCTCCATCTTGGAAGCCCTGGAACGGCCAGGTGCTGAAGTCCCATCGAACGCGGACCCCATTCTCGTCGATCTGGCCCGCCAGCAGCGCCAGCCCAAACGAGCACTCGCTGCCCTACGTTCGGCACTGAACTCCTTTGATGACGCCGCCATCTTCACCATCCACGGCTTTTGCCATCGCGTGCTCCAGGAGAATGCCTTCTTTAGCGGTGTGCCGTTTGAGGCCGAACTGCTGCGTGACACCCGTCCAATGGTTGAAGAGGTACTCTTAGACTACTGGTCGCGAACTGTCAGCAGCTCGAGTTTGCTCTTTGTGGAGCGGCTGAGACAACCCGGACGACAGCTAACCCCAAACACACTCAAGAGCTTTGCGCAGTGGGTGGCCCAAACCAAACAGTTGGTCGTGCTACCGGAAGATGCCCCTCTGCCAGCGGAGCTGCATACCGAGGCCTTCTGCAAAGCGTTCCAGCACGCCGCTGAGCTGTTCGATGAACGCGAAATCCGCGAGCTGCTATTGAACGCGGGCTTGCACGGCAACTGGTATCGCAAGTCCAGCATTCCGGAGTGGTGCAAAGAGCTGCGTGACTACTTTTCGTCACCGGTCGTGCTGCCCCAAGTCCCCGAGCGGTTCGAAAAGTTCACCACCTCATCACTACGCTCCGCAGCACGCGCCAAAGCAGCCCCAGAGCATCCATTCTTTGACGCTTGTGATGAGCTACTGGAACAAACGCGCCAATTCGAAGAGCAGGTCGACACGCATATTCTTGGTTTCATGCGCGGTCTGGTAAACTACGTGCAGCAGCAAATGCCGGCTCGCAAGGAGCAGCAGGGGCTACTTTCGTTCGACGACCTTCTTGGACAGCTGCATGATGCTCTGCTAGCCGCGTCTGGACCGGCCTTAGCCGGAGCTATCCGCCAACGCTACCCTGCCGCGCTAATCGACGAGTTTCAAGACACCGATCCAACCCAATACTCCATCTTCGAACGCATCTACGCTGGTTCAGCTAACTCGATGTTCCTGATTGGCGATCCCAAGCAGGCCATCTATTCTTTCCGCGGGGCGGACGTCTTCGCCTATCTAGTCGCAGCACAGTCAGTCAAGCCTGAACGCCGCTACACCATGGCGGTGAACTATCGTTCGGATGCCGATCTGGTTGCAGCAACCAACCATCTGTTTCTCGACTCCCCGGCCCCTTTCTTCATCCGCGACATCGGTTTTCCCGATGTCCATGCCAATCAACAAGGTGAATCCGCGCTGCAAATACCCGAGGCCCTGGGCAGCGCACCGTTTCAGTTTCGATTTTGCCAGCGCGAACAAGCGCGCAGCTCGCGCTACGCACCCAGTGGTCAAAAAGCATTTGACTGGAACTTCAAACGCCGCGAGTTGCCGGCACTGGTAGCTCGTGAGGTCCTAGACTTGCTCCAGTCAGACGCCACGTTGAACGGCAGAGCTCTACTGCCGAAGGACTTCGCGATTCTCACGCGGACCAACGCAGAAGCCTTCGACTGTCAACGAGCTCTGCAAGCCCTGCGGATCCCCAGCGTGGTCCAAGGCGACCGCAGCGTGTACGAGTACGAAGAAGCCGCGGAGTTGCAGCTGCCCCTGGCGGCGGTGCTGGAACCGGCTAATACCCGAGCCATCCGGGCGGCACTGACAACGGAAATGCTGGGCCTGACCGCGGAGCAGTTGTTGGCACTGGATACAGACGACGCCGCCTGGGACGAATGGATCGAGCGCTTTCGAAACTACAATCAGCGCTGGGTCAGTGACGGTTTCGTACAGATGATCCGCCAGGTCATGCAGGGCTGCGGCATTTCAGAGCGCCTGCTGGGCCTGATCGACGGCGAGCGTCGCATGACCAACCTGCTGCATCTCGTGGAGCTGCTGCACACCGCATCCACCACGCAACACCTCGGACCGAGCGGACTGTTCCAGCACCTGGCACAGCAGCGCACCCGGGAGTTTGCCATCAAAGACAGCGAGCAGATCCGTCTCGAGAGCGACGAGGATGCCGTGGTCTTGACCACCATCCACAAGTCAAAAGGGCTAGAGTACCCAATCGTCATCTGTCCGACGCTTTTCAACGGCATGCTGGTACACCCGGGCGATCGCAACACGACCAGGTTCCATGACTCTGATGACCACAATCGGCTGAAGTTGGATCTCGGCTCGACACGACTGGCGGCGCACCAGGAGCTGATGAAAGAAGAGGCCATGGCCGAAAACCTGCGTCTGCTCTATGTGGCGCTGACGCGGGCTCGCCATCGTACGGTGGTGTTCTGGGGAGCGTTCCGCGAGTTTCAAACCTCGGCCCTTGGGTACTTACTACACTCCGCGCAGTTCATTCCGCAGGGCAAAGCTCCGAGTATCGATCTCTGCGCAGACTACCTGCGCAATCGTCACGATGAAGCGCTCCTCAAACGCCTAAATGATTTGGCCGCCAATTGTGCAGGGATCAGCGTCGCCACCATCGACCACCAACAAGTCAAAGAGCGCCTGCAGTCGCCGGGCCAATACGTGCCTGGTGTCGTGCGGACCACCAGCCTCGAGTGTCGCCTGGTGAAGTCTCCTATCCAAGTCTGGGCGCGCACGGCCAGCTTTACAGAACTGTCCACTCATGATTCTTCGGCAACACACAGCCTCGGGCCCGCTGTCGTCGAGGGGCGAGACACAGACTCGACAGCCGTCGAACCAGCGGCTCCCCGCGTGAGGGCAGACCAGCGCTGCCGTTTGGCGGAGTTCCCCGGTGGCGCTCAAACGGGCAACCTATTCCATGATTTGTTGGAACATGCCGACTTTCAGGCGCCGGAGCTCGAATCAGCGACCATTGAAACTGCGCTCAGGGCGCATGGCTTCGCAGACCCTCAACGGCGCGTGGACACGAGTCACACTTCAGGCTCTGGTGGCAGCACGTTGGTCGAATTGGTGCAAGGCGCCATCGAGGACTTCCTCCAAACTGAAATTCAGCCAGGCCTGCGGCTCGCACAACTGCCAGCCTCGCAACGCCTCAACGAGATGGAGTTTCACCTCCCCGCAGCAGGAGACGCCAACCGACCAATAACTCCGGCTGCCCTCGGCCAGGTTTTTGAGTCCCACCCAAGCGACGCCTTGCCCGCAGAGTACGCGTCCGAGCTCCGCAAGCTCAACTTCCTGCCGCTTGAGGGCTACCTCAAGGGCTTCATTGATCTGATGTTCGTGCACCACACGGAGGCGGGCGAGCGCTACTACGTCGTAGACTACAAGACCAATAACCTGGGCGAACACTACGCGGCCTATGAACACGCCGCCCTGATGCAGGCGATGCAACACAGCCACTACTACTTGCAGTACCACTTGTACACGCTAGCTGTTCATCGCTACCTCGAGCAGCGGGTACCCAACTACGACTACGAGCAGAGCTTCGGAGGAGTTTACTACCTGTTCTTGAGGGGGATGCATCCAGACAATGGCGCGCGCAGCGGGGTCTTCTACGAGAAGCCGCCGCCAGCCCGCCTGCAAGCCTTGTCCGAGCTGTTCCCGGCGCGCATCACAGGCGCATCCTCACTCGGGGGTGCCGCGTGATGCCCCCCCTTACCCACGAGACGAAAGCGCCAGAGAGCGCGCTGGAGCAGCTGTTCACCCTCGGCGCCATCTCCGAGATTGACTACCACTTTGCCCGTGGTTTGCGCGGGCTGGTCAGCGATGAACCTGCCTGGGTTTACGTGGCGGCTGCCTTGGCAAGCCGAGCGGTCCAGGCTGGGCACGTGTGTCTAGATTTGGGCAGCTTTCTTTCCACTCCCCTGCTGGATAAAGAGGAAAACCCAGTCGAGTTGCAGCTGCCGGCCCTCGGCGAGTGGCAAACCATGCTGAGCAACAGCCGCTTGGTGGATGACCTCCAGGCACTTGGCAAGCAAGAATCCGAGCCGGTGCCACTCTATTTGGAAGCAGGGGAACGCCTGTACTTGCAGCGCTACGCCGACTATCAACAGCGGCTGGCGGCAGCGCTGACTCCGCGCATCGGCCAGGCGCAAGAGCTAGACTCAGAGTTACTCGAACGTGGTCTCGAACATTTCTTCGGTGTCGCTGGGCCTGAACCGGACTACCAAAGGGTAGCCGCAGCGCTGGCTTTGCGCAGCCGGTTTTGCGTGATCTCCGGTGGGCCAGGAACTGGCAAAACCACCACGGTGGCCAAGATCCTGCTGCTCATCCAACAACAGGCACTTGAGCAACAGGGCGCTGCCGCGCGCATCCTGCTCTTGGCTCCAACGGGCAAAGCAGCCCAGCGCCTGAGCGAATCGATCGATCGCAGCTTGAACGCTTTGCAGGCCCAGCAAGCATCTGCCATGGATACCGAACTGGCAGCCCGGCTGTGGCAAAGCGTGCCACGAGAAGCCTCCACGATTCATCGCGCGCTCGGTTATCGCAGCCGGACTCCAACTCAATTTCGGCACAACCCGGAAGATCCCCTACACGCCGATGTGGTGCTCGTGGATGAAGCCTCGATGGTGGATCTGGCGTTGATGACGAAACTGCTGGAAGCCGTCGCCCCCAACGCGCGTTTGATCTTACTCGGAGACAAGGACCAACTCGCCAGCGTCGAAGCCGGAGCGATCCTAGGTGACATCTTCAACGCCGATGCTCCCCATGGCTACAGCGCAGAGCTGCGCCAATTTCTCGACTCAGTCGCAGACACTCGCGTGCTGGGCGCAGAGGTCGGTGCTAGCGCTCGAGACCAAGAGCCACCTCCAATCTCCGATTGCATGGTCCAGCTAGTGCGCAGCTATCGCTACGCCGCCGACAGCGCCATCGGGCAACTGGCCCGCGCTATCCGCAGCGGTGATGCAGTGACTGCGCTGACCGCTTTGTCTGGCGCGTCCGGCGCAGTGGATCCCGCAAGCACCTCACTTTGGATCGACACAGAGCAACTCGACAAGCAGCAACTGTTTGCACGTCTGAGCCAGGTTCTAGTGGAAGGCTACGAGCAGTACTTGGCAGCGTCCGGTCCGGAGGAGCGGTTGCGAGCCCTGGCCGGTTTTCGCCTGCTTACCCCACACCGGCGAGGACCAATCGGCTCCGTTGCCCTGAATGCCCTGGCGGAAGAGGTGCTGCGACCTCGCTTGGGCGCTATGGCTCAAGGGGGCTTTTATCCAGGGCGTCCAATCATCGTGACTGAGAACGACTACCAGATGGAACTGTTCAACGGTGACGTCGGAGTGATCGATCGCGGTCCCGATGGCACCCGACTCGTCGCCCACTTTGAGAGCGCTGACGGGATCCGGCAAGTGCAGACGTCTCGACTGCCAGCCCATGAAACCGTATTCGTGATGACGGTCCACAAGAGTCAGGGCTCTGAATTCGACCATGTCGCCCTGGTACTCCCGCAGCAACGCTCCCCCGTCTTCACGCGCGAGCTATTGTACACCGGGATCACCCGCGCCAAGCAACGCATCACGTTGCTGGGCCGAGAGGACATTCTTCGCCAAGGCTTGCAGACCCGAATTCAGCGGGCATCGGGTCTGCGCTCAAGTCTTTGGTAGGGGGGTAACTTGGGTTGTTCCCCCGTCACGGGTGGCTCTATTCGGCTGGCGTCGGAAGGGCGCGCTCAGCGGGGTACCGCATCTTCTGGTGGCTCGTGATTTCAATCACGCCAAGCTTGTCCAACATCCACATCACGACATACGCAGGATCGATCTCGAACCAACGCGCGGCAAACTTCGGAGCCATGCCGAACTTGTGGTGGTTGTTCTGAAATAGTTCGCCCAACGTGACGAAGTCGAAGATCAGGGTGTTGCGAGAGACGTCGCCGTTGTCGAAGTTCTGATACCCGTAACGATGCCCACACCAGTTGACGATCGCGCCATGGATGGGCCCCATGACGAAGTGGGCAGGCAGCAGCAGCCACATCCACCACTGCGTGGCGAAAGCCACGTAGAACGCCGTGTAGGCACCGATCCACACGAGACGCATGAGCCAGCTTTGTCCTAGGCGATCCAGCGCTCGCCACTCGGGCACTCCGCCGTCAAAGCGCTCTTCAGGCTGCGCGCGGTAGTAGGCGTACTTGTCGTACTCTTTCTTGGTGGCCAACATCATCGTCATGACGTTGCCGTAATTCTCTGGCGAATGCGGATCCTTGGGAGTGTCGCTATAGGCGTGATGCATGCGATGCAGCACCGCGTATCCGCGGGGAACCAGATAGCTGGAGCCCTGACAAACATAGGTCATCAGGTGGAAGAAGCGCTCCCAGCCCTTGGACATCGTAAACATCCGATGGGCGCCGTACCGGTGAAGGAAGAATGTTTGGCAGAACACCGAGAGGACCCAGTGCGCGACGAAAAAACCAATGACAGCCACGGTTTGCGCATGCACTCATGAATCCGGGCAAAAATCAGTCAGATTTCTGTCACAGTGGCGCCCGCCCCGGGGTGAATGCGCCAAATCAGGCTGCACAAGCCCGAATTGGCCATATGATCAAGATCGACATGCCTCCCGGCCAACCCAACCTGCGGCACTTCTGCGCAATTCTCGCGCTGTGGCTCGCGGCGGCCTGCGGGGGACGTCAGGCCCCACCACCACCGGGGCCGGAGATCCCTGAGCGGGTAGTGCTGCACTTCGTGACGACCAACGACGTGCACGGTCATATTCGCCACTTCCCGCTGTTCGCCGCCCAGGTGCAACACCTGCGGGAGCAGTCGCGCGCCAACCCCGCCTCCTCGGTGGTCCTGCTAGACGCGGGCGACATGTTCCAAGGCACCCTGGAGACCAACCTGTCGCAAGGCGCCAGCATGATCGAGCTCTACAATCTCTTGGGCTACGACGCTGCGACCATCGGCAATCATGAGTTCGACTATGGCGAAGCCGACAGCTCCTCCGTCGCCATGGCAGGCCAAGTAGCGGACGGACTGGACCGACACCCGCAAGGCGCGCTGCGGATGCGCCTGGAAGAAGCCAACTTTCCGATCGTGAACACCAACCTGGTGGACAGGGCAACCGGTGAACTTCCAGGCTGGCAAAACCTAAAACGCTCGGTCTTGTTCGAACGGGCCGGCGTCAAGATCGGAGTCGTCGGCGGCTTGACGGAAGAGACTCCTCACGTCGTGAAGCAGCGGTTATTGGGCGGACTCTCGGTTACGGAGCCAGCCCGCGCGGTGGCCGCCGAAGCGGCTCGTTTGCGAGGGCGCGGCGCGGAGCTAGTCGTGGCTTTGGTACACTTGGGAGGCGAATGCGAACGCTTTGATGACCCACACGATCTCTCCAGCTGCGATTCGGACTCTGAGCTGTTCCGTTTTGCTCGCGCCCTGCCCAAGGGGAGCGTGGACATCATCTTCGGCGGACATCGCCATCGGGCCGTCGCTCACTATGTGGCGGGCATCCCGGTCGCCCACGCCTATTGGGCAGGTCGTGCTTTTTCGCGCATCGACGTAGAACTGGATCGCAAGCGCGGGGAGCGACACTTCAAGCTCTTCCCCCCACATGAAATCTGTGACGATAACCAGGAGCCGTGCGTCACAACCTCAACTGACGGGACCCGCTTGCAACCGATTGCTGCCTATGTCGAGCGCACCAATCAGCTGATCGAGCGTATGCGCCAAGTGCGCTCGCGGTTGATTGGGGCGAGCTGCGATGAACCGCTGCCCCGAGACAACACAGCGGAAACAGCGCTAGGCAACCTGTTCGTCGACTTGATGCTCAAGGCTCTCCCAGGTGCAGACGTCGCAATCGCCAACGCCGGAAGCATCCGCGCGAGCTTGCCCGCCGGGGAGCTGACGTATGGTTCAATCTATGAAGCCATGCCCTTCGACAACCAGCTCAGCAGCGCCGAAGTCACGGGAGAAGAATTGCGAACCTTGCTCCGCCGCCACGTTCGCAACCAGGAGCATGGCCCCGCCTCTATCGCTGGGCTACGCGTCCGCGCCTCGTGTGAAGCTGGTGCTCTCAAGTTGCTACTCACTCGCAACGACGGAACCCCCATCCGAGACTCCGACAGGCTGACGCTGGTGACCAGCGACTTCGTCGCCACCGGCGGGGACGATTTGATCGAAGGACCGCTGGCTGCACGCTTCGAGGTGCACCCCGGCAAATCGGTTCGAGCGGTCTTGATCGATGGCCTAAAAGAGCTGCGACGGATCCGAGCTGGCTCGACCACGCTCCACGATCCGCAGAACCCGCGCATGCGGATCGATGACGACGTGCCCAGCTGCAACGCGGACCAGCTGGACTCTCACGCCAGCGACTGACGAGACGCCGTTTCCAGTTGCTCTTGCTCCTTGCTGACAGCACTGTTGTCGTTCTCGGCGGAGCGCTGGACCGCCCGAAACGGCGCCGGCAATGAAGGACGCAGGTAGAGCGCTCCTTGCCACGCTTGCCCATCGAGCAGCCGCTCAGAGCGCGTGTACATGTAGATCAACCAAGTGGTGAGCGCGGATAGCAGGTGCCACAGCGCGTGTCCTTGAAGCCAGGAGTCCGGCTCGCACAGCACGCCGCCATTGCCTGAGAGCTGCCAAATCCCGTACGCCGCAGCGAATACGCCCGCCGCCGCAAGCAACCAGCGACCATCTG
>JBNLEN010000149.1:0-15138 GCA_050304975.1 Polyangiaceae bacterium
GTGCCCCCGGGGTTTACGTAGTCAAACACGACGTAAACCGCCGAGGCACCGCCACCGAACCGCTTCTCACCGCTTGCTCGTGCCTCCAGTTCGAGCGCAGATTGGTGGTAGTTGGCCGCCGCTGGAGCGCAGGTTCGTGCTAGCGTCGTCCCCCGATGGAATCTCGCTTGCCGCACTCGATTTCGAATTGCTGCCCACGGGGGGTGGCTCACTTTTGAGACAGAAACCTCTCTTGGCAGCGAGGAGCTGATCCGATTGCATGGACACTGCTGGACAGAGCAGACTGGACCACGCATGAAGATAAATCGAAGATCACAAGGCAAGATAACGCCAGAGCTACGAAGCGAGGCTATCAAGGCCGCGCGAGAAGGGACGCTGACTCACGAGGAAGTCGCCAACGCGTTCGGCATCAGCCGTAAGTCTCTCCAGAGATGGCTGCAGGACGCCGATGAGCAGGAGGCAAGTCAGCCGCTGACGACGGAGGAGAAAGCAGAACTCCGGCAACTCAGGGCTCAAAACAAGAAGCTCCAACAGGAGAATGAAATCCTAAAAAAATTCGCAGCCTTCTCCGAGAGGCAAAAACGATGAGGTATCGCTTCATCGAATCGGAGAAGGCAAAGGGGCTGAACATCTCCGTGGCAGTTCTGTGCGAGGCACTGGAAGTCTCTCGCTCGGGGTTTTACGCGTGGCAGACTCGCCAAACGGCTCCCCCATCCAAAAGAGCCCACAAGACCGAGCAGCTCCGAAAGACAATTCGCTCACTCCAACTGGAGGAGGGGCGCGGAACCTACGGCAGACCACGCATCCTGACCAGACTGCGCGAGCTAGGACACGCCATAGGAGCCAACCGAGTTAGACGAATCATGCTCCAGGAGGGCCTGTATGGTCGTCCTCGCCGTCGTTGGAAGGCACGTGCTGACAAGGGGCTACCCCCAGCAGAAAATCTCCTCGAGAGGAACTTCACAGCGACTGCTGCGAATCAGGTGTGGTGCGGCGACATCACCGAGTTCAAAATCGGCAACCGCAAGCTTTTCGTAGCCGTGGTCATCGATCTCTTCTCCCGCCGTGTCGTCGGGCTCGCGTTCAGCACTAACGCAAACACAGCTCTTGTTGTCAGAACCTTGCTCGATGCGTTGGCTCGACGTCAACCCCAGCAGCCAGTTATTTTTCACACAGACCGCGGCGTGCAGTATCGCTCGGCTCTCTTCCGGGCAATAGCCGCAGCCAACAATGTTGTGCAGAGCATGAGTCGAGCCTACAACTGCCTCGACAACGCCGTTGCGGAGAGCTTCTTCGCTACGCTAGAGCATGAGCTCGCCAGCCGTCGCAACTGGACATCCATCGAGCAAGCCGAGCACGACCTTCGCGACTTCATTCTCGGCTTCTACAACCCAACTCGAATTCACACGACCAATGGCAACATGTCGCCAGAAGCCTTCGAGGCACTGGCAGCATAGCAACCACAATTCTTTCCACCACTGTCCGAAAAGTCGGATCATTTCCACGCCCTGAGGTCGGTAAAATGTCCGCTTTTGTACTAAGCACGCGACCTCACCGCGCTTGCCCGCACCAAGGTTGCGCCCTGGCACAACCATGCCCCCTGATCGCACGTTTGTCTGAAGCCGCCTGCAAAACCGCCCCCCGCGGCGGACGCAAGCTGTGCCCGTCTGGCCCAACTCCAGCGTACGCTGGGGCGACTCACCACATCACGAAGTAGGCGTACGCCTCGGTGCCGGGTGTCACCTGGACGCAATAGCCGCCATTGACTGGCGGCGGCAGACTCGCCCAGTTCTGGTTGTTGCACACCTGGGTAACGCCGTTCACTTTGAGCGTACGGCCGCCGGAGAAGTTGCCGCAGTTGCCGCCGTTTGTCGGGTCGGTGGTCTCCCGACAAATGGCGCCCGTGCCGAGGTTGCCGGACTGGTAGCTACCGTTCACCTGAATGACCTCCGGGTTCGAACAGAAGGCGGCGCAGGGTGACGACGAGGGCGGCGGCGCCTGCTGGGGGCATGCGTCGTCGTCGGGTCTGGGTCTGCCCGGCTCGCAGAATGCAGGGGTGTTTCCGGTCCCATAGATCTGGTTGTCACGCTCGTCGAAGATGCACGACGCGCCTCCAAGATCGCCGTCTGCACCATCGAGGATGCTGTAGCCTCCCCAAGGGGCAGTCGCCACGTTGTTGGTGATGAACACGTCCGTGTTCCTGGCTACGACCTCGCAGTACCAGGTGGGGTCGTCGTCGACGACGTAGATGGCCGCTCCGGTCAGGGCGGTGTTGCCGTCGATGATGACGTCGTCCAGGCCCAACTGGCCGCCGCTGTAGAACGCCCCGCCGCGTCCGGAGGCCACGTTCCCGGAGAAGATCGTGGACCCGTCCGCAAGGAAATGCGCGACGGTGTCACCACCGGTCAACATCGCGACCGCACCTCCGACGCCGTCACAGGACTGGCCTGCGAGACAAGTTTCGTTACTGCCGTTTCCCGAGGCGGTGTTGTTGGAGAAGTTGGTGTCCAGCACGTACATCCTGCCGCCGCGGCTGAAGAGCGCGCCACCCGCCACAGCGGAGTTGCCCTCAATCGTCGTGGCCGTCGCTTCGACGAGCGCACGGCCTAAGAACGTCGAATCGGGGGCAAAGGTGGTAGACTGATTGTAGATGGCGCCTCCCGCCATGGTCGCGGTGTTTCCCGAAATGACGCTTCCGTCGAGGATTACGGTCCCGTCCATGTTGTAGATGGCTCCGCCGCGCTTGGCAGTGTTGTCCATGAGCTTGGTGCCAACGGACATCTCGACCGTCCCAGCTTCATTGCGGATAGCGCCGCCGTATCCGGCGGGGAACCCCGTGACATCGCCTCCAGACAGTGTCGAATCATAGATGCCGACCGATCCGTAGTTCAGTATCAGGCGCCCCAGATTGTTGCTGGTATGTGTCAGGTTAAGCGACCAGAAAGCCGCGGTTGTGTCCGACCCCACGCTGAACGCGCTGCCCGTACCGCTGCCCGTGGAGTTGATCGTCGCATGGCCACCGCTGGTCTGAATGGTCACGTAGCCGGCAAAGGTGAGGACGAGTGAATCAATCTCGTAGGGGTACATCGAGAACGACAGACCCGGGGCTTCGGCTAGGATGATTGTCTGACCAACGCCGCCCGGATCGCCATCCAGACAGTCGTACCTCGCCCCCCCTTCGTTCGCTGAAATGACCGCTTCCGCAAGGCTGCAGTAGCTGTCGCCCGAGTCGGTCGACATTGCCGATATCGGGCTGGTGTAGACCGTATAGGTGGATGCATGCGCGAACTGGGTCCAGCCAAGGAGCGCTGCAGTCGCCGTACTGGAGATGAACAACAGCTTTGTGAAGACTCTGCTTTGCGACGAGTGGCCCCAGGTGCGATCCGATGAAGATTTCATGTCATCGTCTCTACGAGCATGTGGATGCAAGTGTCAATCGCTATTTGTGGTTTAGTGGCATCCTTTCTGAGTTTCGGTGTCTAGGTTTGGCGGCTAGTGTTGTTGGTGAAGGTAAAGCGTTTGTTAAGCAGATAGTGTTTGAACGGTTTGGCTGTGGGGCAAAGTTGGCGGATTTATTCAGGGTTGAGTGCGGGTTTCAAGGTTACGAGTGTGATGGTGATCGTTGCTAATGATCACTTGCGATCAGTTTCGATCGTTTTCGGTCAATTCAGGACACGTGAAGCAGGGCGTTGATGATTTGCCACAACAAGTGGCAGACCCACCGGGCAGCCTTCGGTGACCTACCAAGCAGCCTTCGGTGACCCACCTATCGCCTGCAAAAGACGTGTGGTCCCAGGCGGGACCGGCTTGAGCGGAGCACCGGAGCCGGATTGTTCGAGCACGGGACCCGTGGTGGACGCGGAGACCCCTTCAATTCGCGCTGCTTGCTGGTCCCGAATCGGGCGCGACGCACGGACGAAACCTTGGGCCGCGCAAGATTGCGATCATGGCGGCGTCTGCGGCTTCAGTCACCTCGTCCGAACAATCGCTACCGGCGGTCCCGGTCCCGGGCTGGCCTCACGGCAACATCACCGCGGCCGACGTCGCGATCAAAGACTTGGGCGCTTGCCGGTTTGATTCCCCGGTTTCCCATCACCTGGGTGAAGGCGCGATGCTGTTCGTGGGCGCTGCGGACAAGGTGCTGGTCAACGACCGCGTTTCCAACCTTCCCGCCTCTCCGCAACTGCTGTCCAAACTGCCAGCCTTCGAACTGGCGGGGCCACGCAACCGGGTGTTCTTCGAACCAGCCCGCACGCGCGCCGGAATCGTCACCTGCGGGGGCCTTTGTCCCGGCTTGAACAACGTGATCCGCGGTTTGGTGTTGGAGCTCTGGTTTGGCTACGGCGTGCGCCGCATCATGGGCTTTCGCTTTGGTTATGAGGGCCTGATCCCCAGTGGCAAACCCCCGGAGCCGCTGACCCCGAACGTGGTCTCTCACATCCATCATCAAGGTGGCACCATTCTCGGCTCATCGAGAGGTGAGCAAGATCCGGTGACCGTGGTCGACACGCTCGAAGCTTATGGCATCAACATCCTGTTCGTGATCGGCGGAGATGGCACCACTCGGGGCGCCATGCAGATCGGTGCGGAGGCAGAAAGGCGCGGTTTGTCCATCAGCGTCGTTGGGGTGCCGAAAACCATCGACAATGACATTCACTTCATCGATCGTAGTTTTGGCTTTGAGAGTGCTTACGCATCCGCGGTGGACGTGATCCGCTCGGCCCGGGTCGAGTCACTGGGGGGCAAAGACGGGATCGGGCTGGTCAAATTGATGGGGCGCCATTCGGGATTCGTGGCCTGCAATGCCGCGCTCGCGTCGACGGACGTCGATCTCGTGTTGATCCCCGAGGTCAACATGCAGCTGGAAGGTGAGTTCGGCGTGCTGCGCTACATCGAGCGCGTGCTCGACCGGCAAGGTCACGCCGTGATCGTCGTCGCAGAAGGCGCGGCCCAAGACTTGGTGGCCAACCTAGCCTTGGGTGCGGACAAGAGCGGCAACGCCAAACTTGGGGACGTGGGCGTGTTCTTGCGTGACCGCATCACCCAGCACTTCCAAGATATCCAACGCGAAGTGACGCTCAAGTATTTGGATCCTAGCTACACCATTCGCAGCGTGCCCGCGTCCCCGTCGGATAGCGTGTATTGTTGGAACATGGCGCGCAACGCCGTGCACGCCGCTATGGCAGGCAACACCGAAATGCTCATCGGGCGTTGGCATGGCCGCTTCGTGCACGTGCCGATGCCGCTAGCCACCCGCCACCGCAAACAGGTGGATCCTGGGGATGACATCTGGACCAGCGTGATCGAAGCCACGGGACAACCGCGCCACTTCGACGCGACCCCTGAGTGACCGAGCCTCTGAGTGACCGAGCCTCTGAGTGACCGAGCCTCTGAGTGACCGAGCCTCTGAGCGGCTCAAGTGCGGCTCGGAGGGGCGACGGATGCGGAGACCACCACTCGATTGCGTCCGGCGCGTTTGGCGGCATAAAGAGCTCGGTCGGCGCTTGCTACCAGCTCACTCAGCCCTTGCTCCGCCTTGAGCGTCGAAACGCCGACGCTGATGCTGAGCTGAATCCGACTGGTCGCGTGGATCAGCTCGCAGGACTCGACGCATTTTCGAAGTTCGTCAGCGATAGCGCTCGCTTCGCTCTTGGAGGCGTCAGCGATCAAGATACCGAACTCTTCTCCGCCCAAACGACCTAGCACGTCGCCCTCGCGTTGCTCCGAACGCAGCACGTCCGCCAGTTTGCGAAGCACGTCATCACCCGCCGCGTGGCCCAGCTCGTCGTTGATCGCCTTGAAGTGGTCGATGTCCAGCATGATCAACGACAGCGGCTGTTTGTAGCGGCGCGCTTGGAGGATCGCTTGCTCCCCCTGCTCGTAGAATGCGCGGCGATTGTTCAAGCCGGTCAGATCATCGGTACGCGCCAGACGCTCAGCCCGATCGCGAGCCTCCTGCAAGTCCAGCGTCAAACGATGTGCCCGCAAGAACAGGGTATCCAGCGTCCTTACCGCCTTGAGGGTCGCCACCAGATACATCACGCCGCCAAACGCCAGCACCCCGTGCACCAGCTCCATTTGTGCAGCGAACACGATAATCGCCGGCAAAGCCAAACACAGCACACTCAAGCGAACTGTGAGCGGGTGAGCGGCATAACTCGAAGCCGCCCCTCCTCCCATCATCATCAAGAAGCAGAACACCAGGGTGCGCTCCGCGATCGAATCAACTAGCAGCGTCAGCCCACCGACGCCCCACCATAGCGCCACCAGGGCAATCGACACCACGAACGCCCGCTCCCACTTCTTCACGTGCTCAGCGCTCGGGGTGATGCTCGGGTAGGTGCGCATCAATGAGATGCGAACCAGCGACAGCACGGCTACGCCCGCCACCCACACAATCAGGCGACGATGGTCGACGGCGTGCCAAAGGCTGGCGGCCAATAACGCCGCTGCTACGGGGCTCAGCAGGATTGGCAACGGCGATTGAATGAACACGAACCGCACGCGCTCCGCGCGCACGGCGTCCTGCAGAGCGGCTTCTGCCCCCTGGCGCTCCAAATTCGCCGATTTTTGGGGTTCTCCGGGCACCCTCCATGCCCGCTTAGCACCTGCGGGCTAGCCAGTCTACAGCGTCCGCTGGGGCTAGTCTCGGAGCGCGTGCTGCCAGCGGTGTTGGCTCAAATCAACCAGCCCGGACGGCGTGAACACCACGCCTTCAGACTCCAGCAATTGACGCTGCTCGGCTCCGCGCGTCGAAATTCCGCCGCGGGCGTTCACCACGCGGTGCCAAGGTACGGGCAGCTCTGAATTGCCGCAAGCAGCCAACGCATTGCCCACATGGCGGGCCACCCCAGGGTAACCGAGTAGCGTCGCGATCTGTCCGTAGCTCGCCACTTTGCCCTCCGGGATCTGCCGCACGACGTCGAACACGCGCTCCTGGAACCCGGGGCGGAGCACGCGTTCCGACCCGGTTGCTGGGGACTTGGGCTTCGGCATGAGCTTGCGAAATATCACTAGGCGAGCGGTGCGGCGCTGTCCAGCCGCTTGCCCAGGCACACCACGCCTTGCGGTTGATAGCCGAGTCTTTGATAGAACTCGAGCACCTGCAGATTGTCGCCGCGCACCATCAAGTTCAGCTTGGGGCAGCCGAGCGCTAGCAAGCGCCGTTCAACCTCCGACAACAGCATTCGGCCATAACCTCGACCTTGGAGTTCAGGTTTGACCGCCAGGTAGAACAGACTGCCGCGGTGGCCGTCGTAGCCAGCCATGGCGCTGGCGATCACTCGGCCGTCGAGCTCACCCACAAGAAACAGCTCCGGCTGGACCAGGGCCTTCAAGCGAACGTCTTCAACCGGATCATTCCATGGGCGGAGCAGACCGCAGCGCTGCCAAAGTGAGAACACTTCAGCCTGATCGCCAGCGGCGAATGGGCGAACGGACAACGAGATCATAGTGGCTTCCTCGCTTCCAACCACAGTCTCTGGTCTCCGAAAGTGAACGCTCCCCCGTTGTCGCCGAGGCAGCGAAAGTCCGTCAGCCCCGCTGCTTTCAACAAGGCTACCAACTCAGTGCACGAGTACACGCGGATCGAAGATTCGCGAGTCTGCTCCTGGCCATCTCGCAAGAAGCTCCAAGTCGTGTGTACCCGACCTGTCAAGCAATCGAAGCGTTGTTCTTGGCAAACGCGGACGCGCTGCTCCCCTTCGCCCCGCCAAGACCAATGGCGCGGGGAGTAACGGGCGCTCAGGCTTTCCGTCACCAAGACATCTAGAAATAACCAGCCTCCCGGTCTCAGGCAGGCCACCAGATTTTTGAGCAAAGCTTGGTTCTCGGCATCACTGAAGTAGCCGAAACTGGTCCAAAGGTTGGTGACCGCGTCAAACGTTTCGCTAGGTCTCAGTCGCCTCAGGTCTTGCAGGCGAAAGTCGACCAACAGCGCTTCAGCTTGCGCACGACTGCGCGCCGCCTCCAGTATTTGTGGATTGAAATCGATGCCGACGACTTGATGGCCACGGCGCGCTAGCTCCAAAGAATGTCGGCCCGCACCGCAGGGAGCGTCGAGAATGCGATGAGTGCCCCCGCCGAGCGTGGCCGTCACGCGCTCCACATCTTGCTGGGTGGTATCAACGGGCAGCGGCAATAGCTGCAGTTCGCCGAAGGGACCCTTGAAGAATGTTTCCCACCAAGCTTCGCTCGTCGGCGCTGCTTCGTCTGCCCAATTGGATCTCAGTGTTGAACTCATGACGTACCTCGACTGCTTCGATCCAGGGGTGTCTGGATCGACTCCGCTTGCGCTGGGCGTCGTCTCGCCAGCGCGACAAAACGCGAACGCCCCGCGGGCTAAGGAAGCCGGCGGGGCGCAAACGCTGATACAAGCTGCTTGTATTCGCCGACTACACGAAATCCTCCTTGCGAACCTTTACGGCACGCGAAGCACACATGAGTCGGCAACGAAGCTGCATGCAACGGTTATACGCGAAACTGAGGGGCCGTCAACAGCGTCGTGCTGCGGCCAACGCAAAGCAGAACGAAGCTTTGGTCTCACCACACGCGCTGGCCATTTCGCGCCATTGGCTGGCGCAACCGTTCCACGGCGCACACACGGCACGCAGGCACGGCGAGCTACTCGATAGCTGCATCAGCCTCGAGTGCTCGCGTGCTGCGAGGGGCACAAGCCTTTGTCCGGGTCAGCGAACGTCAGGTTGGGATCAGCGGAACGCCGTAGCGACCACGATCACAATCGGGGTGATCCCTGCCAAGCCAAAGGTGATGAGGAAGTAGGCGTTGTTCTTGATGAATGTATTCATGCCAGGGCTTCTCCGTGCTGGAACTTCTTGGGCAATGCATTGCAACCACCGTGCCCAACGAAAAACCCCTTAAAATTCAGTACAACGCAAAGCCTGCGCGAATTGCTTGCGCTCGCAGCCCAGTACTTTTGGGCGGCTTGAAAAACTTGCGACTTTGCTCTGGCCGCCTGCATCAGCTCAGGCCTACACCTGGCGCATGAGTCGAAGCGGAGAAATGACGGCGGCGGTGAGCTCTGGGAGCTGGCAGCAAGTGCTCTCGAGCGTCGCCAAAGACGTGAGCCCCGAGCGGGGGCAGGGCCGGGTCGCCACCTACATTCCTGCCCTGGCCCGAGTCGATCCGCAACACTTCGGTATCGCGCTGGCTACCTGCGATGGCCACATCGCATCCGCCGAGGATGCTGGGCTGGCGTTCTCCATACAAAGCGTCTCCAAAGTGTTCAGCTTGACCTTGGCGCTCCAGCTCCTGGGGGATGAACTGTGGGAGCGCTTGGGAAGAGAGCCTTCTGGGTCCGCGTTCAACTCGATTGTGCAGCTCGAAGCTGAAAAAGGGATCCCCCGCAACCCATTCATCAACGCCGGCGCGCTGGTGGTGACGGACGCCTTGGTGGAAGCCCACGGGGTGGATGGGGCGCTGACACTCATTCTGGAGACCATGCGCTCTTTGAGCGGCAATCCCAAAGTGCTCTACGATCAAGAAGTGGCCGAGTCGGAGGCGGCGACCGGTCACCGTAACTTTGCGCTCGCCCACTTTTTGAAGTCGTTTGGTCGCTTGCGCTGCTCGGTGGCCGACGTGCTGCATGTCTACTTCCATCAGTGTTCACTCGCGATGAACTGCGTCGACCTCGCGCGCGCCAGCCTGTGGCTCGCCAACGATGGCATCGACCCCAAGAGCGGAGCCAGCATCGTCAGCAATGAGATGGCCCGACGCATCAACTCGATCATGCTGACCTGCGGCCACTATGACGCCGCCGGAGATTTTGCGTACCGCGTCGGCTTGCCGGGCAAGAGCGGCGTCGGCGGCGGCATCATCACCGTGGTGCCGAACCGCTTGACGTTGTGCGTTTGGTCCCCGGGCTTGAACGCCAACGGCAACTCCCAAGTGGGCAGCCTAGCGCTCGAACGCTTTGTTGACCTGACGGGGCTAGCGATTTTCTGATCTTGTCAGTTTGCGTCCGCCGCGGGGTTCGGTTTTGCAGGCGGCTTCAACCACAAATGTTGTCGCGATGAAGCACGATAGCGGGCAGCGATGAGCGACACGCATGGGGCGGCGGTGCGCGATGGTTTTGCAAATCGCGTTTTTGTTATGCATAGGCGACATGCCTATGGGCTGTTGCGTCAAAGCGGCGAAGTGGTTTGAAGCCGCCTGCGAGAGTGGCCCCCGCGGCGGACGCCAAGTGCTCCCGCTTGACCCAAATCCAGCGAACGGCCCGCTACCTGTTGCAGCATGCCGCGCGCTTGGAGTGTTCAGCGCCGGGCGCCGGCGCTAGATTCCGGAACTGATGCCCTGCTCGGCGAGTTTGGCTCGGAGGGCGTCGGCTTTCAGCGCGGGCTTGATCACCGAGCTACACAAGATGGAGGCAGCTCCCGTCAGTGGTATCAGCGCCAGCGTCGGCAATGAAAACAGCCCGGAATAAATGCCGAAGGCAAACCAGGCCGCGCCTACGAGGAACGCGAATCCACTGGTGAACGTCGCGGTGCGGGCGGCCCAGCCGCGCATGCGCACGACCTTGAAACCCAAAACGACATGCGCGCCCCCGAGGGCGAGCAAAAGCAACAACACCGCCAGGATCAGCCCCTCCAAGCGCCACACCATGAACCCTTGCAGTGAGGCAATGAGGGTGAACCCGCCGCCCAAGATGGTGAAACCGCCCGCCAGCTTGGATGAAGCCGTGGGCGTCAGCGCGCTCAAGTCGTCGAGCTCAGTCATGTTACTCGCAGAAGTTGGGTTGATCGTACATGCCGCACAATGACGCCGCGTCAAAGGCCGTCAATTGCTGGCTGGAGCCTGACGCTTCTGACGGCTGCCGAATGCTGGGAATTTCCGGCGCATCTGGTTTGCCGAGGCCGAGGGCGATCGCCAGAGCGACGGTCAGACTGCGCTCCTTGACGTTGACATCTGGGGACTGTCGAACGGTGATCGTCGCGTCCAAGATCTGGCCGCTCGACGGCGAAAAAGCGACGTTGGTGTTGGTGGATTGATCGGCGGACTCGAAGTCATCGGCCGAGCTGCTGGCAGTGAACAGGATGCGCTGCAGTCGTTCGCCTTCTTCGGCAGGAGTTGCTGCTTCGTCCAGACGGTCGTCGAAACACAACGTGTCGCATTCCAGGGAGGTGTAGGCTGCCACGGCGGACCGGATCAGTGGAATGAACTCGGCCGCTCCTGCGGTGGCCTCCACTGGGATGCAATCCTGTGTGTCCCAGCGGAGTGCGGGTAAGCTTTGCAGCTGCTCATCGCTGAAGTCGGAGCCTCGCCGGGCCGCCCGGGTAAATGGCACTTCCAGATCACTGGGGGGAAGGCAGGCTGCTAGCGTCTCATTGTTGGTCACCTTGGCGGAGCAAGCGGATGCGCTGCTTGCCATCCAAGCCGAACCGATCAAAGCAAGGTATGTTCGGAATGTGCGAGTCAAAGTAAGCACTCTAGCGTAGCAGGCCTCGCGGCTGCGTGCCCGCCTCTGGAAAACCCGCGCTGAAAGCGCTACTTGCGGATGTTCACGATGGTGGCGTCATCATCCGCCACATCTACTAAAGCGTGCCAACCATCAGGCACTTCCGGCGACGACCATTGCCAAATCCAGCGTGCATCCGCCGGAGCCAGTTGAACGTTACCGGGACCGTGCTCGATACCGAAACGGTTGTGCCAGTAGGCGCCGTGCATCAGCTGTCCCGAGGAAAGCTCGAGCGTCCAGGGCGCGTCGTAGATCTCCACGCGGTTGGCGAAGCCTTCGACGTTGGCGTTGAGCGCGGTGATGTGTTTGCCCACGATCTTGAACTCGCCGCGCTGCGTGATCCGCGGCTCAGGCAGCTCTTCGCCCAGGCGGTCTTTACCAACGCTGACAAGCGTTGCGTAAACCGGGCGTTCTCCGATGTAGGCCACCGCCGTCCCGGTGACGATCGAGATATCCAGCCAATGCTTGTCCGGGCTCACGAACTCGGGAAAGTTGTTGCGGCGGCGCACCGAGGTCACGTCCTTGTGACGCACCCAAATGTTTTCCGCGACCTCCCAGAACTTGTGTTCACGCACGGTGCGAAAGCGACCAGTCAGAGTCAGCTTCTGGTGGTAGTCGAGTTCGTCCAGTCGTTTGGGCGTCGCGCCTTCGATGTTCCAGGTGGCGACGCCGCGCTTGACGACGAAGGCGACGGGCAGCTGGACTTGGTCGTCGAGCTCCATGCCTTGGAATTGGCTGAACTTGGCGCGCTCCAGGACTTCGGTGGAGACAAACTTGCCGTTGGTCATCATCGCCAGGCGGTGATTTTCACCCGCCCCGTCGGCGGCTTCCCAGGAGCCGACCACGGCGAGGCCACTCCGACTGCTGATCTTGCCCTCTTTCTTGACCGCCTGGTCGCGTTCAGCATCCACCTCGAACAGCTCGCTGTCGGCCTTGGTGCGGGCGTAGGTGTAGGGCATTGGAGCATCCACCTGCGGCTGAATGGCCATGGTTGCCAAGGTTGGATGGCGCATGTCGAGGGTGGCACCCTCGTCCAGACACACGAAGCCGCGAGGGCGGACGGGATACCACCCGCCGGGACAACCATCGGTGCTGTAGGCTTGCTCAGCCCGAGACACTTTGGCTCCGGCGTGCATATAGCCAATGATTTTCGCTTGCTTGTCCGGTCGGCGCCGGATGGGGGTGGCGTGTGAGGTGGCCGCCAGTTTCGGGCCGTCGGCGGCCGGGACTGGCACTTCGGGGATCGGTTCGCCTTCTGAACGGCTGAGTGCGATCCCGCCTCCGGACTTGCCGCAGGCGGACACACCCACAGCCAACCCTAGGGCGACCGGGAGCGTAAGATGTGCGACGCGCAGCATGTTTCCGGCGGTGCCACACAACGGAACCGTGGGCCCAGTTTTTGACCAGATTTGGCACAACGGGTCGTGATGCTCGAAACTCCGCGGAAACGCGTCGCGTTCCGCGACAGTGGAGCTTGCGGTACCGCTTGAGCGTTGGAATAGGGGCGCACAAAAATGCGATCGCCGCGCGCAAACTCGCCGCTTGACGCGGGGGCCGCGGCTACTCAAGATGCGTGCATGCTCAAACTGCGTTCGACCCTTGTGACGATCCTCGCCGGCGGATCTTTGGTATTTTTTGCAAGTCCGTTGTTTGCCTGCGGTGAAGACAGCGGAGACGAGGATGAGGACGAAACCTCGGTCATCACGCTGTGCGGCGAAGACAGCGGAGATGAGGACGAGGATGAGACCTCGCTGTGCGGCGAAGACAGCGGCGATGAGGACGAAGACGAGACCTGAGGTCTGAGTCAGTCCCGCACTTCAAAGCCAGCTCGCAGGAGCTGGCTTTGTTGATTTTGGAGCCTGAGCGTTGACTATGCGCTTGGCGCGCGACCACTGACGACTCGGTCCAAATGAGCGTAGTCCTGGGTCGTCTCGATCTCAGTCAGGCCCGCGGCCTGCAAGAGCGCGCTGACGTCCGCTGCTTGGTCGCTGGCGATCTCGGTGGCGAAGACTCCGCCCGGGACCAGCCGTCGTACTACTTGGCCAGCAAGAGTCCTCAGGAAGTCCAACCCATCATCACCCCCATCCAACGCCAGTTTCGGCTCGAACTCTCGGATATCTGGCTGCAGTTCAGCGAGCTCGGTGGTTGGAATGTATGGTGGGTTCGCGGTGATCAACGAGAAGCGTTGCTCGAATCCGCTGAGCAGATCCGCTTGGCGGAACGCCAGATTGCGAACGACCCCAAGTCTGAGCGCGTTGTCACGGGCGAGCTCCAGCGCATCGTTCGAGATATCAGCGCCGGTGACTTTCCAGGTGGGGCGCTCCTTGGCCAGCGCGATCGCCACACAGCCGGAGCCGGTGCACACATCTAGCGCTGTTCCGAATAGGTGTTGATCGGCGGTGCGTCGCAATGCTGTTTCTACCAGCACTTCGGTGTCCGGACGGGGAATGAGCACCCGGGCGTCGACGCGAATTGACATACCGTAGAACTCTCGCTGCCCCAGGATGTACGCGATTGGCTCAGCCTTGCGGCGGCGTTGGATTAGCTGCTTGAAGCTGGTTAGCTCATCGCCCACGAGCGGCCGGTTGCTGTCGACCACCAACTTCACCCGGTCGCAGCCCAGGGCGTGGCACAGCAGCAACTCGGCGTCCAAGCGTGGTGAGTCGAAACCCTTCGCGCGAAAGTCGGACGTCGCCCAGGCCAGGACGCGCCCGATTGTCCACTCGTCTGCTTTTGTGCTGTCGCTCATTCGCCGGCTCTCAGCTGCCGATGTCGTCGCGCAGCTGTTCAACCAGTTTTTGAGTCGATTGATGGAGCTCGTCGCGGCGTGCTCGTGTCGGCGCCTCGAAGCGCAAGACCAACTTGGGGCTGGTATTGGAAGCCCGCACCAAGCCCCAACTGCCGTCTTGGTATTCGACCCGCACTCCGTCGATGTCGTTGACGTCGGCTCCCAGCTTTCGAAAATGAGCCAGCGTGCGCTCAACGACCTCGAACTTGGTCGCGTCTGGGCAGTCCACCCGAATTTCTGGCGTCACGAATGGTTTGGGCAGATCCGCGAGCAGCTCAACCACCGGTTTACGCTCGCGGCACACGATCTCCATCACGCGGAGCGCGGCATAGATCGCATCGTCAAATCCCAAGTAGCGGTCTGCAAAGAAGAAGTGGCCGCTCATCTCCCCGGCTAGCAGCGCATTCGACTCTTTCATCTTGCTCTTGATCAGAGAGTGTCCTGTCTTCCACATGATGCCTTCACCGCCGTGCGCGTCGACGTCCTTGAACAGGACGCTGGAGCACTTGACGTCACCGATCACTTTGCCGCCGGGATGATTCGGCAGCGCGTAGCGCGCGAACAATGCCAGCAAGCGGTCGCCCCAAACGATTTCGCCGGAAGGATCAAGCACGCCCAAGCGGTCCCCGTCCCCGTCGAATGCCAAACCCACGAGCGCGTCATGCTGTTTCATAGCCTGGCCCAGCGCTTCGAGCGTCTCGGGCATGGTGGGATCCGGATGGTGATTGGGGAAAGTGCCGTCCATCTCGCAGTACAGCTCTTTCGGCGCCAGGCCGACTCGCTTCATGGCGGCGACCCCGAGGGGCCCCGCCGCGCCGTTGCCAGCGTCCAGGACGAAACGCACATCCGTGCTGTCGACTTCAATACCGTTGGTCAA
>JBNLEN010000150.1:0-15121 GCA_050304975.1 Polyangiaceae bacterium
CCGCGCATCGGCTCGAGCATCACCTACTTCGGTACTGCCGTCGTTCGCCAGTTCGAGCAAATGGGGACCTTCTGCTTGAACTCGGCGGTGGCTATCACCAACTCGCGCGACAAGTTGCGCTCACTTCAAGTCCTGAGTCGGCACGACATTGGTATCCCTCTGACGACGTTCGTCAAAGATCGTGATGACGTGATGCCCGCGATTGAGCGAGTGGGTGGGGCGCCCGTCATCATCAAGGTCTTGGAGGGGACCCAGGGCGTGGGTGTGATCTTGGCTGATTCGCTGCGGGTGGCTGCAGCGATCGTGGAAACGCTACAAAGCGCCCGCCAAAATGTGCTGATCCAGAAATTCGTGGCGGAGAGTAAAGGCCGAGACATCCGCGCTCTCGTGGTCGGAGATCAGGTCGTGGCCGCGATGCGCCGTGTCGCGCAAAAGGATGAGTTTCGCAGCAACGTGCATCAGGGAGGGCGCACAGAAAAGGTTGAGCTCTCCCCAGAGTTCGAGCAGACGGCAGTCAAAGCCACGCAGGTGCTTGGTTTGAGAGTGGCCGGCGTTGACATGCTGGAAGGCAAAGACGGACCTCAGGTGATGGAAGTCAACTCCTCACCTGGTCTTGAGGGTATTGAAAAAGTGACCCGCATCGATGTTGCGGGAGCGATTGTCGACTACATGAGTCGGGCGATTTCTTTTCCGGATATGGACCTACGTCAGCGCCTAACGGCGTGGAAGGGCTATGGCGTGGCCGAACTGTACGTCGGCAAGAAGTCAGGTTTGGCGAGCAAGACGATCGCCGAAAGCGGCTTGCTCGAGCAGGACATCGCCGTGCTCGAGGTCAAGAGTATCAAAGGCCGCGTCTACCCCAACCCGAAGAGCAACAAGTCGCTCAAGCTTGGGGACCGGATGTTGTGTTTCGGCAAGCTAGAGGCGATGCGTGAGTTTACGGCCCCGAAAAAAAGACGCCGCCCGCGCCGGCTCAATAAGGAAAAAATTGCAGAGGCCCACGTGCCGGTTCCCGAGGACCCAGCGCTGGGCCCAATCGCCCAGGATGATTCGGACCCCAGCAGTGACCGGCCGAGCCGTGGGGTGGCGGGGGATCTGTCGGCCGACATCAACTAGGCAGGCAAATTCGGACTGTCTCGCTACTGGTATTTTCGCTGCCCGCGGTACTAGGGTGGTGCTTGGCGCATGAACATTCTGATCACTGGCGCAAACCTGAAGGCGGTGCACATCGCCGAGGCGCTCATGCATGAGCACCAAGTTTTCAGTGTACGTCCGGCAGAGGGCGACACTCACGCCCACTTCGAACACCTGGATATCCATAGCGTGTTGGGGCAGCCCACGTCGCCAGAAACACTGCGGCGTGCCGACGTTCACCAGGCGGACGTCTTCATCGCGTGCGACGACGTCGACGAGCAAAACATCGTCTCGTGTTTGGCGGCGCAACGTCTAGGAGCAAAACGCACGGTGTGCTTGCTGTCACGCCGCGGCTTTTTCGACATTGAGGATACCGAGCAAGATCTGGCTGACTCGTTGGGCATTGACGAAGTGATCCGCCCGGCGGAGCAGTTGGCGCAAAGTATCATCCAGATCATCACCGTGCCGGGCGCGCTGGACGTGCGAGAGTTTTCCGATCGACGAGTGACGTTGCTCCGCTATGCTGTGGAAGAGGACGCGCCGGTAACTCGGGGTCCGCTGAAGTCTGTGATCTTGCCGCGCGGCGTTGTGCTGGTGATGATCAAACGCGGCGAAGAAGTGATTGTTCCTCACGGCGCTACCCGTTTACAAGCCGGAGACAACGTGTTCGCGATGGGTCGGCGCGGGGCGGTTCAGGCGCTGGCTCTGGCGCTCAGAAAGCAAGGGAACAAAGAGAAACACCGCGTAGCGATCATTGGCGCGGGCTCAGTCGGGGAATCGATCGCGCGCCGGCTCGAAACGATGGATTGGGCCGTCAAGCTCATCGAACTCGACGAGGAGCGTTGCGAACAGGTGGCGGGGCGCCTGAAGGGCATCGTGCTGCAAGGTGACGGCGCTGACCTCGATCTGTTGGAGCAGGAGCGTATCGGGGAGATGCCCGTCGTGGTGTGCGTCACCAGCAACGACGAGAAGAATCTGCTCGTGTCACTCTTGGCGAAGAGTTTGGGCGTGCCTCGCATCGTCACGCGTGCCGTACGCCACTCGAGCGAGCGTATCTTCGAGAAGGTCGGCGTGGACGTGGTGCTCTCCGCGCATGGCGCTGCCATTCGCTCGGTGATTGATCTGATTGGCGCGGCGCAGTCGGAAATCCGAGCCGAAATTGACCATGGCGCCGCCTGCGTGATCGAGTTGACGTTACCCCTCGACTTCAAGCCCCGCCCGCTATTCAAGCTCAATCCGCCGAAGTACACCGTCGTGGGGTCTGTCACTCGTGGGCGCAAGGTGATCATCCCTCGTGGCACGGACGAATTGAAGCCCGGCGATCAGTTGCTGGTGTTCTGCCTGACGGACAACGAGCAGGAAACCCACGACTTCTTCATGAAGTCGAGCAAGCTGTAGGATAGGGCGGCGTGCGTATCCTGTTGGTCTTGGGCGTAGTTGGGCAGCTGCTGCGCTACTTCAGCCTTGCGTTTATCGCGCCCATCGGGATGGCGTTCTACGACGGTCATCCGGATTCAGCGGCGCGCTTTGCGATCGCGGCCGCGATGACGCTCGTGGCGGGCATGCTGTTTGCCCAGGGAGTGCAGAAGGGCCAGTTCTTCTATCGTGCAGAAGCGCTGGCGGTGGTTTCCGTCACCTGGCTGACGCTGGGGGTCTACGCTGCGGTGCCCTACGTCTTGTACGGGCTGAACTGGGATGACGCCCTGTTTGAAAGCATGTCCGGTCTGACCACGACCGGGGCCACCATCTTGCCTGACTTCAGCATCTATGATCGGGCGTTCTTCTTGTGGCGTTCCATGACCCAATGGTTCGGCGGCTTAGGCGTGATTGCGCTGTTCATCGTGGTCTTGCCCAGACTGGGGATCGCCGGGCGCCAGTTGTTCTTCGCCGAGGCGTCGGGAGCCCCGTCCGAGGCGATTGGCGCCCAAGTCCGGCACAGCGCCCAGCGGTTATGGGTGTTGTACTCGCTGCTGACGCTGATCCTGATCGTGCTGCTGAGGGTGGTATCCGGGTTCAGCTGGTTTGACTCGGCGTGTCACGCGATGACGACGATGTCGGCTGGTGGCTTTTCGCCCCATCCGGAGTCCATCGCTGGCTATCACAGCGTCAGCGCCGAGTGGATCTTGTCGCTTTTCATGTTGCTCTCGGGAGCCAGCTACACGCTGCAATATCGGGTGTTCACCGGGCGGACGTTGGCGTTTTGGCGCGACGGTGAGTTTTCGCTGTACGCGTCAGTCGCCCTGTTGGCTGGCGTGCTGATATCGTTCGAACTCGGCGGAGTGAATCTCGACACGCTGCGCACAGGGTTGTTTCAGTCGACCAGCCTGATCAGCAGTACCGGCTTTGCCAGTACGGACTACAACCTGTGGCCAGACGTGGCCCGGGTGTTGTTGCTGCTGGTGATGCTCGTTGGTGGCTGCGCTGGCTCGGCCGCGGGGGGGCCCAAAGTCGTCAGGCTATTGTTGGTATTCAAGCACGTGACTCGGGAGATCAGTCAGACGTTGCACTCGCGCGCGGTGATTGTGATCAAGTACAAGGGCATGCCCGTCAGCCGGGAAATCATGCGAGCGGTGTTCACGCTGGTCGTGCTCTACGCGATCGGCAATTTCTTGTTCGGCACTCTGCTGGTGCTCTTGGGCGCCGACTTGGTTTCCGGCTACACGGCAGCGCTGGCGTGTTTGGGCAACGTGGGCCCAGCATTTGGCCCCGCAGGGCCGATGGGTAGCTACGCGGACTTTCCAACCGTGTCCAAACTGCTCTTGTTCGTCGCCATGTGGATTGGTCGCCTCGAGATTGTGGCCGTGTTGGCGCTGCTGCACCCGGACGTGCTGCGTAATCTGACGCTGCGCAGTCGTCGCAGCTGAGGCGGCGGGCGCCGCCGGCTAGCCCGTGTTGCGCATCCCTGCCGCGATCCCATTGACGGTCACCACGAACGCCTCCCACAACTGATGATCTGGCGTCTCCGTGGAGCGCAGCCGCTTCAGTAGTTCGACCTGCAACAGGTTGATGGGGTCCATGTACGGGTTGCGGGCGTCCAGGGAGATGCGGCCGATCGGATACCCGTCCATCAACTGCTTATGTCCGGTCACCTCGAGCAGACTGCTGACGGTTTGCTCCAGCTGACCGCGCAGGTTGGCGCCCAGCTGGTGCAACTCACTTTCGACCAAGTTGCGGTCATAGCGTTCGGAAGCGCTGGCGTCGGCCTTCGAACAAACCATTTCGATCAGGTCCACGGTCGAGCGGAAGAAGGGCCAATGTTGGTACATATCCCGCAGCAGCGGCGTTTGTCCCTTGTCGATCGCGCCGTTCAGCGCGGCACCCACGCCGAGCCACGAGGGCAAGCACAGACGGTTCTGCGTCCAGGCGAAGATCCACGGGATGGCGCGCAAGGTTTCGATTCCGCCGCCTTTGCGGCGACGCGCGGGACGACTACCGATGTTGAGTCTGCCCAGCTCGATCTCTGGAGTGGCTTGGCGGAAATACTCGACGAATCGTTCCTCACCGCGCACCACCGAGCGGTAGTGGTCGAATGAGGTCTTGGCCATGACGTCGAGGCACTCGCGCCACTCGGGTTTGGGCTCTGCCGGCGGTTGCAGTGTGGCGGACACCGTGGCCACGGTGTACTCCTCCAAGGTGCGCACCGCGACACGGGCGCTGCCAAACTTGGCCTGGATCATCTCGCCCTGCTCGGTCACGCGCAGGGTTCCGTTGACGGAACCCGGGGGCTGCGACTGAATCGCCATGTGCATGGGGCCACCGCCGCGAGCCACCGTGCCGCCGCGTCCGTGAAATAGCGTTAGATGTACGCCGAACTCGCTGCACACTTTGACGAGCTCTTCCTGGGCCTTGTACAGCTGCCAATTGGCGGAGAGTCGGCCGCCGTCTTTGGCTGAGTCTGAATACCCCACCATGATCTGCTGTTGGCCGTTGATGCGTTGCTTGTACCAGGGCAGGCTGAACAAGCTGCGCATGGTCGAGCTCGCGCTCTCCAGGTCGGCGATGGTCTCGAACAACGGGACCACGTGCTGCGGCTGCCTGTTGCCCACGGCTTTTTGGAGCAACTCGACTGCCAAGACGTCAGACGGCTGCCTGGCCATCGAAATGATGTACACGCCGAGCGCGTCGCGCCCGACCTGCGTTGCCATCCGGAAGGTGTCCAGCACATCTTGGACTTCGGCGCTGCAGGGCAGGCTCTCCGGTATCAGCGGGCGCTTGTTTTGCAGCTCGCTGAGCAAGAATTCTTGCCGTTTGGCTTCGTCCCAACCGGCATACGAGCCGATCCCCAGGTGCCGCGTGATGCAGTCCAGGGCATCCGTGTGCCGCGTCGACTCCTGACGCAAGTCCACGCGCACCATCGTCAGGCCGAAGCAGTTCAGGCGACGGATGATGTCCAGCAGGCGACCCTTGGCCACCAGCTCCTGGCCGACCTCACACAACGAGCGATAGCAGAGCAGCAGCGCGTCGCGCAGCTCCGAGGCGTCTTCGTAGTAGGGCGCGTCTTTCGGCGCCTGGCCCTGTAGCAACGCCTCCATGCGTTTGCGTGTGTCACGCAGCTTTTGACGTGCTTCGCCCAGCAGCTCCCGGTAGGGCTCGCGGGCGTCGCCGACCCGTGCCCTCAGTTCGGCATTGCAGGTTTGGGACGAGAGTTCGTCCCGCAGCCGGTCCACCTCGTCATGGAACAAGTCCGCGGCCATCCAGCGGCCCAGACGACAGACTTCCACCGTGGTTTCCGGTTTGACGTTGGGGTTCCCATCCCGGTCGCCGCCCATCCAGGAGCCAAAGCGGACAGGAGCCGACTCGATCGGCAAGCCGCGGCCCGTGTGCTGACGCAAGGCTTGGTCCACCCGGCGCAGCCAGATCGGCAAGGCGTGCCAGACCACTTGCTCCAGCACCACGAGCCCTCCACGGGCCTCGTCGACTGGGGTGGGCCGGTCGCGCATCACCTCGTCCGTGTCCCAGATGCTGGTCACTTCCGCCGTCAAGGATTCCATCACGTCCGGCGGGAAGGTGTCAGCCCCATCGGGAGCGGCACTGCTATCGCGAGCTTCCAGGATCTGGGAGATGTTGTTGAACTTTTGTAGCAGCGTTCGGCGAACCACCTGGGTGGGGTGCGCCGTCAGCACCAACTCTACCTGCAGCTGGGAAACCGCATCGTGCAAGCGATCTGGCGGCACCCCCTGAGAGATCAGGGCCTCGAACGCGTCCAGACAGTTGCCGATCGGGCTGCCGCTGGCGGCCTCTTCCGCGGCGCTGCGCAGCCGGTAATGCGTCTCCGCGATGTTCACCAACGTCAAAAACAGGGAAAAAGCCCGAGCCACAGGCACTGCCTCGCCGACGGGCAGCTCCGAAAGCGTCTTAGCCAGGGATTCCGTCGCACTGGTGTCGCCGCTACGCGAGCGTTTGGCGAGATTTCGCACCTGCTCGACGCGCTCGAACAGGGAGGTTCCGGCCTGGGCCTTGAGGGTGTCGCCGAGTAGGGCGCCCAAGGCTCGCACGTCACTTCGGAGGGGTTCGGGTAGTGGCTTCACGTCTCCCTTCGTGTCCGGTCTTGGGCCTGTCGTCAAGGGGCTGTCAGGGGCCGGGTGGGCCTTGGTCGAACGACTTGTTTCCGGTGATTGACGCGCCACGCACAAACGTGTTGCAGTCACCCGAACCTGCGTATGGCGAGGGTGCCCAAGAAGCTCGGCAAATACCGCATTCGGCGTCGCATCGCCGAGGGCCAGTTTGCGACCGTCTACGAGGCGTACGATACGATTGAGGGGCTGACCCTGGCACTCAAGGTGCCCTTCGACCAGGCTCCAAGTGAGCGTGAGGAGCTGGCGCGTGAGGTGCGCATGATGGCCTCATTGAACAATCCTCACATCCTGCCCATCAAGAGCGCCACGATTGAGGACGGAAAGTTCGTGATCGCTTATCGTCTCGGCAAGGAGTCGCTCTACAGTCGCATGGGGCGCCGCATGTCCCATCGCAATGCGATGTCAATCGCTGAAGACATCCTGGATGCGGTGGCCTACGCGCATGAACACCGCATCGTGCACCGCGACATCAAGCCTGAGAATATCATCATGTTCGAAGATGGGCGCGCGTGTTTGGCAGACTTCGGCATCGCCAAGATCGCCTTGAAGACGCGCACTGCTTCCTACGACGGTACTGGCACCTACGGCTACATGGCTCCCGAGCATGCGTTAGGTAAAGCCACATTCCGGTCTGACGTCTTTTCTACGGGGCTCGTGTTGTGGCGCCTGCTGGGCGGCAGCCTCCCAGACTGGCCTTTCAGCTTTCCGTTTGAAGGGCACACGCGAATAAGACGCGCTTTCGGTGCGCCCATTGTTGAGGTCCTGCGCAAGTCGCTCCTGCTCGATGATCGCAAGCGCTACGCCAACGGGCGCCGCATGCTGGAGGCGTTCAAGAAGGCCAAGCGCGAAGCGACGCGCAAGACCCGTCCTCTGCGAACCACAAAAGCCGGCAACGGGTCGTGGCGGGCGACCCGCTTGAAGGAGTTCAAGCGAGCCGTTCGCAAGGAACTCGGTGAGGTCAGCGGCTGTCAGAACTGCTCCGGACCCATCGCCGAGGCGATGGCCAACTGTCCTTGGTGTGGCGTCAAAGTGCATTGGTACGAGGGGCCCAGCACCTTTGCTTCGCGTTGTGAACGCTGTAACCGTGGCGTGAAGCGCGACTGGGAGTATTGCACTTGGTGCTACGGAGGTCGCATCGGTGACGAAGGCTCGACGATCCGCAGCGACAAGCGCTACGTGCGGCGTTGCCAGAGTCCCGGTTGCGGCCAGCGGGTGCTCCTGCCGTTTGCGCGCTACTGCCCGTCGTGCCGCACACGCGTCAAGACGAATCGCACCAGGCTAGCGGGTAGCGCCGCGTGTCGTGCGTGCGGCTGGGCCGTATTTCCGGGAAGTTGGGACTATTGTCCCTGGTGTGGGAAGAGCTGCGGCGCGTAGTAGCTTGTTGATGTTGTCTCTGCCTGGACCGGCCCATGAAACAATCTGGCATCTATATTCAGGCAAATCTCGAAAAGCCTGAGCACTTTGAGCTTTCCGGTGCTGAGCTGTGCGTGGTCTCCCGCCCCGGTTATGAGGGTGAGAGCAACCAGGATTCGGCTTGGTTTGCCGAGCTGGATGAGGGCGTGGTGATGGCTGTCGCAGACGGCGCGGGCGGGGTCCGCCGCGGCGGTGATGCGTCCGTTCAGGCCGTGCGTGCTCTCGAAGAGGCGTTGGGGCAAAGGAAGAAACGCCCGCTGAGAGAACGGATCCTTTCCGGTTTCGAGGAGGCAAATCGGCGTGTCATGGACATGAGCTCGGCCACTACGTTGACGGTCGTTCAGTGCAGTGAAGGTAACGTGCGCTGTTACAACACCGGCGATTCGGCGGCGTTGATGACCGGTCAGCGTGGCAAGATCAAGCTCTACACGGTGGCGCACTCGCCAACTGGATACGCCCTGGAAGCGGGCGTGATCACCGAAGACGAAGCCCTAGAGCACGATGACCGCCATCTGGTATCCAACATGCTGGGCTCGGACGCCATGCGCGTCGAGATGGGCATGCCCCGCGGGGTCGATGAGCGGGACACGATAGTGCTCGGCACTGATGGCTTGTTCGACAACTTGAGCAGTCAGGAAATCGTCGAAATAGTGCGCACAGGCCCCATCACGGAAGCTGCGGTCGGGCTGCTGGAGGCCGTCGAACGCCGCATGTCCGGTGAGCAAGAGGGCCCCAGCAAACCCGATGACCTCACGTTCTTCGTCGTTCGGCTGCTGTAACGCGCGCGCTTTCACTCCGCTTGCGGGGGCGAACGTTGCCTCAGCGTCTGAGGAATGGGTTTAGCGAGCGCTCATCGCCGATGGTGGTCTGCGGGCCATGGCCGGGCACCACGACCACGTCGTCATCCAACGTGAGCAGTCGTTGCTTGATCGAGGTCATGATCTGCCCGGAATCACCGCCCCACAGGTCGGTGCGACCAATGCCGCGCTGAAACAGCGTATCTCCGCTGAACAGCAGCTTGCCGTCGGGCGTGTCCAGATAGAAGCTGACGCTTCCCGGAGTATGCCCAGGGGTATGCATCACTCCCAACTCCAGCTCGCCGGCGTGGACGGTAAAGTCGTCCGTCAGCGTCCCAAGCACATCGCATTTTTCCGGGTTGGGAACCCCCAGCAAGGCGGACTGAATCGGCAGCATGTCGTACAGGAAACGATCGGCCTCGTGAATATGGGCTTCCGCGCCAGAGTGGCGCTGCAGTGGCGCTGTTGCCCCGACGTGATCCACATGGGTATGCGTGTGCACAATCGCTGTCACGCTCAGCCCGTGCTGCTCCAGCCGCTTCTGTATGCGCTCAAAGTCCCCTCCAGGGTCGATGACGATCGCCTGCTTCGCAGCTTCGTCCGCGATGATTGAGCAATTGCAGCCTAAAGGCCCGGTCGGAAAGCTTGCCAGGAGCACGGATCGCATATAGCACGCTGGTGCAAACTGCCGATATGCAGCAGGATCTTTCCCCGAAATGGCCCCCCAGTCCTCGTCTTCTGACCAGCTGACGCAGCCTCGCGTCGGTCAGGTTCTCGGCGAGCGCTATCGGATCGACGCGCTGATCGACGAAGGCGCGATGGGGCGTGTGTATCGCGGTGAGCACGTGCACATGCGCAAACGTGTGGCGATCAAGATCCTGCGGCGGGAGCTCACCCAGGTGCCTGAGGTGCTCGCTCGTTTCGAGCGGGAAGCGATGGCGGCGGCCAACATCAATCACCAGCACGTGGCCGCAGCGACGGACTTCGGCAAATTGGCGGACGGCTCGGTGTACCTCGTGCTCGAATTCGTCGAGGGGCGAACGTTGCGCTCCGAGCTGGCGACGGGTCCGCTTTCCGTGTACCGCGCGCTACACATCTGTCAGCAAATGGCGGACGCGCTGGCTGCGGCACATGAGCTGGATATCGTGCACCGCGATCTCAAGCCTGAGAACGTGATGTTGGTCGAACGCGGCGACAATCGGGACTACGTCAAAGTGCTCGATTTTGGCGTTGCCAAAGTGCCGATAGACATGGCGGAGTCGGAACAGTCGCGCTCAGAGACTGGCTCGCTCATCACCAAAGCGGGAATGATCTTTGGCACGCCCGACTACATGGCGCCGGAGCAAGCTCTCGGGCAACCGGTGGACTACCGTGCCGACCTGTATTCCCTGGGCGTGGTCCTGTTCGAGCTGTTGACCGGCAGGCGTCCGTTTCGCAGCGACCACGAGCTCGGGGTCTTGGGGCAGCAGCTGTCTAAAGGAGTGCCGCCCATGTCCCAGCGCGCTCCCGGAATCCAGGTTCCGGCCGAAGTGGAAGCGTATGTGCGGGCGTTGATGGTCAACGAGTCCTCGGAACGTGTGCAGACCGCCAAAGAAGCGTCGGCCAAGTTGGCCGCTCTGATGAGCCGCGTGCCGGACACTCTACCCCCATCGGCCCCCGTCGAGCGCGACGGGCCGCAGTCTGAGGAGGCGCCGCTTTCAGCTCCCGTGAGTGAGGCTGCTGAAGAACTCAAGAAGGCAGCCAAGGCAGCGCCGGCCGTTGCTGCGGCTGCGGCTAAGGTTGCCGCTGAATATTCTCGGGACCGGGCCAAGCGGATCGCCGCGGCCACCGGTCCAAGTTTGCGGGGGCTCGGCGCGCGCGCGCGTTCGCTGCCGCACACGCTGGAGCGCTTGAAGGAGCGCTTGCCTGAGCCCATCAGTTTGATGCCGGTGTGGGTACTCTTGACCGTGCCGACCGTATTCCTGGTGGGGGTGGTCGCGTTGATCACGGCGCTGGCGTCGGGGACGGATGAAGTCAAACCATCGATGCCACCACTCGCGGAAACAATCAGTGCCGACGGTGAGCCGCCGCCGCAAGCGAGTGCGGCTCAAGTAGCTGATGCATTCGAGCAAGGGGAAGACGCTATCAAGGCGCTCGCCGAGCAGTTTCCGGAAGACGGTAACGTGCAGGTGGCGTTAGCGCGCACGGCGGTTCAAGGGGAGGACTATCAAACGGCGCTCCAGGCCATCGAACGAGCTCTGGAGCTCGCGCCGTCGCTCAAGGACAATGAGTACGTTGCGGGCGTCCTCTGGAAGACCGCTCAGCAGCCGAATACGGAGCGGGACACGTTCGAGTTGCTAAAAGGCCCGATGAAGAGTCGCGGCGCCGACATCATCTACGATCTAGCGTCTACGCCCAAAGTACACCCGTCCCGCGCCAAACGGGCGCGTGCATGGTTGAAGACCAAAGGCTTTGAGCGCGCCTGCACCAAAGAAGCCAGCGTTGCCGCGGCGTTGCTACTGGCCAGCAGTTGCGAGGTCCGCAAGGCGCTGGTTAAGCGCGCGGAAAACGTGGGCGATAAGCGCTCACGGTTGCTGTTGGAACAGTTCCAAGCCGGCCAAGGTTGCCTGCCGACGGAAGATCAGCCGTGCAACGCGTGCCTGCAGTCTGATCCCGGGGTGCAGCTCGCCATAGCCAAGATCAAAGCGCGCCAAGCGAGCTCATCCGGTAAGTAGAAGGCCCGCGCGACCAACACTTTCGGCGTTGGTCACTTGCGGGAATCGGGCATCGCTTCGGTAGGCGGTGCGCTGGGAGCCTTGGCTGGTGCAGTCGCTGGCGTGGGCTTCGGTGCCGCTGCTGGCGTGGGCTTCGGTGCCGGTGCTGACGTGGGCTTCGGTGCCGGTGCTGGCTCCGGCGCCGGGGCTGCTGGAGCCGTCGTTGCCGCAGGTTTGGGCTCGGGAGCAGGCTGTGGTTTCGGCTGTGGTTTCGGCTGCGCCTTAGGCCGAGGTTTCGGTTGCGGCTTGGGCCGGGGTTGTGGCGCCGGAGCAGGCGCTGCCTGTGGTGGCGCGGGGGCAATCGCCGAAGCCGCTGCGCTGGCGGAGGCTGTGGGCTCCGGAGCGGCCGTCTCAGCTGGCTCTGGCTCTGGAGCGGGCTCTGCCTTGGGCTCGGGCGGCGGTGCTGGCGGGGGTTCGGGCGTCGGCTCCGGAGTAGCCGCTTTGGGTTCGGGTTCAGGCTCTGGCTGACTCGCCTCGCCAGCTTTGCCTTGCTGCAGAATATAAACTCCAGCCAGCACGGCGATCAGCAGGGCAACCAGCAGCAGCTTCATCACCATGCCGCCGGAACCGTCGTCTTCTTCGCGGGGCGCTTCACTTGCCGCCCGGGATGGCGGAGTGGTGACCATCTCCGAAACTGGCGGCGCGCTCGTCGAGTTGGCGGCCTCAGCTTCCTCAGGACCCGTCGGAATGTTGGAGTACTTGAACTTCTTCTTCTTCTTCTTCGGGTTCTTTTTCTTCTTGTTCGCCTTGGCGGGCTTGGAGTCACGAGGTGCGCCTTTGGAGTCAGCCTCAGATTCGCCAGGCTCCTCGTCCTCTTGCTCGTCTTCGTTGTCGTCCTCGTCCGCAGCGCTGTCGGCCAAGGATTCATCAACGTCAGCCTTTGGCAGCGTTTGACGCTCTTCGTCTTCTTCGTTGTCTTCCCCGTCAGCTTGCTTGTCTGCCGGTTCGGCGTCGCTCTTGGTCGCACCCCCAGTGGCGTCCAGGGCCGCTCGCAAGAGTTCGGAGGACTGCATCAACATGCTTTGGTCTTGGGAGTCGTCTCGCTCTAGCGCGCCGTCATCCTGACCGCCGGGGAAGAACACCTCGTTACCCGGCGAGACCTGCGTCGGGGTCTCTTTCTTGCCCAGATTGCGCAACTGTTCGGGGGGAGCACTCAGCCGGACCCCTTCTTCTTCGGCGCCAGCTTCGAACGAGCTCGGCTCATCGGCACGCACCTCGACCAAGCGCTCGATCACCCCGACCGACTCGTCGTCAATCTTGATGAATTTTACGCCCATGCCTGAGGGTTTGTCTTGGCCTTGGTCGACCTCACGGCGCCAGGCAACTCGGCCAACCCCCATCATCACCTTTTGCTCGTCGGCGATGCGCACTTCGAACTTGAGCAGCGTTCCCGCGGGGAAAGGCGAGCTGGTCTTGATGAAAATCCCACCTCGACTGATGTCATACGAGTGGTTCTCGATAAACTCGGCCACCGTGGCGCTCTTGTAGCGCACGGTCATGCTGAGTACCTTGGCGCGGGGATCCCGGCGGCTGTCTTTGGTAGTCATTGAGCTCACTAGCGACGCATTAAGCGACGAGCATCGTAACGCGGGTTCACGCCAAATTCCCAACTAAAACCCGCTTCTTATATACCTCTCAAGAGTCTTTCAAAGCGGTACAGAAAAACCTTTGGGTCTCGCTAGTTCGAGCCGTGTATCCAGTGTGCAAAGCAGCTGACCACGCCTAATTCGTGTTAGGTTTTGACTCGGCATGGCGAAAACTTCGTTTCGAGCCTGCGAGCGGCGCGCCGTGCACCTACCGGCCCGCCTGAGCGGGCTACAACCCGACTCGATCGAGGTGATGCTGGTTAACCTGAGTCTCAGTGGCGGATGCGTTCGAAGCGAATCGCAGCTGACTCCGGGGGCGCGGTTGGTGTTGGAGCTGCAACCGCCGAATCTTTGGGATCCGCTGCTTCTCTCGTCGACCATTGTCTGGTGCCAGCAGCGCGAGCGGACCTTCTTCGCTGGTCTTCAGTTCGAGTTGGAGAGCGCGCACGTGACTGGGCTGTTGGTAGATCTGATGGCGGCCGGCAGCTTTTGAAGCACCAGCACACTAGGCGCAAGCAGCTCCGACGTAGGTGACTGTGGTTACTAGCGGAAGCGGTCTTTCGCGCGCCGCACTGCGGCGAAGACGTCGTCGCTGTTGGAATTGGGGGGCAGCTCGCCCTGGAAGTGAGCGACCACAGCGGGCTGCGTGACACGCAGAAAGGGGTTGGTCAGTTTTTCTTCGCCGATGGTGGTAGGCACGGTCCACTCTCCCCGCTCGCGAGCGGCTTTGACCCGTTGCCAGCGGCGCTGCAACTCTAGATTGCTGGGCTCCACGTCTAGCGCAAAGCGGAGATTGGTCTGCGTGTACTCATGGGCGAAGTACACCCGCGTGTCGTCCGGAAGCCGCGCGAGTTTGTCATTCATCGAATGGTTCATCATCTGCGGCGTGCCCTCGAACAATCGGCCGCAGCCGCCCGCGAACAACGTGTCGCCCGAAAACAACGCCCCGTCCGTGAGATAGGCGATGTGCCCGTTGGTGTGGCCGGGGATGAACATCACGCGGAAGTGCACCCCAGCGACTTCGAGCTCATCGCCTTCATCCACCGTCGTGGTGATCCCGGGAATGCGGTGGGCATCCGAGGGGTGAGCGTAGACGGGAATTCCCGGGAACTCACTCAGCAGCGCGAGGTTGCCACCGACGTGATCCGCATGGTGGTGGGTGTTGAGAATGGCCACTAGCTCTAGAGATTGTTCGCGCAGAACCTCCGAGATCCGGTGCGCTTCGCAAGGATCGACCACCGCCACTTCGCGCTTGCCCTCGGCGCCCACCAGAAATGAGTAGTTGGTGGTCAAACACGGGATGATGATGACTCTCATTGTGGCTTCTCCGCGAGGGCCCGGCGCAGTACTTCGAGCATCTCGAACTCGAACGCGACCAAGCTCACGTTTTTCACGTGCTGTCCGGTGTGAGCGCGGAGCTCGTCCACGGCAATGCGCGCCGCGGCCTGCCACGGGTAGCCGTACACGCCACAACTGATCGCGGGGAACGCCAGGCTGGTCAGTGCGTGTTGCTCGGCGATGCTCAACACCGAGCGATAGCAGCTGGCCAAGAGCTGCGGTTCAGCGTTGTTGCCCCCGCGCCAGACCGGGCCAACGGTGTGAATCACGTAGCTTGCCGGCAGCTGAAAACCGGGCGTGATCCGAGCCTCACCGGTTGGGCAGCGAACACCCGGGGACACTTCCACCACCGCTTCACAGGCGGCGCGCAATTGTTTTCCCGCCGCTCGGTGGATGGCGCCGTCAACTCCGCCCCCGCCCAGCATACGCTCGTTCGCGGCGTTCACGATGGCGTCCACCTTCAGCTTGGTGATGTCGGCCCGTTCTGCGGTCAGTTCCAGCACGCTGGCAGCTTAGCTGCCCTG
>JBNLEN010000151.1:0-15050 GCA_050304975.1 Polyangiaceae bacterium
TTGGGCTATTGTAGGTTTTCAGCGCGTGGCGGCAAAGCCCAGGCCCATCAGCTAGCGAGGGAGTTTTCGGCTCGATCCGCAAGAGGGTCTCGGTGGCTGTCGGTGTCAGCTTCCCGCAGACAATGCTTCGAAATAGAAGTGTCGGCCCTGCCACAGTGAGTGGCGCAACGGCTACTGTGTTCGGCCCAGCTTCTGCTCCCAGGCCGGTGCCCATTGCACCATAGTCGTTTCAAGAGATAGTATACCGCCGTGGGGGGTCCCGTTGGATAGTACAACCAGGCTTCGACTCGCATCCAACCTCAGCATATCGGTCGAAGACGATGTGCTGTGTGTGAGTGGATCAGGCCGCGAGGCTGTGAGCGGCCCGCTGTCGTTCTTGCTGCCGATCCTTGCGATGTTTTCGACACCTCTCACGTTACAAGAAGCCCTGGCTTCGGCTGCTGGCAAAGCGGGGCTGCGGCACGAATGGGTGGCCAAATCAGCCGCGATAGTGCAACTCGCCAAGGCAGGGGTGTTGGAGACCGAGGGTGACGCGGTGTCGCGCCTGGTAGTGAGTAGAGGTTTCGACTCAGCTTCTGCTCATATTCTGATGCTCAACGATGTATCCAGGACCAGCGCCTACTTGCGAGCGCTCCGCCAAGAGGTGCGGGAGACGGATGTTGTGCTGGAGCTGGGGACCGGCACCGGGGTCCTAGCGGCCGCCGCCGCGCAGTACGGTGCCAAGCATGTATACGCTCTCGAGGGGACCAGCATCTCAACAGTCGCCCGCGCCCTGTTTAAGTCCAACAATCTACATGATCGCATTACACTGATTGAAGGCGTTTCATCTCGGGTTGAGCTACCAGAACGGGTCGATCTGATCGTGAGTGAGCTGATCGGCTCAGAGCCGTTGGCTGAGCGGGTGCTGGAATACACGCGGGATGCGCTGGCGCGTTTCGGCAAACCCACCACCAGAATGTTGCCCCGGCGCTTGATCGTGAGCGCTCAAGCGGTGGAGGTGCCTGAGCAAGTGCTGGCGGACAGGATCTTCACGCCAGCGGCGGTCGAGCGCTGGCAGACAGACTACGGGCTGGACTTCAATTCGCTCCTCGATGCGCGCTCGCTGACCGCTCAGCGTTTTTCTTTCGAACCGCAACGGATCAAGCACTGGAGAACCCTGAGCGAACCTGTGCAGCTACTCAATGTTGACTTGTGCGAGAGCAGCGGTGACATGGTCGACTCGGTCTGGCAAGCGCAAACGAATGCCGGTGGAACGATCAGCGGCATCGTCGTCTGGTTCAAAATCGATCTGACAGACGACGTTTCTATTAGTACGCAACCTTCGTTGGCTGCGGCGGACTGCAGTTGGACCTGCAAAGTGTGGTTAACAGATCCGGTGGCAGTGACGCCGGGGCGTGACTTCGAAGTTCACTACACGCACAGCCCTGTGCGCACCGCACTGACCTTTCGTATGCTGTAAGATGATGCCGAGCGAATCCTCGCTGGCGCTATGAACTGCAAGGCTGCTAATGGTTGGACATAAGATCTGCGTCTCGGATGGTGTGACACTGGTCGCGAAAGCGATGCCGCTTTCCGGGGCTCAGCAAGCGACTGTACGTCTGAGTTGGGACAAGGCAGGGCTCACGGTTATCGTCCCGGACGAGGTGCATCGAGTCGACCAGACCGGGCCCAAACACGTCAGCATCAGTTACGGCTGGGGCCCGCTGCAGTCCATCGCGCTACTGCGGCTTGGTAAGACTCCGCAAGTCGTCAAACAGCGCATCGATTCTGGAGACAATGCTCTCACGCTGTTTGACGTGCAGGAAGCTCTCGGCATTGTAGGTCTGGCGGATCGTGGGTCTGCGGATAGCCCGCACATGGTTGAGCTCTGGCGACTGGATGGGCGAGTGGGGCCCAAGTGGTCTTGGTCCGCCGACAACGATGATTGCATCATCGAGGACGCCCGCTTCATCGATGCAAACCGGGTCGAGGTGTCGTGGTATTCGGCGTCAGATCCACGGGTGCGTAGGGCGACATTGGGCTCGGATGGGAGGGAGCTGGAGAGCCTAAGCGGGGCAGCCGAACCACGTACGAGCGGGCGACATCGAAAAGAAGCCGTCGGTGGCGGGAGCTCGAAGCCCCTTGCCTCCAGTCGCCCATACGGGCTCGGCGGCGGGCGTTGGCGGCCGCCCCGGATCGTGCCGCGCGAATATGTGAAGGGCGAGATCTACGATCCTTTGCGTCCTGACGAACAGCCAGATGTCGCGACGGCTGACCGCTTGGCGATATCAGCAGGCTGGCGCATCGAAATCGAGTTCAGTGCTTGCGGGCCTGCCCTTCAGGAGTCGACCCGCACCGTTTTACAGCGGGCTATCCTGCTGCTCGGCGAGCAGCTCACGTTCGCGCAAACGACGCTCGCGCCGAAGCCGTTGGTTGCCTCGGGGCTTCGGCCCGTCCCGCTTGATGAAGTGGACCCCCTACAACTGGCCGCCCGCGTGATCGGCATGGAGCGCGATGGGTGGGTGTTGCTACGGGGGGGAGAGGCGACTGATGCGGGCCACCCGACGAGCATCCTGATCCTGCGAACCCAAATCCAGCTATCCGTGCCTCCGGAGAGGTACCAGCGTTTGGGACAGCTCGTGGCGGAGTGTCAAGGGCTGCTGTCCGGGGTTCGCTTCAGCGCTGTGCGGGTGCTCATTGGAGTTCATGGCTTCGATGCACTCTCCACTTTGCATCATCCTGAAAACGTCGTGCTCCGACTGAGCGCACTTGAGCGGAGTTTGGGACTCGGCGCCGCCGTATTGGGCGCCATCGGTCCCTGCTGGAGGTTGAGTGAGCGGCAGCATGCCTTGACTGACGGATGGCCAGCTCAGTTGGGAACCGTGCAAGAAGTCAGCTCGGCGGTGTTTCTGCATCCGCCTGCGTTTCCTCGCTGGAAACCTCAAACAGCTGAATTTGCTATGCCAGATGAACTTCTTGAATTCAGCGCTCGGGTTAACAAAGTGGTAGCCGCTGCCGAGCCGAACGAGAAGGAGGTTCGCCTGCTCTTGAAGCAACTCCAAGCGAGCAGAGCCGGTGCCACTAGCCTCCGGAAGAAGTCGTCTAAGAAGAACGCGGAGAAGTCTTCAGCGCGCAAGAAGACGAGGGCCAGGCCGTCCGCAGCGAAGAAGCCCGCGGCCAAGAAACGCAGCCGTAAGAAGGCATCCAAATGACGCCGCGGTAGCTACCGTTTTCTAGCCACCGTCCCGCAACATCGCGAACAGGTCCGTGACGCCCACGTCGCATCCTTGTTGGGTGAGGAGGGTCGTGATCTGACCGCGGTGGTGCGTTTGGTGGTTGAAGACATGGGAAACCATCCACCACAACGTGACCTCTTGCTTTTGTCCGCGTCGGACGATTTCCAACGGGGCGGCAAGTCTTTCGGGGGTCAGCTCGGAGGCCCAGGCGGACAGTTCGTCGTCGGTTCGCACCCGTTCACGGCGGAGCTCTTCGAAGTCCGAGTAGAGCTCTTGATCGAGGTGTCGAATCCCCGGAGCCATGTGGCCTTCGGGGGCAGGTACACCCAAAAAGCGCGACAGCCAGACACGGTCGGCGAGGAGCAGATGATTGAACGTGCCGTGGATGGACTTGAAGAAGGCACCGAGATCGCGTTTTCGTGTCTCGTCATCCAGAGTGGCGGCGACAGCGTAAAGCTTGTCATTCATCCAACGGTTGTAGCGGGCGAGCGCTGAGATCCATTCCGGCGTCATGGACGGATTCTACCCGCAGTTGCAAGACAGCGAAAGACCGCGCTGCCTTGCTCGTCAGGGCCAGTTCTTGCGTTGGGGGTTCGACCAAGGCGTGTCACACATCACGCAATCGTCCCCCTCGAAGTAGCGAACCGCTTCTTGGTCATTGTAGATCCAGTGGCGGATCCACGCGATCATCGCAGGCGTTTCGACGCCACCAGGAATTCCGTCATGGGTTCCTTGGATGTAGCCATGGTTGGCGCCGATCACCAAGCTGAAGAAGGTTTGAGTTTGTGATGCTTCGTACGTGGGGGCTAACCATGACTCGCCGTCACCCATCACGTCGTCCGTGCCGCCCATTAACAGCAGGGGGCCTTTTAGCTCACCCTCAGCACCGTGACCGTGAATTGAAACCACCGTTGCGATGGCCGGGTGACCACCGATTTCTACGGCGCCCGTCCCGCCGACGGAATAGCCCATGGCGACCGCGTGCTCGGTGTCGAGCTTGCCTTCGAATTGACTGCCAGGGGTCGTATTCTGCTCGATGATCCAATCGAGCCCGCCGATCATGCGCTCCCGTGTCGCGGGATCTCCGGGACCGCCGTCCAGCTGTCTGCCGATGATGACGAAGCCATGGGACGCGATGCGCTCGAGCAGTCCCATCATCTGAGACACCTGCATACCCGTGCCCGGCCCGAAGATGATCGGGGCGTGGAGAAACCCGTCCTCACCCAGCGGTTCCGGATAAACCAGGGTGTAGGTTCCGTCCGGCCCGGTGTTGCCTTCAGAAGCTGTGTCAAACGGGCCGAAGTCGGAGTAGTCATCCGTTGGAGGCAGAGGTGAATCTCCGGGGTCTTCCGACTCACCACCTGCGCCGCCGGTCTCACCACCCGCGCCACCCATCTCGCCGCCGGTTCCACCCGCGGGGGCGCCGCCGTCGGTCGGTCCATCAGTCTCACCGCCAGCTCCTCCACCTGCTTCGCCCCCCGATGTCGCGTCCTCGGCAGTCCCGCCACCACCGCCAGCGCTGCCGCCGACGCCTCCGGAGTTGACTCCCCCGTTTCCGGTCGCATCTTGGCCGCCTCCGGTGCCCCCGCCCCCGAGGTTGGGGTCATTGGACGGAGTCAGGGGTTGTTCCGGGCTGTCTTCGGACCCGCAGGCAGACAGGGCCGTCAGCGTAGCGAGCAGGGTCAACGGGAAGATCTTGGCTGAACTGAGGATCACGAACTCTCCTTGGGCGCGATTGGGGTGCGTCATACCCATATCAGCTGCAAGACAGGCCCAGCCTGAGAAAAGCCTCGCGTCCGGGGATCTTACAAAAGTCTAACGTTCTCGTAGCCTGTCGGAGTTCAGCTGTTCCGGTAAGCTCCGAAAAGGGGACTTCAGCTCGATTTCACCGACCGGATTTTGTGGGCTTTTTCCTGCTGTCAGTTCAACCCGCGCGCTATTCGGCGGTGTCAGCGATCAGTTGAAGCACGTATGGTCCCGAGAAGAGATAGACCGCATCGTCGTCCGACACGACGACCCGACCCAGACGAAGCCCGTTGGCAAGAAGCCAACTCTCGAGCTCCTCGGTAAGCGCGGAGTCGGCCTCCGTTCCCTCCAGGCGCCAGAGCCCCGTCCTATCTGATGTTGAACTCTTGCCAACATCCTTTGCGGTCATCCATGCGACGCCTGGCCGCGGAGTTGGTGTGAGCTCTACGAACTCGGTGTCGATCGGGTAGTCCATCCATTCGCTTCCGGTCCAGAACCTAGCGGTGTGGTAGTACACGATGCTCCAGACGCTGCCGCCGCCACAAAGGATGCTGACCCCCATTCCGTAGACGCCGTCCACGGACTCCCAGGATGAGTTGACTCCGCGTTTCCGAAACACTCTGCCTACGGGATCTCCGGAATCAGGGTCTGTGTCGTTCGTGGAGAGCCACCAGTCGTCCCGCTCTCCCTGGCACGGGATGCTGGGTGCCGGGCGTGGGCCAATGAATGGGGTGTTGAGCTCTTCGAGCCAAAGGTCCCCTTCGCTGCGAAACAAGCGATTGCAGTGCTGCTCGTCGCACGCGAACATCCAAAGCTGCCCTTCATCGCCACCGATAGAGTCGACTCGCTGGAGCTCAGGTTCAACTGAGGGCAACTTTTGGAGCCGCCATGTTTGCAGCTCATCGGAGCGCCAGAGCTGCCCATCATTGACGGCCCAAAAGTCATCCGCCGCGGCTACATGGATTTCGCGCGTGGGCAAGCCAGGCTCGAATGAGGCCCACTCAGCGCCGTCGAAATGACTGATTCGTTCTACGTCTCTGCGGCCGTGTCCTACCCAAAGCTCCTGACGGTACGCGTGGACGAACGCCAGCTGGGGCAGTGTCGAATCGAACGTGTGTGTGATGCACCAGCGACCATCGCCCGCGTCCAAGCAATCGCTGGCACCGCTATCTGCGTCATTGTCGCTACGGTTGACACTAGGGCCATCATGCTCCACGTCAGTGTGCGTTGTGACGAGGGAGCACGAAGTTAGCCCCCACGTGATTGCGCAGCACATGGACCCAAGCTTCATCGTCCAACGCTATCGCTGGATCCGCCGCTCTTCAAGCCCAACAGCTCAGCCTTCTGTTGTTGAAGGCGTTCGAGTTCACAAATCAGGTGTCCGCGCGATTCCGCCAAAGCAGCTAGCTCGCACTCGCGACTGCGCGCGAGATCCTGCACCGCTTCAGTAGCCGCCTGGCTGAGGGGTAGCTCGTCAGGTTCATAGGGCCGAGCAATGCCCTCCACTCTCACCGCTAACAGTTCACGATATCAGGAGTCCACTCAGCGCCATTCTCTTCAATTTGGAGCTGTTGCTCGGAAACGTCGAAATCGACACCCGTCAAGACTAGACAACGGCAACGACCGTCGCGGTCATGGCCTAGGCCTTGCTTTTAGCAAGATGGCACCTTCGGCGCCCATCCTCGGCTGACTCATCCGCGCGGGGTAGCCTGGTCCGACCTGATCGGCGGGCTTGTTCCGAACCGAAGCAAAGTGCCCGGGACTTCACTGTACGAATCCCCAGGAGTTGCGCTCACGCCGGACGGAAGCCCCTCAGGCTGGCGATCAGGCCGCTTGCGCCACACAAAGCGGTGGCCTAGCGGGCTATTCCAGGTACCATCCCAATGAGGAAAATATGGCTTCAGCACAAGATGACTTCCCACTGCGGGGCAAGTCGGTCCAAACAATATTGGACAACCGCTTCGCCACGCTGGTCTATCACCCGAGGCACAAGATTGTGCATCATACGTTTCACACGCATCTGATCGGATCCACGTTCCGCGACGTTCTGACAGAAGGTTTGAAACTGCTCAAGCTACACGGGGCTGAGAGGTGGCTGTCAAATGACAAGGCCAATTCGGCGCTACATCCAGACGACGCTCAGTGGGCGATGGAGGTGTGGAGCAAGCGGGCTATCGCAGCGGGGTGGAAGTATTGGGCTATCGTTATGCCAGACGCGGCTCTCGGTAGAGCGAACATGAAGCAGTTTATCAAGATGTATGCTGACCGTGGCGTGACAGTAGAGATCTGCGAATCGGTGGAGGAGGCCTTGTCATGGCTCCAACGACCGACACCCGCGTCGACTCAAGGGTCTAAATAGCTGATAACGGGAAGCCAGCCCGCCGCCGGGTGCGTGTGCGTGTGCGTGGCTGTGGGTGCCGTATTTCCCCCTAGCAACGGGTAGCTGGGGGGGCACATCGCGCTGTTCACCCTGACCGCACCCCCCTACACAACCCGTAGCTAGCTGGAGTACACTCCGTGACTCCTGATGGGGCAGCATTTACACGAGTTGTTGCATGTCGCCGCCGCAACGTTGTTCGTCGTGGCGGGCGTCTCCGCGTTGCTCGAATATCGCAACCTGCGCGACCGTGTCGTGCTGAGCTATGGCGCCATGTGTCTGTGCTCTGCGGCGTACGCGGCTCACGTCACCGTGTCTCACAGTCTGCCCAAAGTCGGGGATTTCTGGATCCCGTGGACGTCGCTCGCCCTGAGCGTGACGTTTGGGGCGACATTCTTCTACCTGCTGACACTGCGTCGCTTCCTGGGAGTGCAGGGGCGGCTGCTGTATGTTCCCCTAGCTGTTCAACTGTTGACGACGTTCGGGGCAGTCGCTGATCTCGCGCTCTTTGCGCTAGTGGGCCACTCATTTCTGTTCCTGCCTATCCCGCGTGAAGGGATCGGGGAGCATCAGCGTCAGCTGGGGGAAGGAGCGTACTCACTGCAGCCGATGGCGGAAGTGATGGCGGCCTTGTTCATGCTGAGCTTCGTCGTCGGCGTGATCTATTTCCTCGTCTACTTGGTGCGCCAGCGCTCTCGCGATGTGCTGCTATACACAGGGTTGCTCGCCAACATGGCGATCGTAGTCAACGACACACTGGTCGCGATGAGTGTTTACTCCGGCGTCTACCTGATCGCGCTTTCAAAGGCGTTCGAGACAGTGCGTATTCATCGAGAAATTCATGCACGCTCGCGGGAGAGCATCGAGCGGCGCCTACGGCAGGCCGAGAAGATGGAGGCCATCGGTAGAGTTACCGGCGGGATTGCCCATGACTTTCGGAATGTACTCACCGCCGTCGGGGGCAGCGTTGACTTGGCAGTCCAAGAGCTTCCAGCCGATCACCCTGCCATAGAAGATCTCGAAGCAGCGCAGGAGGGCTTGGAGACTGGGGGTCGGCTGGTGCGGCAGCTATTGGATGTCGCCCGAGCCCAAAAAACCGAGGCGGAGCATGTCGATATCAACGACTTCTTGTCAGAGAACGCCAAGTTCCTGTCCAGCATCGTCTTCAGCGCGACGCGCTTGGAACTCCGTGTTGAACCGGAGATCGGCGCAGTCATGATCCCACGTGGCCAACTCACACAGGTGCTGATGAACCTAGTCATCAACGCGTGCGAAGCTATGCCGTCCGGCGGAACCGTGACGGTCCGCGCAAGAGCCGTCTGGGGCGAAGCTGGGTTCGTTTCGGCGAGGTCTGAGCCAGAGGTGATCATCAGCGTTAGCGACCAAGGCAAGGGGATACCGGCAGACGTAATCGAGCACGTGTTCGAACCATTTTTCACCACCCGAAGTGATGCGGGTGGAAGCGGGCTTGGGCTGGCGACATTGTATTCCATCGTGCACAACGCAGGGGGCCGCGTGGATGTTCACTCCAAGCAGGGTGAAGGTACACGCTTTGACGTGCACTTGCCGCGCTGCAGCTAGCTTCCGAACGCTGCCGTGGACGGGCTCAGTCGTCCTCGTCGCCGTGTTCTCCTCCAGCGCGTCCGTTCAGGAGGTGTCCTGCTGAGCGCGGCGATGCTGGGCTAGACCAGCTGTACACACTTGCCGCGTTGTGGCGATAGACTAGGTCTCCACCGGCTTGCCCCGTGCGATATCCGAGAGCCAAGACAACAACAGTTCCCAGAGTCGCCACAGAGGCGGCTGGTAGCCCGCCCTTGCTACGGCTGATGGCCAGAGCAAGCAACATCAAGCCGAGCACGCCTCCACTCGCCCCCACAAAGAGCTCGGCCGCCTCTTCATGCGCCTCGATGGCCTGCTCTGCGACGATCTGCTCGACGCGGTCTTCCTCGGACTCGCCGCTCTGCAGGGCAATGATGCCGGATCCAAGTAGAAGTGCCTGCAGTCCCACGACTAGCACCCAGGTCCTGACAGGCAACCATTGGCGCCACCAAGACAGCAGAATGCCACCGGCGAGCAGGGGCATTAGCGCCCCAAGGGCGATGGGGATGTGAACGACTTTGGGGTGGAAGAACAGCGTGTCCATGTTGAGACCTCCAGCGGTATGACTTGCGGGCTAAGATGGTCGTTGTGGTGCATTTCGCCTATCCTACGCATGTGATATGAAAGGAATTGCGTGCACTTGAGCGAGGTTGACTTCACATCCGAACGACCGCTTCTAACGCTCATGTTGGTCGCGTTCCTGATCATGGCAGGACTAGCGGGCGTCGATCTCGTCTCTGATCTCCGCGAAGGCACGCCGCTCGCCCACGTCGTCGTCGAGGGGACGATCCTGTTCGTCGGGTTTCTGGGTGCGGCGCTGGTCGCCCGCAAGCTGATACAAGTGACGCGTCTGGCTCGAACAGCCTCTGCGGAAGCGCGCTCGCTTGCCGATGAGCTCGCGAAGAGCAATGCCGAGGCTGAGCGGTGGCGCGGCGAAGCCCGGGATCTCATGCGCGGTCTGAGCCAAGCCATTGACGAACAGTTCGACCGGTGGCGGCTTTCGCCTGCCGAAAAGGAGGTTGGACTGCTGCTCTTGAAGGGGCTAAGCCATCGTGAGATAGCGCACGTCCGCTCCGTCACGGAGGCGACTGCCCGCCAGCAAGCCCGCTCGGTTTACAAGAAGGCGGGGCTAACAGGGCGACACGACCTGGCCGCGTTCTTCCTCGAAGATCTGATCCTCCCGGTGGGCGAGCGCTAGTCAGTTCGCGAGTGGTGCCCGGGTGGCGCGCAGGCGATGGCCAGCCAAGACAATCGCGCGGCGCCTCTCTCAAGCCAGATGCGGGCCACAGCGCAGGAAGAAGCCTCGCTGCAGCGTGGCTTCAACGCTACGCACGAAGGCATCCTGACCGACGCCGACGCGCTGAGATTTCTGACCGAAGACATTCACCAGGTACAGACCAAGTATCCGCCAGAGCACATGCACTGGTTCTTCCAGGGAGGACTCAGCGTACCGTGCCCCAGCGCCATCGGTCCAATCGCCACGTCCCCTCGCAAACCGCGTTTGAACGAGCGTGGCTCGGGTTCGGGGCAGGAGGTGAAACAAAGTGTCCGGCCCCCGGAGCTACCGGAGGAATGGGGACACATCATCCGAGATGACTCAGTCCAGGCTGAATGCTCGCGATGGGTGAGTGTAGGGCGAACGTGGTGATACATGTCCGCTTTGGACGGTGCTGAGTGGTGAGTTTGGTGAAACAAGTGGTGCGCGTTAGGGTTTTGTTTGCTCGCGTGCGTTGTGATAGGCTGATTTGGATATGACCTACCTATCAGCTCACGCCCTGTGGTTCGGAGTGCTTTGCGGCGCTCTTGCCGGCTGTGACTCGACGCCCGCGAACGATAAGTCTGAAGACGCCTTGATGAGTGACTCGGGGGCTGACGATTTGTCCGCGCCGGACGATGATAATCCCGACGATGATAATCCCGACGATGACGGCCCAGGAGGAGGCAGTCTGGCCCTGTCCATCACCGGAGATGGCGTTTGGGCCCCAGACGAACAGTTTGAGATAGAGTTTTCGAGGGATTACTACATCAACGACAGCGACGGCATTGATTGCTACAGCCGCGTGCCGATGTCTAAGGCCGAAGGTATGATGTTCCGCGCCTCGAACTTAGCTCTGGAAGACAGCGATGTGCCAAGCGAGACGAGTGTCTATTTCACCTTTGCCCTGGTGGATAGCGATCAGGAGACCAAGCTTTCGACGTTGGAGCTCACCCTCCAATTCCCAAGCCCAGACGGCGGCGTTGACACGTACAGCTTTGAGGCAGGGGCTGCTTCCTGCGCCCACACGGTGGCGAGTGAGCGGCTTTCCGGGAGCATCGAATGCACGGACCTTCCCAACCTGGCCGGGGGGGATGAGACGTCTGTCTACCAACTGCGATTCGACTGGGCGTGCAACGTGCTGGCCCGGTAGAAATCTAGAGCCGCGGTGGGCGGGTCGATTGTTTCCTCCGGGCTAGCTGGATCATGCTCCTGGCCAGGTGCGGCTCTGGGGCGCTGAGCTACGCCGCGAAACACCGAGTTGTTGGGCGCGTCCGCCTCCATTAGGGTACCCTGGTCTGCCGCTCACATCCCACTTGGAGAATCCCCCGTGTTTCTATCCGCCCCCCGCTCGTACCTACCCTTGACCGCAGTCGCCGCCCTGGCCTTGGCGGCTTGCACGGAGTCGAGCGACTCCAAAAGCACCGCCGACGATGATGCGGGAGCCGGAGCTATGGACGATGATGACGTCAATGGTGGTGACGACGATGCGGACGACAGCACTGACGACGATGACGCCCCTGCGGATGACGACGACAGCCCCGCCGACGATGACCAAGCAGACGACGACAGCGCCGATGGCCCTGACGCCGGTGATGGCACCGCCCAGGATGACGCGGGCGTAGATCTGCCGCCGAACACTGGACCCTACCGTTCCGGTTCACGCCTCACCGTTCGGGTGACCAGCGACGGGCAGGGCGCGGAAACATTTACTAGCCTGTACGATACGGAGCTGGAGCAGTACTGCTCATTCCAGCAAGGTCTCGGCGACGATCAAACCTATCACTGCATCAGCGCCGGGTTCAGTTTGCCGTACTTCGCCGACGATGCCTGCACCGAGCCCGTCGTTACCTCCGGCTCCACCTGTTTGCCAATCAAGGTTGGCGGACTGGTGCAACTCCCAGTCGCCTCCACCAGCGGCTGCGGCGTCGAGCGCTTTGAGTACCTAGAGGTTGTCGCCCCCATCAGTCCAGCTGCGGTGTATCGACTAGACGCCGAGGGCCAATGCGTGATGCAAGAGGTGGGAGCTGGTAGCGAATACTTTTCGGCGGTAGCGGCCGACCCCCAAAACTACGTGAGCGCCACGCGACGAGTGGACCTGGTAGATGAGGAGGCCCAGCTATCTGTAGGCTACCTCGACGGCGAGGACGGTAGCTCGGTGCAAGTGGATCTGCTCTACGCGGATGAGACTTGTTATCCGGATCCGTATGCTGCGGACAACGGTTGGGTGTGCATGCCCGGCACCTACGGACACCTAGGCGGACCGTATGTGTCGGCCGATTGCATGAGCGATCCCGTGATTGAAGTCACCCAGGACGAGTGCAACAGAGCCGAGCCGTCCTACATCCTGTCCTACCCAGACTCCTGCGGAGGACAGTACCGAGTGTATGAAGTCGGTGAGGTTGTTGATGGCCCCAAGTACAGCGAGGTCATTGTCGACCAGTGTGATGAACAGTCGATTCCAGCAAACCAAATCCTGCGTGCCTTCGGCGATGAGCTACCACTTGGTACCTTCCCGTCGCTGCCTGTGGTGGAGAGCGGCAGTGACCGCCTGCGAGCGCTCAGTGTTGCTGCGACAGCGGGTCGACCCACCCAGCGCAGCGAATGGTACGACCAAGAGCTGGGGGTTGCCTGCACTCCCGCCATCATGACTGACGGCACCCGGCGTTGCGTGCCGCAGGGCAACAGCTACGCCAGCGGCTCCTACTTCTCCGACGCTGACTGTAGTGTCGGGCTGTACGCAACCGGAGAGCTGTGCGACGAGAGGACCCAGGATTATGCGGTCTACACTCGTAGTGATGCTGACCCTGAACTACCACGCTGCTCCACGCATGTGGACCGGGTCGTGTTGCTTGAGCCGTACACGGGGACGATCTACCGAGCACTACCTGACTGCCAAGCTGTCGAATTGACGGAAGCGCTCCGACTCTTTGCAGAGGTGCGTGACGTGGAAATAGACGAGCTGATCGAACTCGAAGTGGTCGATAAGTAGGCCGATAGGCGACTCAGAGACTGCGACGCCGGCCTGCGAGGAGTGCCAACGCCGCGACGCCGAGCATCGTGGCCCACGGCATCTCGCCTGGTCGATGTCGGGGCAGGCTGCACGCGCAGCCGGAATCCTCACTCGTTGTCGTCGGAGTACCAGTCGTCCCTGCTTGAGCAGGATCCCCGCCAAGTCCGACAGCGCCGCCTAGCCCCGTCATGCCCGCAACGCCAGCGTTGCCTGCAGCTCCGCCAACGCTGGCGTCCGTTCCGCCTCCGCCTTCAGCTGTTGTGCCGCCGCCCCCATCACTCGCCGGCGCGCCGCCCATCGCCATATCACCCCCGGCTCCACCCAGCATCGAGCCGCCGGTGCCGCCTTCTCCGCCAGACGCATCCGTCCCCCCGCTACCTCCCATGCCGCCTTCACCGCCTACGTCACCGCCGCAGGCTTCCGTTTCCGGATCCAGCCCACCGACGACATCCAAACCAAAGAAGGCCGCCACTGCCGCTCCGTCGAAGGGAACGTTGTGAGCAACACCGGCCATCTCAAACGATTCGAACACCACGTAGCCGCAGTCGTTCTCCCAGTATTGGTGGGTCACTCCATTGCTCGGCGTATCAGCGCCTGTCGGCGACTCGCTGAGCTCCAGCAGATTGGTCCATTGCTTGATGCTCTCAGCGAAATTGTTGAAGTGGATGACGGTGTCATCTGCGCCGTGCCAGCGTTGCAAACGGGGGCGGTGACCGCTGTAGCCGGGGTAGAAAGAGCGCGCGAGATCTCCCCACTCTTGGCCCGTCTTACTGATATTGCCGCCCGCGCAGGCGCCGGCCCACTGAGCCGATGAGCCATTGCCGGTGATATCGTTGTAACCCTCTGCCCAGCAACCGCAGGGCACTCCCATCAGGGAGATTCCTGCCATGAATACGTCCGGGTAAACCCCCAGCAGCGCCTCAGTCATGATCCCACCGGAGGAGCCCCCAACCACGTAGACTCTGCCCGCATCTCCGTCATATTCGGAAAGGGCGTAGTTGACCATCTGCACGATCGCGCCCGTATCGCCTCCGCCGCCGTTGGACATGGATCGCTCAGAGCCAGCGTCCCAGCAGTTTTGCCCGGTCGCTTCGGGATAGATCATAATGAAGCCGTTGCTATCCGCAATCGTTCGCAGGCTGGCCATCTCCGTGTAGGTGCTGGATGCTGTGCCCTGACAGTGATGCGGCGCCACCACAATTGGCGGGTTGGGCGCCAATTGATCGGGTACGTAGATGTGCATGTTCACATAATCAGGCAACCCGGCAACGTCTTGGTGCCAAATGCTCTGCTCCACCAGCACGCGCTCTGCGGCCGCTGCAGGTAGTGCAACCAGCAATCCAAGGACACCTGCCGCGCCCGCCACCACGTAATTTCCGGTTCGATTCATCAGTCAGCGCCTCCGCAGGATACCGGGCATACCATGTCGAGACGAGCGGCGCAGCCTTGGCGGCGCAGCCTTGGCGACGCGTGCTCTTTGAGCTTGCGGGAGGCGCTCATCAGGTGGTTTGCGCCGTTTCCACCCAACGAGCGGGTGACCACTTGGACTTACGCCGCGCAAGGCGTTCCGCGATCGTTTCACCAGAGAAGTCAACGTTAGCTTTTGTCTCTGCCACGTGGTCCCTAGGCTCGGCCAAATGACGCAGTGCCTCGGACGCGTCCACGTTCAGTACAGCGTAGAGCTGCCCGTCAACCTCGCACGTGGCTGCAACGTTGCCGCCGCAGCGCGCGCAGATCAGAAAGTCCGCTGTCTCCGTTTCGAAACGATAGCGACCCAGCAGGCGCTGGTTGTTGACCAACAGCTCGACGCAGCCGTCGGGCGTCGACGTCCAGCGCGCATGCCGG